>JBDHHZ010000254.1:0-6016 GCA_039589115.1 Gemmatimonadota bacterium | reverse complement strand
GGAACTGATCGCGCTACCAGCGGCTGTAAGAAGGAATGGTCCGCCCCCGCTGCGGACTCAACCGCGTCAGGCCCCGTGCGGGACCACACGCGCTTCCAGAGGCTGCTGGAGAAGTACGAGCAGCAAGGAGCCTAGCTACAGAAGTGTGCTCGAAAGTGTGCCAACTTGGGCCGAGAAATACCCATATCGAAGTCCATCCAATGTGGGAAGGTATCGGTGATTGCTGTTGCTGGTACTGGATGTTCCAGTAAAAGGTGCCAGCCGTGGGCCGCATCATAATCCGTGGGTTGGGAGTGGAGTTCTTAGCACCCTGCTGGTTGCTCCAGCCACAATGAGGTGCCTTCGGGGGTTAGGCTCAGGGCGGGGTAACGACCTCTGCGGGTCCCCGGGGGCGGATCTCCAGGCGCGCCTTCGCCTCGTCCGCAGGGTCGAGGCGGCAGTCCAGAGTGACCGTGTGGCGGCCCGGCGCGATGCGGAAGGCGGCCTCATCGACGGCGACGTCGCCGATCCTGCGATGGTTCGCATCGCGGATCGTGACGTGCGAACCTCCCTCGTAACGCAACGACCAGCCCTCTCTTAGCCTCGCGGGCAGGGAGGTGGCTTCTCGTTCGTCGATCGAGATCCGGACCTCAGAGACCACGCCGTCTTCGGCGGTCAGGATCCAGTGGAGTGGCTGCTCGTCACCGGGGTGCTCGAACGAGAAGGCCGAGAAGGGCGGCTCGCCGGGTTGCCGGACACCACGTTCATGCCGGAAGACGTGGGGATAGACTTGGACCAACTGCCAGGCGCCGGGCCCGGCTGCCTCGAGCTGGAACTCCTTACCCACGTCCTCCATCCGCTTCTTCTGTTCGCCGCTGAAGGCGTCGGCCATCCGGGCCCGCTCCCAGAGGCCGATGGCGTCCAGGATACGGTCGGTGAAGCCGTTGCCATTCAGGGCCTCATAGCTGGTCACGAAGGAATAGCCCGCATCGAACGCCGCGGAGCGGGCGAGCATCCACTCTACGTCCTCGATGGTGGTCGCCGGCGTCATCCGGAACCAGCCCAGCATCCCCGGCATGAGGTTTCGCCGGAAGTACGGCTGGTTCTTCAGACGGTACTCGGTCTGGCTCTCGCGGAAGCCGGCGTACCACGGCTCGCCCCAGTTCATGCGGGTGTAGATGTGCCAGAAGAAGTGGCTGGTGCGACTGGCGTCGGCGATGTAGTGCCGCCGGATGTCGTCCGTTAGATGCTCGTACCAGGAATTCGTGAACAGGACCTCGCCGTAGTTGCCCATCCCCGTCGACTGATTCCCCTCGAGGCCGTCGAACGAGATCTGACTCGCCCGCCGCGTGCGCCGATGCCGTCGTACCGAACGCCCCGCGCTGGGGTTCGAGTAGGCGCCAGGGAGCCTCCTGGGAGACGGCACGGTACTGGATCAGCTCCTCGCCGATCACCACGGTGTGCAGGTTGTTGTTGCGGTCCTGGGCGAAGAAGTCCGGGGCGGCGACGGGGATCTCCGTACCCCGCTCGTCGATGTCTCCGGCAAGCGTGCTGGCGCCCACCTTCGCCAGGCGCGGGTCGGGTACGGGTGTGACGTAGGGATCGTTCGTCGTGATGAAGTTGGAGAGCGTGTGCACGCCCAGGTAGATGCCCGCCTCGGCGGCTCGCTCGACGCAGCGCCGTAGCCCTTCCCGGCCGTTGGGGAAGCGGTCGCTGCGGAGAGCGAACTGTCCCCAGGTCCGGAACGGCTCGGGATGGTACAGGTAGCGCAGACCGGCCCGCTTCGTCCACTCGAGCGCGTCGTCGATGTCGCGCTCGCCGAAATCGAGGATCAGGTAGGCGGCGGAGGCCGAGCGCGCCGTTTTGCCCCACTCGCCGTCGATCATCGGATGCGGCAGACCCTCCTCCAGCTCAATGGTTCCGATCGTCTCGAGGAGCTTCTCCGTGGGAGCGCCGAAGAGCGCGATCTTCGTGCCGAGGACACCGCCGTCCTCGAAGCGCGGGGCAGTGTAGAGGTCGTGGTTCCAGTTGGCGATCACCCGGTCGCTACCGCGGTCGCGGCAGTAGGCCTGCAGCGTGCTGCCGAAGTCTTCCGGCTTGGCCGCCTCGACCCGGTAGAGGACGTAACGTCTTCCTTCCTCGCTCAGGTCGCTGTAGTCACCCGACTCGAACAGGTCGACCTGCGGCGGAAAGTCGTTGTCGCGCCAAGGGAGGCCGCCTAGCGTCTTCGGGTTCAGGGCCTGGATGCCCATCGCGAAGCTGGCATCGCGGACCACGCCCACCGTTTCGCCGATCGTATCGGAGATCGTCGTGGCGTACGGACCCCAGACGACGAGTTCGACGGCGTCGAGCGGTACGACCGAGAGCAGCTCGAGGACCAGGTGGGTCGGCTTCTGCGTGACCTGGAGCTGGGCCGTTACCTCTCCCGGATAATGGAGCGTAGCGATCCCTTCGGCGGGCTCCCAGCTGAAGGAACGCGGAGGATGGAGTACGCCGCCCAACTGTACTGACAGCAGCGGCGACTCGACGGCGTCAGCTCGGTAGCCGCGGCCCGAATTCTCGTCGACCAGACCGATGACCCGGCCCCGCCCGTCCACAGTCAGGCGAAGGGAGCCGGCCGCCCATTCGGTCCTCTCGATCCCCAGCAATCGGCAGCCGCCGATCAGCAGTGAGGCGGCCAGGCCGGCTAGGAGAATGTGTCTCACGCGCATGGCTCTGTCCGGGATCGGGTCCACGTGTGGTGCCCGAAGCAGACTAACGGGCTGGTGCGGCCGGATGCAACTGATTCTGGCGTGATGTACACTCCGAAATGTCGGGGCTTGTCGCGATCAATCGACATCGCGGTCGACACCTTAGATCTCGTGGGAACCGTGGCGACCAGTTTGGAGTTTTCTGTCAAACTGCCATGCTCACAGCGGCGGTTCAGTCCGAACTCACAACACCCTCACAGGAGGTCGCAATGATTCGCCTGTTTGTGCGCCATCCAGTAGCCGACTTCACCCAGTGGAAGCAAGCCTATGACGATTTCAACGATGAGCGGAAGGGCATGGGGGTGGTAGGTGACGCGGTCTTCAAGTCGGCGGACGACCCTAACGACGTAACCGTCTGGCATGACTTCGAGACGCAGCAGTCGGCCCGTGATTTTGTTGAGTCCGAGCGCTTGCGCGAAGTGATGTCCACAGCCGGCGTGGCCGGCGAGCCCACGATATGGTTCACCATCCCGGATTGAGCGCGGCTTGGCAAGCTGCGCCGGTCGCCGCTACTTGAGGAACACGAATGTACCACCGTCCTCGACTATGGTGAGGGTGTTCCCGCTGATTGTGCCGGTGCCGCTGAAGTCTCCGCTGAAGGCTATGCTCGACCCGTTAACGGTGAATGCCCCATCACCAGGATCCGGAGTCACACCGTCAACGGTCATCGATATGGTGTATGTGCTATCACTGTCGAGTCGGATCCACCCAGCGTTGAACACGATCGGGGTGTCCGGTGGCATCACGAGTGTGACCGGTACATTCTCACCGTTGACGGTCACGAGGGTGTAGGTCCCGAAGATCGAGCCTGGCCCCGTGCTGTCGCCGTTACAAGCCGCGAGGAGCCCGCCCAGTACGAGGGCCGTCGTCAATATGAGGAATCGTCGCATGACACACCTCCGGCATAGAGTCGCGCGCGCGTGAATGGAAGCGTCGAGTTGTTAAGGAGAGGATGGTGTGGTGCCGCGGCTGGATCGGGCCTCGAGCCGACCTGAGCATACTCTGAGGGACTGCGTACTGCCACAACGGACAACCCCTGCAGGGACGGCTCCGTCAAGAGCCGCCCCTTCCTGTTCAGACAGCCATCGTCTTCGTGTACTCGGCCCCGACCGCACCATCATGGCAGGTGGCGGAGGCCAGGAAGTCGGCCGAGCGCTTCGCCTGAATCTCGAGGGCTTCGGCCAACGAAGAGCCGCAGGCGTGCTGGACGCACTCCATGATCGCCACCCTGGCGGTCTCCATCTCCGGCGAATCGGCAGCCGGCAGGTCCCTCATGTCCGTCGGTACGCCGGCCAGAGCACCCGACTCGACGGGCCTACGCTCGAGAGCGTGGTCGGTCCCGCTGGCCACCTTCCAGGCCGCTTGAATGGCGTCGTCCAGCGGCCCGGCATAGTCGACCAGCCAGCCCACGGCATTGCTCGCCTTGACGGGCCTGCCGCTGAGCAACAGGTGGAGCAGCTTGGGCCAGTGATCCTGGTTCGCCTTACGCAGCGGCCAGTGACAGCCTTCCATGCCCGGTACCACCGGCAGGGTGACTTCCGGCCAACCCAGCTGCGCGTCATCGACCGATACCAGGTAGTGGCAGTGAACGAGCAGCTCCAGGAATCCGCCCAGACAGCGCTTGCCGTTGACGAAGCCGACGGAGACCGCGAACTCGTCGTTCAGGCGTCTGGCCGTCGAGGGCCAGCCGGTGGTGATCCGTAGACCGTCCTCGACGTTCTCCAGCGCTGAATAGAAGTCGCTGGTGTCGGCGCCAACCATCTGCGTGGCGATGTGGAAGTCGCCGGTGACGATGACATTGTCGATCGCCTCGGACTTGAGCCAGTCGAGTGCGCGATTCAGCTCGCGGTCGACGTCCCAGTTGTAGGTCTCCCTATTGATGGTGACCACGCCGACCTGGCCGTTGTGCTCGGCGTTGACGTAGAGCTGCTGCCACTCCGGCGTCTCGATCGCTTCGAAAGCGGCGGGGAACCAGCTGTTGCCCTTCTTCGCTTGGGGGTGCAACTGGTGGTAGTCCTCCACCGTCGCGATCACGGAATCGGCACCGAGGTCGCGAATCAGCGCCAGGATGCCGTGGCGGAACTGGGCGCACAGCTCGCCGATCGCGTTAAGGTGAGAGAGATGCCCCCGCTTCTCGTGGAGCATCAGGCTGGTCATCTGGAACATGGGGCCGAGGATCCAGGTTCTGAACTCCTCGTTCGCCTCAGCGTCCAGCTTCCAGTCGACCAGCGGCCGGAAGTGATTGGGCGGGTACCAGGTCTGACCGGTCTCCTTTCGTTCCTCCAGCACCGCGGTCGGCCGAAACAGCTCGCCGTAAGTTTCGCTGAGGTGGTGGAGGCACGACCAAGTCAGATAATCCGCTCCCTTCGCCCCTATGGCGTCGTGTGCCCTGAAGGGGTTAGGCCCGAGGAGCTTCCGGGTGATCTTGTCGATCTTCCAGAACGGCATGTTGCTCGAGTCGTGGTATCGCAGGCCGGCCAGCGTCACTCCGCAGAACAACACGTCCAGGATGAAGGACCAGTTATCGCTTACCGGCAACGGGATCAGACCCATCGACCAGAACAGCTGCGAGACGGCGGACGGCTCGGACTCCACTACCTCCCAGATCTTGTTGATCTCGTGGGGAAAGGCGGGGTGGGCGATGCCGACCCCCAACTCGGAGCTCGGGAATCCCGAGGTGACCGAACGGATCTCTATCTTCGGGAATGCGTCTCTGAACAGCTTGTAGTGCGCCCGCTTGATCTCGAGGATCTCGGGGATCGCTTCCAGCAGGAAGCGTGGTTGTAGGTTGCTCAGCTCGGCCGGCAGGGTAGTGCCGTCGTAGGCCAGCCGGGTGATGTTCCCCATGATCCTGTCGGCGCCCTCGCGGCCGAAGGCCTGCACCAGCCCGGGGTACTGGTTTCCGATGCCGTCCGGTGCACCGGGAAAGTCGAGTCCCACGACCCTGACGCCGAACGGCTCCAGCCTGGAGCCGAGCTGCATCATCTTTCCAGCCCCGACGATCCCGTTGGCTCCCGAGATGACCATCGAGCCCCGGTTCCCGGAGTTTCCGAATACCTTATCGACCAAGTCACCGGTATCGGCGGGCATCCGTCCGTTTTGGAAAATGTCGATCACGTTACCCAGACCGAGCGTCTGGAGAGTCGATTCCCTTATAGCTTTGGACATTGTCCCTATCTCCTTACGAAACTTTCAGCACGGACGCGATGCCGACATCGCCAGCGGCGCAACCGAAGATGAGTACGTGGCCACCACCCAGATCGACCGCCTCTTCCAGCGCTTCGATC
>JBDHHZ010000253.1:0-4712 GCA_039589115.1 Gemmatimonadota bacterium | reverse complement strand
CAGGCAGGCCTACGTGATCGTGAACGAGTTCGTGCCGGAGTTCGTGCAGATGAAGCTGAAATACGACGCGGCCGTCTCGTTCCCCAAGGACGTCGTCGGCCATGCGTTCGGCAGTTTCTTCGGTGGTGGCATCGCCGGCTGGTTCACCCTGTCGGTACTCGGCGAAGCGGTGATACGGGGTCTGACCGGCACGTACGTGGACGTCCCCGGCTTCTACATCGGCGCCGCCGTCGCTTTCGTGTGGCCGTACCTGAGTGCCGTCTACGGGGCGTTCACCCGCGAGGAGGGTTACGAGAGGCGGAGGCGGGCGCTGCTCAAGAAGACCAGCGACCGCCTGGAGCTAGCCTTGCCGGAGGACGTCTAAGACCGCGATCACAACTGATCCAGCACGCGGCTGAGGCGCGCTTCCGCCTCGTCCGCGAACGCGCCTATGCTTGCGGGGCCGGCGATGCCGAGCATCGCCTTCGGCCGCGCGATTGCCACCTCTGAGCCCGCGCCGCTCTCCGCCACCACGACGTTGCAGGGGAGTAGCAGCCCGATGGTGTCGTCCGTGCTGAGCGCCTGGTGCGCGAGACTCGGATTGCAGGCGCCGAGGATGACATAGGGCCGGAAATCCACGTCCAGCTTCTCCTTCATCGTCGCCTTTACATCGATCGTCGTCAGAACACCGAAGCCCTCGGTCTTGAGTAGCTGCGTCACACGCTCGACCGCATCGGCGAACGACGTTCCCGGCAGCTCTTTCCGTAGTCCGTAGTCGCTATCCTTCACTTCGATCCCCCATTCCGTGCCAAGTTTGCGGTCGTCGGGGCCAGCGCTATTGTAAGTTGTGTGTGACCCCTGAAACCAGCCCACGAGGGACGAACCATGCGAAGAGCCATGACTTTGTCGAGCCGGCTAGTCACGTTCCTGGCGTTGCTGTCGGTCGCAGCACCCGTCGCGGGGCAGGGCGTGGCGACCGCGGACACCGCCGCTCTGCGGGGCCGGCTGCAGGCGATCCTCGACGACATATACGAGGCCGGGCAATTCCCGGGTGCGACCGCTGCGATAGCCTTGCCTGACGGATCGACGCTGGCGCTCGCGGTGGGATACTCGGACTCGACGCGCCATGTCCTCATGCTGCCCAGCGACCGCATGCTCCAGGGGAGCGTTGGCAAGACGTATTTCGCGGCGGTTGCCACGCAGCTGGTCGGCGAAGGGCTCCTCGACCTGGACGCGCAGGCCTCCGACTACTTGGGCGACCGCCCATGGTTCAGCCGGATACCGAACGCATCGAGCATCACCGTTCGGAATCTGATGAACCATACGAGCGGGGTGATGCGCTACGAGTTCAAGGAACAGTTCGTGACCGACTTGCGAGCGGACCCGGACAGACACTGGGAGCCCGAGGATCTGGTCGCCTACGTGCTCGATGAGGAGCCCAGCTTTGCCGCCGGTCAGGGATGGGAATATTCCGACACCAACTATATCCTGCTGGGGATGATCATCGAGGAGATCACCGGTCGCGATTTGTACGCGGAAGTCGAGAGCCGTCTCCTAACGCCGCTCGGCCTGCGTAACACCGTTCCGTCCGACGGCCGCACGATCCCCGGCCTCGTTCAGGGCTACGCCGGGGCGGGGAACCCGTTCACCGGGACCGACGAGGTTCTGCTGGCCGACGGGCGGTTCGTGATCAATCCACAGTTCGAGTGGGCGGGCGGAGGGTTCGCCTCGACTACCGAAGACCTGGCCCGCTGGGCGAAAGCGGTGTACGAGGGAGACGCGTTCTCTCCGGATCTTCTCGACAGGGTGTTGGATGGGGTACCGGCCCGCCTCGGCCCGGGAGCCCGCTATGGCCTGGGGGTCATCATCATGAACACGCCGTTGGGAACGAGCTATGGGCACAGCGGATTCTTCCCCGGCTACCTGACCGATGTGGCCTACTTCCCCCAGCAGCGGATCGCCGTCGCTTTCCAGGTCAACACCAGTGTGCCGGCGTCGCTGGGCCAGCCGTTCGGCGCCATAGTAGGCCGGCTGGCCGCCGCGGTCGTCGAGGAGCTGGGCGGCTAGTCAGGCCGCCCGGCTCCCGGAACCTGCTGGGAACGATCCGGCGCCCAGTCGGGTAACATTCCCCTTGTAGCCACGAGGGCGCCGGGAGCCCCCGGGTTGCCAAGCTGGCCAAGCCCTTATCGGGCTTAGGTTTTTGTCGCCAGATCCCCCATTGCTATTCCCCGATCCAGCCGCCTGGCGACGGCGCTAGTTCATCCTGTACCCCCACTCGGAGTTGCGAGGAGGTTTGATTGATGGCTGAGCACGGGAAACGCCTACGGTGCCCGGTGTGCGAGGGCGTTCAAATGGAGAAGCTCCGCCCATCGGAGGATATGGAGCTGATGCTCGACTACTGTGACGATTGTGGGGGCATGTGGTTCGAGTCCGGGGAGGTGCGGCAGCTGCGTTTCTGTCCGCCGGAGGTTCTGAGTCCCCTGATCTCGATGAAGAAGCAGCTCTTCGCCGTCGAGTGCCCCAAGTGCGGTCACTCGAACACCCGCAATTCGGCTGAGTGCGCCTCCTGCGGCCGCGAGAACATCATCGATTGCCCCAACTGCGGCTCGAATCTCGAGCGCGTTCAGGGAGATCAGCTCACCGTCGATGTCTGCCGTAAGTGCCGCGGTGTCTGGTTCGACAACATCGATCTTTCTCAGGTCTGGAACGTGCAGTTCGATAAATCGACTCCGCTCGGTGACAAGAACACTGCCGAAGGTGACACGGAAGACACGGTCATCGCCGTGCTGCGTAGCAGCAAGGATGGCGATCCGGAAGACGAGGAGCGAGGAAGGAACGTGTTCTCCAACATCGCCGACGTCATCGGGGGGATCTTCTCACGTCCTGAATAGCCCGCTCTGATTCGCGGGCCCCGACCAGCGAGCCCCGCTCCGCGCTCTGCGCCGGGCGGGGCTTTCGCATGCACGGCGTCCCCGACTGAAACTCGCCGGTCCGGCGGCCGTACGGAGGCTCAGCCGATCGTGTTGGGCCACAAGGCCGATGCCTGCCGCCCACGCCGGTAGAGCCGGCATACGTGGAGCGCGAGTTCTTATGGAAGGCATACTGCAGGATTTCCGCTACGCCATTCGCATCCTCAAGAGGTCGCCGGGCTTCGCTCTGATCGCCGCGCTGACTATCGCGCTGGGCATCGCTGCCACGACGACAATCTTCAGCATCGTGAACGCCGTGCTGCTGCGGCCGCCGCCTGGCATCGAGGATGCCGGCCAGCTCGTGCGGATCTACCGCATAGCGGAAGACGGTTCTTCGTACAACGACCTGTCCTACCCGAACTACCGTGACTATCGCGACGGTGAGAACGGCCTCAGCGATCTCGCGGCGGCGGCGCTCGTGCCCATCGTCGTGAGCGGCGCGCAGGAGCCCGAGTGGATGATCGGCCTTTGCGTCTCGCAGAACTTCTTCAGCGTGATGGGCGTGCGTCCGGCGCTGGGTCGTTTCTTCCTGCCGGAGGAGGATCGCGGTCCCGGTACGCACCTCGTGGCAGTGCTGAGTCACGGGACCTGGGCCCGCCGCTTCGGCGGCGACTCGTCGATAGTCGGACAGACCGTCACTCTGAACAGGCGCTCGTTCACCGTAGTCGGTGTCACGCAGGAAGGATTCCGCGGGCCTAACGCGATGGCGGCGGTCGGCATATGGCTGCCGATCAGCGCGGCGCCGACGATCGTGCCCGACATCGAGATGGAATCGCGCGCCGCCGACTGGGTCGATGCCTTCGGCCGCCGCGCTCCGGGTGTGAGCGTGGAGCAGGTCTCGGCGGCACTCAACCGGATCAGCGCCAACCTGAGGGCGGAGTACCCGGAAGGGAATCCGGATTACGGTGTCGATGTACAGCGCTACGCGCCAATCTCGCGGCGCGCCTTCGGGCCGGCCATGGCTTTCTCAGCCTTCCTGTTCGTCATCTCGGGGACCGTCCTGTTGATCGCCTGCCTGAACGTCGGCAGCATGTTGCTCGCCAGGGCGTCACAGCGCGGCAAAGAGATGGCGATGCGGCTGGCACTCGGCGCCAAACGGACTCGCGTGGTGCGTCAGCTGCTCACCGAGAGCGTCGTGTTGTTCGTGATCGGCGGCGCCGGCGGCGTGCTGATCACGGCCTACATGACTCAGCTTTTGGCGACCTACCAGCTGCCCGTCGATGTGCCGCTGGTCATCGACTTCTCACCGGATCTCAGGGTGCTGGCTTTCTCGCTGGCCGTGGGTCTACTCACCGGAATCATGTTCGGGCTGGCGCCGGCGCTGCACGTGACCAAGCCCGACCTGCACACGTCGCTCAAGGGTGGCCAGGGCAGCGGCCCGCGGTCGCGCTCGCGCCTTCGTAACTCGTTCGTCGTCGCACAGGTCGCAGGCTCGGCGTTGCTGCTCATCGGCGCCGGCCTTTTCGCACGCGGCCTGGCCCGCGCCCACTCGATAGACATCGGGTTCGAGCCCGAGGGCGTTCATGCCCTGAGTATCGAGCTCGATGCGTTCAGCTATGCCGATCTGGATGCGGGTCAATTCTACGGGGAGCTGCTGGAGCGGGCCTCGCAGCTCCCGGGAGTCGAATCGGCAGGGCTGACCGACCGGCCGCCGGTCACTCTGGGAGGGCAGAGCACGACGTACGCGGTGGCGGGCGGCGAGACCATCGAAGAGGAGGATCGCCCGAGCACGGACTTCGCGCGTGTGAGCCCCGGGTACCTAGA
>JBDHHZ010000252.1:0-4745 GCA_039589115.1 Gemmatimonadota bacterium | reverse complement strand
GGTAAACTCCTCGCCCTCGAACTCCCCCTTCACCTCCAGCTGCGCGACGTTCACGCCCAGCCCGGCGTACGGCATGAAGCCCCTTAGATTGGGCACGAATGCGGTCAGGTTAGCGTTGACCTCCCAGTACTTCGTCCTCTCCTGCTCGGGGAAGAAGTAGTCGAACGTACCGTGAAGCTCCAAAGGCAGAGACCCGGGCAGTCCGAGGGTGACCCGAGCTCCGGCGGCGAAATCGAACTCGTCACCCCAGCTGCCCTGGGCTCCCAAGTCAAGCTGAGCCTGCAGTGCGGCGGGCGTTGAAAGCAAGACGAACAGGGACGTCGCGAACAGTGCTTTCCTCATAGTTCCTCCTCAAAGACAGCGGTAAATCCCGGCCTGCCAACAGTCCCTCACATCCGGCCGCAACAGTTCTGAACTAGGGGCAACAAGGAAAACTCGGGCGGGTTGGGGTAGGGCGTCAAGGGAGTGAAGGGCAGGGGTGCGGCGCGGGCTTGACATAAGAGTCATAGTTCCATATAGTTGGTACTACCAACTAAGGGGACACCGTGACCACTACCAGATCTCCGCTACCGCTTCACAAGGCCCGGAAGCCCGTTCGCGGCGCGGCTGCCGCCCTCGACGCCGATGCGTCGGAGCTGCACCGGGTGTTGCTGGAGCTGAAGCGGGTCATCCAGTTCCGCGACCGCGACCGGATCTGCTGTTACGATATATCGGTCACCCAGTGCTGGGCGCTGGAGGCGCTGGTGCGGCGCGAGAGACTGACGTTGAATGAATTGGCCGGCGAGCTGTTTCTAGAGAAGAGCACGGCGAGTCGTGTGGTTGATGCTCTGGAGCGGAAGGGGTACGTGACGCGTTCTCGCCATCCGGAGGATGGGCGGGCCGTGCTGTTGGGCGCGACGGCTGCGGGCGCGGATCTGTACGGGCGGATAGAGGAGGACATGGTGGTCCGCGGGCGGAGTCTGCTCGCTCAGTTCGACCCAGAAGTCCGGCGGTCGATGATCGAGCTGATCGGCCAGTTGGCTGAAGTTGCTGGATCGGGCTTGGTAGCCCAGGCAGGAAGATGCTGTAGGGTGGAGTGATTGGAAGCGACGACTTCATTGGAGGCAATCATGAGTGAAGAGAAGACGATTCGGGAAGCGGTCCGCCAGCGCTATGCGGCCGCGGCGCGGCAAGCATCGGAAGCTACGCGCTCGAGTTGTTGCAGTCCGGCGCCGGAGGGCGCGGACTGCTGCGGCACATCGGAGAAAGATATCATCACGCGTGATCTCTATTCGGCGGAAGAGTTCTCAGAGATTCCGGAGGCTGCGGCGCTCGCCTCGCTGGGCTGTGGCAATCCGACGGCTCTCGCGGAACTGAGTCCTGGCGAAGTGGTGCTCGATCTCGGGTCGGGCGGCGGGATCGACGTTTTGTTGTCGGCTCGCCGTGTGGGGCCGACGGGTGTGGCGTACGGTGTCGACATGACGGACGAGATGCTGGAGCTTGCGCGACGCAATCAGGTTGAGGCTGGAATACCGAACGCGGAGTTTCTGAAGGGAACGATCGAGGAAGTGCCGCTTCCCGACGGGAGCGTCGACGTGGTTATCTCGAACTGTGTGATCAACCTGTCGACGGACAAGGACAGGGTCCTGAGAGAAGCGTATCGCGTGTTGCGGCCAGGCGGTCGGTTCGCGGTGTCAGACATCGTGTTCCAGGGGCGGATGCCGGAAGCGCTGCGCCATAGCATCGAGGCGTGGGGCGGCTGCGTGGCGGGCGCGCTGCACGAGGACGACTACCGGTCGAAGCTGGCCGATGCCGGTTTCAGGGACATCGATGTGGAGGTCACGCGCGTCTATGAAGGCGAGGAGCTTCGCGAGCTTGCCCGTGAGTTCGGGGTGGAGGTCCAGGATAGCTGGCTGGCTGAGGGGCGTGCTTGTTCCGCCTTCGTCCGGGCGCGTCGATAGGTCGAGGCGCGCCGCCGGCGTTGCATTCCGGTCGGGTCCGGCATAATCTCTCGGGGCTCAAGCCCACGGGGAACAGAGTAGCAGAGGAGAATCGAGGATGATGCCGGTCGCCGATGTGGCAGCGGTGGAACGTGACGGGTAGTGATCGCCAGTGAAGGACCGGTGGCTTAAGCCCTCGTGGCCGAAGCGCATTCTCGCGGCGATGGCGGTGTTCTGCAGCTACGCCGTCGCCGCTTCGGCCCAGGAGCCGCGGGACTCAGTCCCTTCTCCCGATAGCGTCTACACCATCGAAGAGATCAGCGTTCGGGTCGCCCGCCCCGTCGCCACGGCGGGCGGCGCCGCCGCGCTGACGGCTGGGCTCGACTCGGTGCGGACGGGTCCGTCGCCGACGATGGAAGAGGTGCTGCGCCGTGTGCCGCTCATTCAGATACGAGAGAACTCGCGTGGCGAGGCGCAGCCGCAACTGCGAGGCATGGAGTCGCGGCGCATCGCCGTGCTGGTAGACGATGTGCCCCTCACGTTGGGGTGGGATGATCGCGCCGATCTGGCTGTCATACCGCTGACGGCGGCGCGGCAACTGACGGTAGTGCGGGGTCTGTCATCCGTGCTCCATGGTCCGAACGCGCTGGGTGGAGTGGTGCTGGTCTCGATGGGCGACGGGATGGCCGTATTCGATCCGCCGCCTTTACAGCTAACTGCCGGGCTGGACCATCTGGGCAACGGGGGCGCGGCGTTGGGTTTGGCCACGGTGTTTCACGGAACTGACAGCGACCTATTGTTGCGGGCCGGTGGCGGCTATCGAAACCGCTCAGCATCGCCGCTGGCGTCGGGTGTGGAGCAACCGGTGCCCGGAGGAACGGACGACCGCCTAAACAGCGACTTCGAGCACTTGAACGGCTACGTGGTCGCGCGCTTTCAGAAGGAAGACGGTCCGTGGGTCTCTCTCTCCTCATTCGGGTTCGTGTCGGAGAGGGGGGTGCCGCCGGAGCTGCACATCGTCGAGCCGCGGCTCTGGCGCTATCCGCGGTCGAGTCGTTGGGTGACGGCGGTCTCCGCCGGCACCGGCTGGTCGGGCACGCCGTGGGGCGAAGGCGACCTGGAGGCGAGCATCGGGCTCGATTTCGGCGAGACCGGAATCGACACCTACGAAAACCTCGCCTACGACTCCCTCACGGGTGGTGAATCCGGCGATGACCGGACGCTCACCCTGCGGCTGCTGGGCGATCACACTCTGGGGAGAGGGATCCTACGCGGGGCCCTCACTCTGGCGGAAACGCGCCACAAGGAGTTCATCCAACCGGACGAACGTGCCACGTACCGTCAGCGTCTGTTCAGCTTGGGGCTGGAGGTAGAGCAGCCGCTCATCGGCGGCCCGGGTGCGGCGCCTCGGGCCCGCTTGAGCGTCGGGCTGAGCGTCGACGGCTCGGATACACCGGAGACCGGCGGGCGAACGGAGCGCGATCCGATCTGGGACTGGGGAGCTCGCCTGGGAGGAACGTTCGCGCTGGCTGATGGCAGCGTGCTACTGCACGGCGGCGTGAGTCGCCGGGTACGCTTCCCGGCGCTGCGCGAGCTCTATTCCGGTGCTCTGGGCAAGTTCGTTGTGAACGAGAACCTGGATCCGGAGCTTCTGGCGGTAGCCGAGCTGGGGCTCACTACTCAGGTCGAGGGGCTGGAGGCGCAGGCGGTGTTGTTCTACCAGCGCCTGAGCGACGCGATCGTTCGCGTCAGCCTGGGCGATGGCACGCTGCAGCGGCAGAACCGTGACATAATCCGCAGCGCCGGCCTGGAGTTGCTGGCCAGCTACTTCTGGCGCCGCATCTCGCTTACGGGCGACCTGACGCTCAAGGACGTCACCCAGGAAGATCCACAGGCGCCGGCGGGTCAGGGGAATCCGGAGTACCAGCCCTGGATCGTAGGCGGCCTGGGACTGTCGTCGCCTCTGGGCCTTGGGGTTTGGGGCACCGGCCGGGTACGTCACGTGGGGCCGCGCTATTGTGTGAACCCGGACTCTGATCAAGAGGACCGCCTGGACAGCGACACCTGGCTCGATCTCGAGTTCGGGCGTGGCTTCGATGTGAGCGGCGCGGCGGGCCGGCGCATGGAGCTGCTCGTGGCGCTCGATAACGCTACCGACGCTGCGGCATACGACCAGTGCGGCCTCCCCCAGCCGGGTAGGCTGTTGCGCTTTCAGGTGAGTTTCTTCTAGTTATAGCTGATCAGCAGACAAGGCGCAGAGAGAATCTCCGACATGGGGTTGGCAACGTAGTGATCATGGGTTCGGTGTTGGCATTCCTGACTCAGCCTGGCGGCTGGGCGGAAGCGATGATGGAGATCGCGGGCCGCTGGTTCTTCGCGGTCTTCTGCACGCTGTACGCTATCGTTCAGGGACGTGTGTACTTCATGTTCCGGCGGCGCATGGCGAGCGAGGACTCGGAGACCGTGGCGACGGATGTGCCCATCTCGGCGCACGGATACTTCACCATCGTTTGGGCGGCGCTGGCGCTCGCGGCGATCGCCTACGGTATCGCCGGTATCGGCGGGTGGCGCGAGACGGCCGCCTGGGTGACGATCCTTCTCGTGATCTGCATCCAGTTGCTGGTCCTTGGCAGGTTGGACCGCCGGATCCAACTCTGACGCGACCTCAGCGCGTTCGATCCTCTTCCAGACAAAGGAGCGGGTACCATGCGACGCTCGAGTTTCGTACCGCTGAGCTGCGCGGCTTTCATGGCTGCGTGGCTCGGTTGCCAGCCGATGACGGAAGAACCGGCTGCGGCGATCGCCGACCTGTTCTCTGGCGCCGGT
>JBDHHZ010000251.1:0-4752 GCA_039589115.1 Gemmatimonadota bacterium | reverse complement strand
TTGTTACGTTGCATCTCCACAGCCTGGTTTCGTTGCATCGGATTTGGCACAGAAGCCCAGCATCGGGGTCGTTCCGTTCCGGCGCTACCCCTATAGATTCTGGAACGGAACGGTGATGTGGTGATCCGGGGCCTTGCCGTGGCCAGGGTTTTCTAAGGCATGGCTCCGGCGTCCAATGGCAGGGAGGGAGGTGGACGGTGCCAAGCGCAAAGGGAGGCCCCCGGCGGAACGTGCCGCCGAGGGCCCCGTGGCGCCATTGGCGCGCCGTCGGCCTGGTTATCCCTTGGCGGGTTGCACCCCTGCATTGCCCGCCTCCGTTTCACCAGGCAAGTTCAAAGCGCACGATTCATCGTGGCACGATTCAATGGGGCGCCAGCCGTCGGGGGTTCGCCGGATTCGACCCTGCTGCTCGAGCGTTGTCAGGCAGTAGCCCAGTCGCTGGTTGTTGACGCGAAGCCGGGCACGTAATTCGGTTCGGGACATGCCGGCCCGGGTTCTGGCGAGCAGGCCGAGGACTTGTTGGTCGATCGATGCGTGGGCGGCCTGGCCGGTCCCCGTCGCGTGATCGCGCACCCGCAGGTGGATGGCGTTGCCGGCGCCGGCCAACTCGAGGGTCGTCGGGTCGGGAGACGGTGCGGCGCGATGTTCAATCGTGAGGACAAGGTGCTCGTCCTTTCGAGCGAGGTACAGGTTACTGTCACCGATGGCATGAAGGTCACTCGATCCGCGCAAGGCCTGTCCCGGCTGTGAACGCTGCTTCTTGCTGGCATGATGCACCAGGACCACCGCGACGTCATGGTTGCGCTGAAGGTCGCGGATGTAGCCGAGCAGCCCTGAGATCTCTGCAGCGCTGTTCTCATCCAGACGATGCATCCGAACCAGCGGGTCCAGGAGTACGATGGCCGGATTCAGGTTTGCGATGGTCCGGTCCAAACGCTGCTGATCGCAGGTCAGGTCGAGGCGCAGGACGGGCGCGGTGATGACATGCAGGTTGAGGTGGTCGAGATCGAGGCCACGGTGCCGGCAGAGAGATTCGATGCGCGCCCGAACCTGCGGCAGGGCGTCTTCGGCGAGGTAGACGAGCGCCGGTCCGGTGACGTGGACCGGGAAGTGACCGATCGCGGCCGTTCCCGAGGCGACGCTGAGCGCCAGGTCCAGACCAAGCCAGGTCTTGCAGCATTTGGGGGCGCCGCCGACCAATCCAATGGCCGAGCGGCCCCACAGTCCTTCGATCAACCACCGGTCCTGCTCGAGCTGCAGATCGAGTTCTGCCACCCGCCGGACGGGGAGCACGCCCTGATCCACGACGGTCACGGGCACACCAGCTTTCGCGCTTGTGCCACGTGCGCGGCAGCGCAGATGTCCTGATCGGCGTGGTGGGTGATCTCCAGCGCCTTGCGGGCGAGCTGGTCGGTGGCCCGCAGGTTGCCCCGGCCGATCTCGTACAGCGCATCGACGGCATCCTTGTCGAATGGCACGGTGACCGCACCTGCGATGGTGCAACGATGCTCGAGGTAGCGGTTGATCTCGTCGCGGGATAAGAGCCGCAGCGTGGCGTAGTGTGCCAGCCGGCCGGCCACGTCGACCAGATCGTCCCGGCGTAGCACGTCACGCAACCAGGGCTGCCCGGCCAGAACGATGCTGACCACGAGCTTGCTGTCCATGTCGAAGTTGGTCAGGATGCGCAGCATGGCCAAGGTGTCGGGCCTGAGATCGTGAGCTTCGTCCAGGATCAGGACCGGGCGCAGCCCCTCACCGTGAGCGGTCTCACTGAAGCGGTCCTGCAAACGTCGAACCAGCGTCGGGTATGTTCCTGCCGGGGGCAACCCGATGGCCTGGGCCATCTCGCGGCACATGTCGCGTTTGGACAGGCCGGTGACCTTGACATAATGCGTGCGGTAACGGGCTTCGGGCAGACGGGCAATCACGGCCCGTAGGACCGAGGTCTTGCCGGTACCGGCCGGGGCGATCAGCGCACAGGACATGCGGGCATCGAGCGTGGTCAATACCGCCTCGATGGCGTCATCGAAGTCATCGAGCGGGAACCGATCCTTGTTCGCGAACTCGCGAGTGAACGGATTGGCGTGGAAGCCGAAACGGCTGCGGTAGTCCTTCATCTTCATGGGGTGATCTCCGTTGGATCGTCGTGGTCGGGGGCAGCGCTGAATCCGCCATCAGCGTCAATGATCGGTGCAAAGTCACGATTGAACGCGAGTTCGGCCGCCGTGGCCGACGGCATGGGGCGCGGTTCGTCGTGGCGGAGGTCTCCAGCGCGCTGCGCGCGGGCATTGGCCGCGGGATCGACGGGCTGGAGTTGGATGACCTTGCCCTGATGGACAAAGCCGATCGTTCCATCGAGGAGCCTGCGATGGAGGGTGACCCGGGTGCCGGCGTAACCGCGCGGCACCTCGTACTCGACCGAGCCGATCGAGACCACGTGATCGGTGGAGACGCGCCGCTCGATCGCGAGCTCGAACCTGGACTTGAGACGTTCCCGACTTTCGGAGAACCGCAGCGCTCTCGGATCGCTGTTGAATCGTTCTGCGGGCGTCTTGCCACCGAGACCTTCATGGGGCCGTTGTGCGTAGACCCTGTCGGTGTAGTGGCGAAGGCGCAGCTCGAGAGCGCCACAGTCGGGATTGACGTCGGGCCGGCCGTCGAGACCGCGGAGGACGTCGGCGGTGACGGTGCGGTTGAACCGCTCGACCTTCCCGCGCCCTTCCTTGTAGCCGGCTTCTCCGTAGACCAGGGGAATCCTGAGATTGGCGAGCACGCCCACGGTGTCTTCAGCGATGAAGCCCGGCCCCCGGTCCAGGTAGAGTACCGACATGCTGCCGTACCGGGTCAGGCACTCATAGAGCCCGCGCTGGAACAACGTCGCGGTCTCCGAGGTGCCGACCACCAGGTGCAGGATGAAGCGCGTGGCGTCGTCGATGTAGAACAGGGCCACGCGTTTGGCGCGCTTCTCCCCGGCACGGAAGTGCTTGCCGTCACACAGCACCAGGTCCATGCGGTGCGGGAAGGCAAAGCGCCGCGAGTCGCGATCCTTCGCTCGCTTGCGGCGGGCCAGGGGTAATCCCAGTCGCCTGGCGGTGCGATAGACGGTGCTGCGATCCAGGCCGTGGCCCGGCTGGAGGATGCCGTGTTCGGTGGCCCGGCGAATCACTTCGGGGATCGAGGCGGCGCGATCCTGCAGCTTCTCGCGAATCAAGAAGTCGACGAAGCCTGGAGGAAGGACTTGGGAGGGAGGCGCGCTCGACTGCTTCCTCGGCTCCAGGCCGCTGATACCTTCGGCGCGATAGGCGGCCAGCCAGCGGCGAATCGACCGTTCGGACACGCGCTGCGACGTGCCGTCGAACTGGACGTGGTCGATCCGCGCCACGGCGCGCACCGCCCCTGCAAGTTGCTCACCGCCGTGAATGCGGGCCATGACCTGGGAGATGACCGCGAAGCGGAACAGCGCCGGGCCGGAAGGATTCGCTTGATCGCTCATGACTTGCAGACCCTACCGAGCGATCCTGAGCGCGCCGACGTCCCATTTTCGTTGGCAACCTGGAGAAGTCTCCGGCACCGGGGCCCCGACTCGTTCCGCGTGTCGGGAACGGCGCTCGTTCGAGTACCCCGCGATCGGTGTCCCAGTGAAGAGGCTCGCCCCAACGGCCGACCAGGGCGCCGCACCTCAGGAGATCCAGTGCCCGGCGCGCTTGGCCTCCGAGCTTTGCCAACACCGAACAAATCGCCTTCCCGATTGCACGATAACCCGTCGCCTGCGCCCCTTCGTGGAGGCCCAGGCAATCCACCGAGAGAACCATGGCGATCGACACACGCACCCGTTCGCCGAGTTCACGGGCAACCCCCGTGATCCGCGCCGCCAGGCTCAGGTGGCGTCCCTGGGTGGGCCAGTACCGCTCAGGCGGGAGCGGCCCACCCGATTCCCGGGCCCAGGCCACACCGTCCCTGGCATCCAGCGCCGACTGAAAGAGCGTGCCGTCGAAGTCGGCCCGCTCAGCGTCGCGGCCCTTCGGGTGCAGGATCGGAGAGCCGTCGGGCGATAGCCGCAACACCGACTGCCGGCGATAGGGCGCGTAGCCCGGTGGATACAGCGTGAAGGCGACCCCATGTGTCCGGCAGTAGACCACCGCCAGCGGATGCGGGGGGCCCGTCTTGCGGGGGCGGTAGTACGCGGTCCGAAGATGGCAATCGGTTCTCGTGCAAGGGCTGCAAGCACGAGTCGGACAGCGGTCCGGCATGGTCGCGGCCAGGTGCCCATCGGGGCCGGCCACGTACGGAGTGCAGATGAACGGTCTGGACTGCCGACCGGGAGCGGGGTAGGATGGTGCCATCGCAATACCTGCGAGCGTGCCGGCGACGCGGACCTGGCCGAAGAACACCGACGTCCGCATCGTCCGGACAAGACGCGAGGCCCACGGTGTTCTGACCACCGTGGGCTTCTTCGTGTTCAGGATCGAAAACGCCTGAAGCGAATCCTACCCGACCCGGCTCGCAGATTGAATGGATTGCACTCTGCCCCCCAACCACCGTCAGGCGGCCTCAACACGCTATCACCAGCTCACAGCTCGTGACAGGGAACGTGCAACCAGAACACAAAACCTCGGACATTGGGCGTGCAACGTAACACGCCAGCTCGACCTCTCGCCCCGTCGCTTTCGCACGCGATTCGGCGGCCTGTTTCTCTTCCTTCCCTGGCTGGCGCGCGTCGGCTTCGATGCCCTGGTCCGTCGGGCCGGCCTG
>JBDHHZ010000250.1:0-4791 GCA_039589115.1 Gemmatimonadota bacterium | reverse complement strand
CTCGCTCATGCCAAGCTGAGTTCCATCGATTTCGGGCACAGGAGGTGTAGAACCATGTCATTCCTCTCGGACATCTATCCCTTGCGAACCCGTCGCCGTGAGTTTGCCATGGCGTTGCTGGAAAGGATGGACTACAACTGGACACGGGTGACGACGGTGGGCCATGGCTCGGCCCCCCCGGGGGGCGCCCGATGTCGGTCTGTGGGTACTCGGACCCCCCAGTGCGACTATGCGCCGAGCCGGAATGACAAGCAGCGGCTCACGGCCCTTTTAAATGGGTGGAAGTGGTGTGGAAGAGAAGGTAGATACCTAGACCTGGAGCGAGTGGGACGTTTTGAGAATCAGAGAATGTCCAGCAGAAGCGTGGCTTTTGAGGCGATAAGACAGAACCGCCCTGCGGGCGCAGTCATGTTCCTTCATGAAGAGATCGAAAGATCCAGAACGCCGCACTTCTTTGGGCCAGGACTGTGGGATGGATGGGGCTACGACCAGTATTATAGCAATCTGCTCTATTGGGACGATCATCACTGCCACGGCTTGATTCCGCAAGTAGCATTTAGATACGCGCGAACTAGACAGGCTGGTGCCCCGTCCATACACCCTGTGTGGCGGGCTGCGCGCTACTGGCTTACTGAGAATCGTACCAGAGGTCCTTACCGATACTACGTTTTCAGGTTTGAAGAAGATGAGGATCGGTAGAGATACGAAGCAGACGCCAAACCCCAACCGAAGGTCTACCCGACTGCGGGATTGCGTCCGGTTCTGCGGGTGCGGTGCGGGAAGGCTAGGCCCACGCAAGGAGGCCTACCGTGATGCTTCATTCAGATGATGCATGGAAAGGCCAGTAGTGTTCCACCAAATGCCAGGCGTCCCATGAGAAGAAGACATCTGCATACTGCCCTGCTGCTCAGTCTGATTCTCTCCCTCATCGGAGAACTGCAGGCTCAGACGCGACCGGGCACGCCTCCGCCGAGTTACGAGGTTCGGCTGGAGAAGAGCGTGCTGGTCCACATGCGCGACGGCGTTCGCCTGTCCACCGACCTGTACATCCCCGTGGGCGCGAGCGAGCCGCTGCCCGTGGTCTTGATCCGTCTCCCCTACGACAAGAACCGCTACATGCGGTTCAGGCAGTCCGGGTCGGATGCCTACTTCTTCGCCGGCCAGGGCTACGTCGTGGCGGTGCAGGACATGCGCGGCCGGTTCGAGTCGGAAGGCGAGTACGTCGTCGGCCGAGCCAACCGCGATGACGGCTACGATACGGTCGAATGGCTGGCGAACCAGCCGTGGTCGAACGGCAAGATCGGAACCTACGGCTGCTCTTACCTCGGCGAAAACCAGCTCCAGCTCGCCGCGACGCGACACCCGAACCATACTGCGGCGCTCCCGCAGGCCGCCGGCGGCGGCTACGACGGTACGTTCCGGACCTTCCTGTTCATGGACGGCGGCGCCTTCGAGATCGCCTCGGGCCTCAGCTGGTTCGCCTACGCCGGACGCAAGTCGTTCAACCGCCCGCCACCGGGAACGCCGGACGCGCAATACCGGGAGATGGTGCAGAACATGAACACGGCGCCGCCTCTCCCGCGCATCGGCCTCGACGAAGCGTTCCGGGATCTCCCGGTCATCGAGACGCTCGACAAGCATGGCGTACCGCCCACCGACTACGAGGACTTCGTCTCCCACATGCCGGCGGATCCGTACTGGAAAGGTCTCAACTATGTGGACGACACCGACCGCTTCGACGTGCCGACGCTGCACGTGAACTCGTGGTACGACCTCGGACCGCGAGAGACGCTCGATCTGTTCAACCTCTTCCGCACGAACGCCGTGAGCGAGCGTGGGCGCGACAACCAGTTCGTCATCATGTCGCCGATGGATCACTGCCGCTCGGAGGTGGCCACCGCCGAGACTGTCCTGGGCGAACGCCCGCTGGGCGACGCTCGCCTGGAGTACTATCGGATCTACCTCGACTGGTTCGATCACTGGCTGAAGGGCGC
Organism: Gemmatimonadota bacterium; assembly: GCA_039589115.1. Taxonomy (GTDB): domain Bacteria; phylum Gemmatimonadota; class Gemmatimonadetes; order Palauibacterales; family KS3-K002. Next base: position 2,797 of record JBDHHZ010000250.1, on the reverse strand, counting down.
CGACAACGGCGTCACCGACATGCCTAAGGTCCAGTACTACCTGATGGGCGCGAACGAGTGGCGCGCCTCGGAGACCTGGCCGCTGCCGGACACGCGATACGCGAACTTCTACCTGTCGAGCGGTGGGAACGCGAACACACGGAACGGCGACGGCGTGCTGAGCACGGACCCGCCCGGCGATGAGCCGCCCGACCAGTTCAGCTACGATCCCGGAGATCCGGTCCCGACCGTCGGCGGCCCGATCTGCTGCACCAACGCCGCCTCGGCGGGCAGCTTCGATCAGTCGGAGGTCGAGCTACGGGAAGACGTTCTCGTCTACACGAGCGAGCCGCTTGGGGAGGGGATTGACATCACCGGGCCGATGGAGGCGGTACTCTACGCCTCTTCTGATGCGCAGGACACCGACTTCACCGTCAAGCTGGTCGATGTCTATCCCGACGGTCGGGCATTCAATGTACAGGAATCGGTTCTGCGGGCCCGCTACCGCGAGGGCTTCGACCGGGTGGTCCTGATGGAGGAGGGCGAGGTCTACGAGCTGCGTCTCGACCTCCACGCCACGGCGAACTGCTTCGGCCCTGGCCACCGCATACGCGTCGAGATCTCGAGCAGCAACTTCCCGCGCCTCGATCGCAACTTGAACACGGGCGGCAACAACTACGACGAGTCCGAGTGGGTTGTGGCGGTGAACACCGTGCACAACTCGAGCCGCTACCCGTCGCATATCGTGCTGCCGATCGTCCGTTGAGGATGAGCTAGGAGCGCCGCCCGTCGCTGGCCATCCTGGTTTTCCGCCTCATCAAGACGAAACCGCCCGCACTGTCGACCTACTCTGAACCGTTCACGGCAACGTCTGGCTGATCGACGACTTGAGTGGTGGGTGCGGCGCTAGCGCATCTTCTCGAACATCACGCCGCGCGTGCGGCCGTTCGAGACCTGGAAGCCCGTCACCGTCCCGTCGTCGCTCCGCAGGAACTCCACGTCGCGGAGGAAGAATACCCCGCCGTTGAACTTGTCCTCGCTCTTAGGGGTCAGCGTGACGTTCTCCTCCAGGCGGCGGTGCTGTGCCACCAGCACGGTGTCTTCGACGGCGAGCGTGTAGAAGGTCTCGAGCTCCTCGCTGTAGTAGCGGCCCACGTAAGCTTGCAGCATATCGGCGGTCGGCGCATAGGGCGGTAGCCGCCGGAGCGTGAGGCCCAGCCCCTCCTGGTGGTGGGTGACCCGCTCCACGTCGCCTTCCCCCTCCACGTGGAAGGTTACCGTTTCGTCGACGCCTTCGTAGTCAAACACGGAGTCGGACCGGGCGATGAGATCGAGTTCGGGCTTACCCGTGGCCTGGGCGTAGAAACGGCCGCCGTCCCGCGTGTACGTGATTATCAGTCCGCCCTCCGCCTCGTAGCGGCCGACGTAGCGGTCGAGCAGCTCGGGGGCCACGACCACCTCGTCCTCGCCGCTGGGCTCCTCGTCCTCAGTCTCCTCCGTCATGTGCTCGGCGAAGAACTCATCGGCCACCTTGCCTGGGATCCCCCCGCCGAAGGAGGCGTTGTTGCTGAGGCCCACGACGCCGGCATCGATCTCCGGGAAGTACATGAGCTGCGCCCGGTGGGCGACGTCCGCCCCGCCGTGACTGATCCGGCGCAGGCCGCGGCGTTCCCCGATCCCGAGGCCGAGCGCGTAGTCGATGGTGTCGCCGTCGGTGAGCACACCGCGCTCGACCATTCGCGCCATGACCTCGGGACCGCCGACCGTATGGTCGCGGAAGTTGCGGAGCCACTTCGCGAGGTCGCCCACGGTCGTATAGATGCCGCTGGCGCCGTACGACGCGGCGAGGTCGCGCGCTTCCCGGTAGCCGCCCTCGTCGGAGCGCACGTATCCCTGCGCGTTGTTGGGGATGACCTGCCCGTGCCCCGTCTTGATCGTCGTATTCTGCATGCCGAGAGGAGCGAAGACGTTATCCTCCATCCACTCGGGGAACGGCGTGCCCGTCACCCGGGTCACGATATCCGCCAGCAGGATGTAACCGGTGTTGTTGTAGTTGTATTCCGACCCCGGCGGCGTTTGCAACGCCGGCTGTCGCCTAACGATGCGGATGGCCTCGTCCCGCGACAGCTCGTCCTCGCCCTGCCAGCCGGCGATCGGCACGGTGTTGTACAGCTCGCGGTAGCCGCCGGTGTGGTTCAGCAGGTTCCGCAGGGTGACCGGCTCGTCGAACGCCGGCAGCTCTGGGATGTGCTCGCGGACCTCGTCGTCCAGGGAAAGCTCTCCTCGGCTCTCGAGCAGGACGATGGCGAAGGCGGTGAACTGCTTGGAGACCGAGCCGATGTTCGACCCCGTCTCCGTGGTGAAGCGGATGCCGTGCGTCAGGTTAGCCATACCGTAGGCCTTGGCGAACGCCAGCTCGCCGTTCCGGATCACGGCCACCACGCCGCCGGGCACATCATCCCCGTCGTAGGGAGCCATGAACTGGTCAACCCGTCCTTCCGGCGTGTCGGCGATGGGCTCGACGCGCTGAATGACCAGGACGTATTCGCCGGATTCGCGCTCGAACGGTGTGATCTCCACGCGGTGGACGCCGGCGGCCTCGGTGTCGAACAGGAAGGTCTCGGGCCCGCGTGCGGGTCCGTCCCACCTGCCGAGCCGCTCCCCGTCCGGGCCGAAGGCCGTCACGACCACGTCCACGGTCTGCTGGTCGGCCTCGCCGTACACGAACTGGTCGGCGCCGAGCTGGATTTCGTAGGTGTGCTTGCCGTCGGGCGGAAGCTCGCCAGCGACGGGCGTGCCGAGTTGGAGTCGGATCGCC
>JBDHHZ010000249.1:0-4808 GCA_039589115.1 Gemmatimonadota bacterium | reverse complement strand
GATCTCGCGGGTCAGTAACCCCTCCAGCAGCGGCACCCCTTCCTCGAGCTCGAGGGTATCACCCTCCGCCATCAGGAGTTCCTCCGCCATCTGGAGTTCCAGCTCCCCTTCCACGAGCAGAGTGTCGGCCAGCAGCAACCCGTAGAGTTGCTCTTGCCTAAGCTGGCGCTCCTGCATCTGCTCGATCAGCAACTCGATCCGCGCTTCATCGGGGACGGGTGCGGCGTCGGGCACGACGCGCCGCACGGCGGTGACGGTGGCCTCGCGCCTCTCACCGCCGCGTTGGTACGTGAAGGTGACCGTCTGCCCGGACTCCACGGCACCGAATCGCCGCCCACCCTCCTCTGTGACGAGAGGAACGCCGTCGATCTCGAGTAGAATGTCACCGCGCTGCATCCCCGCATCGTCCGCCGGGGTGCCACGCTCCACCGAGAAGACCTCAGGCGGCTCCTTGAACTGCCAGACGGGATGGGTTCCGGAACCTTGGACGTCTACGACACAATTGCACCTGATGCCGAATCCGAACCAGCCTCCGGGGAACAGGGCCGCTACGACCGGCGCGAACACCGCGCTCACGTCGACACGCGGCTCCACCAGCACGCCGACCAGAGGTTCGACCGCAACGGCGACTTCGGGCACCTCTACAGCTGCATCGACCATGGGCTCGACTTCGACCGTGGGCTCGACTTCGACGGTAACGTGCTCGCAGCGGCTTCCCGCCTCTAATTCGACCTGCGCGATCCTCTCCCCTCTACGGACGGTGAGTGTGATCCGTTCGCCGGGTCGCACGTTGGCGAAGCGGTGCCCCCCTTCGCTCGTCGTGATCAGGAGGCCGTCGATCGCTGTGATGACGTCACCCGCTCTGAGCTTCCCAGCCGAGATGCCGCGCTCGCGAACACCGAGGATTACAGGCTCCGATCGGAATCGCCAGACCCGATCGCCTTCCTCGAAGATGCTGAAGGCGCAGTTGCACTCGAAGCCGCTTATGCCAAGGTCGCCGCGCATCGTCTCACCGGCCGGGCACGCCTGTTGGACAGCAACCTCTACATACTCCTGAGCTGCTGCCGCGCTGAACGCTGCAACGATCAGACAGCCAGAGAGCGCGAACACCGCCACGTTCTTTGCGTACTTCATCAGAAAACTCCTATCGATCACGGCCGTCATCGGCCGAGTTGACCTAGAACCAGACCACATTTGTCGTCTCTTCCCCACTACCAGCTTCCGCTCCCCTCCCGCCGCGCTCCAGCTCTTGGAGGATCCTCAGAGTCGCCGGATCGGCGGGGTCCAACCGCAGGATCTCGGTGGCAGCGGCCCAGAGAGCGGCCAGCGCCACCTCGCGGGCGCGCCGCATGTCCTCCAGCTCGGCCGAGCCCGTCGCGTCAACCATGGCGGCCAGAGCCTGACGGTGCTCGGAACCGGTGCTCTGGACGCGGGCGGCAGCCATGTCGGCGGGGCTGTTGTAGACCTGAGCTAGCGCGTTCGCGGTCTGTCGCGAGCCCGTCCATTGCCCTACCGCCACGCCGCTCACGAAGAGCGCCAGAGCGGCCGCTATCCCTGCCGCGATCCATGGCACCCGCGATGCCGTGAAGAACGGCGTCGATCGGATGACCCTTCTATCCTTGAGCGCTCGCACCGTCCGCTCCTCCAGAATCCGGGAGGGCTTGCGTTCAGTAGGCAACATTTCGAACGCCTCCTTCTCGGCCGGCGTCAGCTCGTCTCTATCCATCTTTGCCACCCATCTCACTCGGTTCAGGATTCAGCAGAGCGCGCATTGCCTTTCGCGCGCAAAACAGCTGGCTCTTTGAAGTACCGGCCGCGATACCCAATCGCTCGCCGATCTCGTCGTGGGTGAAGCCTTCCAGATCGTGGAGCATCAAAACCGTCCGGTAGCCGACTGGAAGCAACTCGATGGCGCGTTCCAGATCGATCCGTTCGTCCACAGCGGGAGCAGCAACACCCCCCTCGAACGCCGCGCTCCATTCGATGTCACGCCCATTCTTGCGGCGCCACATGTCACGGCAAACGTTGAGGCCGATTCCCGAGAGCCAGGTCGAGAAGGCCGACTCCCAGCGAAATCTCCCCAGGTGTTCGGCGGCTCGGATCCAGGTCTCCTGCACCACATCCTCGGCATCGTTCTCCGTCCCGCCCAGCAGCCGCAGCACGAACTGGAAGAGCCGCGGCGTGTGGCGCTGATAGAGCTCACGGAAAGCTCTTTCGTCTCCGCTATCGAGCAGCGCTTCGGCTAGCCCGCGATCGGGAACCTCAGAGAGCGTGTCTCTCCTCATGTCATACCTGTGTGGCTTGAGACGCCGAAATGGTTGGGTGGAATCGTGGGGACCGCGGTACAGGGAATCAACGCCAACCCCGCTCCATCTCCATCTTCATCTCCATCTCCATCTTCCAGTCGGCAAGAACACAGATGTAGATGGAGACGGAGATGGAAATGGAGGTTATGGCTTGTTATGAGACTCCTATGCTATTTGCCGTCCATGTACGGGTAGCGATAGTCGGTGGGCGGGACATTGGTCTCTTTGATCGTCCGCGGCGAAACCCAGCGCATCAGGTTGATCGCCGAGCCCGCCTTGTCGTTCGTACCGCTAGCGCGGCCGCCGCCGAACGGCTGCTGGCCAACCACAGCGCCCGTCGGCTTGTCGTTGATGTAGTAGTTGCCGGCGGTGTAGCGTAGCACGACGTCCGCCTCGGCAACCGCCGCCCGGTCCCGGGCGAAGATCGCGCCGGTCAGCGCGTATTCCGACGTCGTGTCACAGAGCTCGAGCATCTTCTTCCAGTCAGAGTCCTTGTAGACGTGGACGGTGAGGACCGGACCGAAGATCTCCTCGCACATGAGCCGCGTCTGCGGATCCGAGCTCACCACGACGGTGGGCTCGATGAAGTAGCCCTTATTGTCATCGTAGCCGCCGCCCACCAGGATCTCCATGTCGCTCGAGCTCTTCGCCTCATCGATGTACTCGCTGATGCTATTGAACGCGTTCTTGTCGATGACGGCGCACATGAAGTTCCGGAAGTCCCGTGGGTCGCCCATCTTGATGCTGTTCACCATCTCGACGACCAGATCCTTCACCTCCGGCCACAGCGACTCGGGGACATAGGCCCGCGATGCCGCGCTGCACTTCTGGCCCTGGTACTCGAAGGCGCCGCGCACCATGGCCACCGCCAGCGCGTCTGTATCGGCGCTTGAGTGAGCGACGATGAAGTCCTTGCCGCCCGTTTCGCCTACGATCCGCGGGTAGTTCTTATAGCCGCGCAAGTTCTCCGACATCATCTGCCAGAGCATCTGGAAGACCGCGGTGGAACCCGTATAGTGGATGCCGGCGAAGTCCGGGCTCGGCACGATCACGTTGGTCAGCTCAGACGAGTCACCGATCACGAAGTTGATCACCCCGTCCGGCAACCCGGCCTCCTGAAGCAGCTTCATGACGAAGTAGTTGGAGTAGATCGAGGTGCGGGACGGTTTCCAAAGCGACACACCGCCCATCAGAGCCGGCGCCGTAGGCAGGTTGCCAGCAATCGAGGTGAAGTTGAACGGCGTGATGGCATAGACGAAGCCCTCCAGCGGCCGGTGGTCTATCCGGTTCCAGAGGCCCGGCGTTGATAGCGGCTGTTCCGCGTAGATATCCTCCGCGAAATGGCAGTTGAAGCGCCAGAAGTCGATCAACTCGCAGGCGGCATCGATCTCCGCCTGGTGGACCGTCTTGCTCTGACCCAGCATGGTGGCAGCGTTCACCGTGTCGCGCCATGGCCCGGCCAGCAGGTCGGCCGCTCTCAAGAGGACGGCGGAACGCTCCTCCCAGGGCCACTGAGACCATTCCTTCCAGGCCCGCTGCGAGGACTCTACCGCTGCCTCGATCTCCTTGCGACCACCTTTGTGCCAATTCGCCAGTACGTGCCCGCGATCGTGGGGCATTACGTACTTGGATGTGTCACCCGTGCGGACTTCTTCGCCGTCGATGATCAACGGGATATCGATCTGCTGGCCCGCAAGTTCATCGAGCCTCGTCTTGAGGCGCTCCCGCTCTGGCGTCCCTGGAGCGTAGGAGATGATCGGCTCGTTCTCGGGTAGCGGTGTCTGGTTGATCGCATTCCACATGGCGGTCCCTCTATCTCTGCTTGACGTTGAATACTGATGGCTTGCAGGTAGCTTCGCTTGCCGTACGCCGTTAGGCAAGTGCCGCGCCAACGTGCCGAGGCAACCACGAGGCGCGCAGCGTAGTCGAATGGATATATTAGATGTGAAGCCGCAGAACAGCCGTCACATTGGTACTCAGGGGAGCGACTTGGCATCCTTCCTCCGATCACGCAGCAGCGAGCTCGGCTGGCTCATCGCTCTCGCCTTCCTAGCCGGCGCGGCGCCTGGCGAGGCGACCGGTGCCCGGTTCGCTCAGCCGCCAGCTGATCTCTGTGCCTTGGCCGACTCCCTGGCTCTGGCAAACCCCGCAGACCTGAGCAGCCTGGTCCAGGTATCGGCCGAATCCGGCGGCCTAGCCGTTGGAGGCGCCGCGGGGGCCGGTCTCGCCGCCCTATCCCTGGGCCTCGCGATGGGCTCGGCGGACTACTTCGACCAAGCTCTCGACCACTTCGAGGACGCGGAGGACGTTTACCAGGAGGACGCCTGCTTCTTCTACTACCGCGGTCTGATTCGGCGCGAATTGGGCACGAAGGGGTTCTTTGCGGCGGAGGTTTGGGCCCGCCTGACGAACCGCGACAACGTGGAACTGGCGATCCGGGACTTCGCGCACGCATCGGAACTGCGACCCGACTGGCTGAGCCCGATCATGGCGATGGTCGAT
>JBDHHZ010000248.1:0-4852 GCA_039589115.1 Gemmatimonadota bacterium | reverse complement strand
CCGGATCGCGCCGCCCTCGCTGTAGATCAGCCGGTTGCGGGCGGGCAGCCAGCGCGGCGCATAGGGATACACCTCCTCATCGTCGGTGAGCTGCGGGGGCTCACCGGCCTCGGCTGCGACCGACCAGACTTGCGGGCTACCGGACCGCTCGGAGAGGAAGAACAGCTCGGCGGCCGACGGAACCCACGAGGGCGCGTGGTCGCCAGGTCCGAAAGTCACCTGGCGAATGGTTTCCCCGTCAGGTGTGATCGTCAGAAGCCGGCCGTTCGAGCTGAAGGCGATGCTACTCCCATCAGGCGACCAGGCGGGCTCGGTTGCCTGAAGGGTGTCCGGAGTGAGGCGCTCAGGAGTACCGCCCTCAGCCGGGACCGTCCACAGGGCGCTCGCTCCACGCGTGAACACAATGGTCTCGCCGTCGGGAGACCAGCTGGCCGACCAGTCGAACTCGCCCTCGGTGAGGACTCGGGCCGTACCGCCCGCTACCGGAACGATGACCAGTCCCACGTCCGGCCGGTTAGAGGAGTAGACGATCCAGTTGCCGTCAGGGGACCAGCGGGGAAACCAGTGCTCGTCCGGCGGGTCCACGGCGTCGGTCAGTTGCCGGGCCTCGCCGCCGTCTGCATCGAGAATCCAGATCTGTTGCCAAAGCTGCAGCGCTAGCTGCCGGCCGTCCGGTGAAGGGACCACCTCCATCATGGTCCCCTCTCGAAACTCCAACTCCAGTATCTCGGTGCGGGACGTGCATGCCGAGCCTGCTGCAATTCCCGCCAGCAGAGATCCTGCCACTGCGAGGACGCAGCCACAGTAGCTCAGCGTGGTCATCTTCAGTACTCCCGTGTGGTGAAAATCGTCTCGTCCCCCCTCCCGATCCTCCGCCACTCGCGCCCTACAGGCTGCGCGTAGAGCCGGTCCAGGCCCAGCTCTACCAGATGTTCTGATAGACCGGCGACGGATCGATCGGCACATCCGTCACGCGCTCGAGCGCCGCCGCCAGTTCCGGCCCTACCGTTCCGTAACTATCCTGCAGCGCCTGCGCCCCGTCGAAGTCGCCGGTCGCTTCTATAGTCAGCAGGACCTCGGCCAACTCGGCGACCTGCATGGGCAACGCCTCATAGTCGATTGCATAGCGCCCGGTCCCGGCATCGTAGCCGACGCCGCCGTTCTCCAAGAAGTAGTTCAGCTCGACCAGAGCGGCCAGCCCGTGCGCCTCGCTCGTACCGAAGCGGATCGTCCGGAAGATGCTGCCCAGGTAGGAGGCGTAGTACTCGCGCCTGAGCGACGGGTCGGTGACGCCGGCCCCGATCAGGTAGTCGAGGCTGACCAGCCCCGCGACCGTCGCCTTCGCCTCCTCGATCCACGAGTAGTGCGTGGTCAGCATCTGGTTCATCGGCACCTGGCCCTCGGGAGTGAACGCGTAGCGCGGCCCCAGCGCGTGGGCGATCTCGTGCAGCAGCACCATATCGAAGAAGGCCTGCGACGCCACGTAGCCGACCTGATCCTCCGCGACCAGCCGGCGGCTGATCGGCAGGATGACCTGGTCGAGCCGCGCCTCGAAGAAGTTCTTCCAGAACGTCTTCTTGCTGCCCACCACCTCCGTGACCAGCGGATCGTTGGGCAGGCTCGCCGCCACCGGCTGGTAGCCGACCCGCAGGTCGCCGCCTCTATATATGTCACGCACGATGGTGAACGCGGCGGTCAGCCCGTGGCTCTCCGGTTTGTAGCGATCGTCGTAGGGCAGAGCCGCTTCCATGGCGCCGAGATGCTGTATATAGACGTCCAGCTTGGCGCTCTCTTCCTGATCGACGATCTCGACGCTCGCCTCGTAGGCCGCCTTGATGTTCATCAGCGCGTCTTCATAGACCTCGAACGGGCCGATCGTGATGTCGAACTTCGAGCCCGAGATGAAGATCCACGCCGTATCGGCATCGAAGTACCGATCGCTGAGCAGCGCGTCAGCTTTGAGGCCCAGGTAGCGGGCGAAGCTCTCGTTCTCGGCGAGGCTCGCTGCCCGGCGCAGCGCCTGCGCCATCGGCTCGAGGAACTCGGCGTACGCCTCGTGGTAAGGGATCGCCACCAGACGCTCGCCGTCCCGGCGGATCACGGTGTAAGGCGACAGGAACGCCTCGCGGTCCTCCGGGTGCCCGTCAATCCAGGCCCCGAACTCCTCTGCGGTGAAGTCGTCCGGATAGAACGCTGCGCCTGCCGACTTGGGCGGTACATCTTCGAGGAAACGCGCGTCGTGATCCAGCCGGTCGTAAGGGCCGGCCTGCATCATGAAGAAGCGGCGCAGCGGGTCGTCCTCCGGATCCGACGCCTCGAGCTGCTCGCGCATGGGCTGTGCGACGTGCGACGTCTGCCGCCAGAAGATCTCGTCGGCCAGCTCGGCCGCCTTCAGCAGCTCGCCGATCAACGCTTTGTCACGATCGCTGTAGTCCCGCAAGTCCATCTGCATGGGCGTGAGGGCATACTTCTGCATCCGGGCTTCGATTCCCGGTTGCCCAGTCATAGCTGCCTCCTCGGCCTCCCGGGTACAGGCCTGCCCGAGGAGCGGCAGCGCCAGCGCCAGGATGCACAGGCGAACGTTGTAGCGCATCTCTTCCTTCCCACTTCCTGGTTGGGTTCTTGTCACGATTGGGACCTGAATGTAGCGCCCCGCCGGAGCCGCCAAAAGCGCTGCGATGGCCTACCCGGTTCAGCCCCTTCCGCCTATCTTGCAAAGTCCGCACATAGGACACATACCCTCGTGCCGGACCCGGAAGACAGGAGCGAACCAGAAGATGGGCAGTGATTACAGGATCGAGCGCGATACACTAGGGGAGATGAAGGTCCCGGCAGACGCCCTGTGGGGCGCCAGCACCCAGCGGGCGGTGGAGAACTTCCCGGTCAGCGGCCTTCGCTTCTCCCGCAAGTTCATACGTGCCCTGGGCGCGATAAAGATGACCGCCGCTCAGGTCAACATGGCCCTCGATGTAGTGGACGAGAAGCGTGGGGTGGCGATCGAGAAGGCAGCGCGCCTCGTGATGGACGGCGAACTGGACGATCACTTCGTGGTCGACATCTTCCAGACCGGCTCCGGCACGTCGACCAACATGAACGCCAACGAGGTGATCGCCAATCGGGCCACCCAGATCCTGGGCGCCGACATCGGCTCGAAGGAAGTTCACCCGAACGACCATGTGAACCAGGGCCAGTCGAGCAACGACGTCATCCCAACCGCCTCTCACGTCGCCGCCTGCTCGGCGATCACCGAGGACCTGATCCCGGCGCTGAAGAAGCTGCACGGCGGGCTCGACGCTAAGGCGAAGGAATTCGACGACGTCGTCAAGACCGGCAGGACGCACCTGCAGGACGCCACGCCGGTCACGCTGGGCCAGGAGTTCAGCGGCTACGCCAGCCAGATCGAGCACGGTATCAGGCGAATCGAGAACACGCTGCCCCACCTGCGCGAGCTGGCGATCGGCGGCACGGCGGTGGGCACCGGGCTGAACGCCCATCCGGAATTCGCCGGCCGCGTCTGCGCCGGTCTGTCGAAGCTGTTCGACCAGGAATTCGTCGAAGCGCCCAACCACTTCGAGGCGCAAGCGGCCCGGGACGCGCTGGTCGAGGCGAGCGGCGCGCTGAAGACGGTGGCTGTGAGCATGAGCAAGATCGCCAACGACGTGCGCTGGCTGGCGACGGGCCCGCGGACCGGTCTGGCCGAGATCTCGATACCGGTGACGCAGCCGGGTTCCTCGATCATGCCGGGCAAGGTGAACCCGGTGATGCCGGAAGCGGTTCGACAGGTGTGCGCGCAGGTCATCGGCAACGACACTACCATCACCGTGGGCGGCCATGGCGATAACTTCGAGCTGAACGTCATGATCCCGGTCATGACCTTCAACTTCCTCCAGTCGGCGGAGATCCTGGCGAACGTGAGCCACATATTCGTCGACCGCTGCGTCTCGGGCATCGAGGCCGACCGCGAGAGGTGCCGGGCCTACGCGGAGCGCAGCCCCGCCCTGGCGACGCCGCTGGCGCCGATCCTCGGCTACGACAAAGCGGCACAGATCGCCAAGGACGCACTGGTCAAGAACATGACGATTCGCGATCTTGTGGTCGAAGAAGGCCTCATGGATGCGGAGGAGGCCGACAAGATCCTCGACCCGGCCAAGCAGACGGGCAAATGAAGTCCAAGAAGAGCAAAAAGAAGAAGAAGAACGATTCTCGAAGGCTGTTCCGGGTTATCTTCCGGGGACACGAGTACCTGGGCACGGCGGAACAGTACCACGCCAAGGTCGTAGCGCCCGACTTCGCCACCGCCTTGAAGCTCGCCTGCGACGCGATGAGCCTCGATCCCAAAGTGATCGACGGCGCGGCGGTGACGTTGATCTCCGAGGATACGGAGCTGGCCGACGGCAAGGTGTTCGACTTCGCCAAGCGATCGCGCGCCTTCGGCGACCGTGGCGGCTGGGTCTGCTGGAACGTCCTGCCGCGCAAAGAGCCGACCGGCCCGAGAAGAACGAGCCTGCTCTGACCGGCGACGCACGCGAGCCGAGTCGATGACGGAGGAGGACCGAGCTCGCTGGGACGAGCGCTATTCGACCGGCGACTGGTGCGACGTCGCTCGACCCGCGAAAATAATAGAGGAAGCCGAGGCCTGGCTCGATCCGCCAGGCCTCGCGCTCGATGTGGCCTGCGGCGCCGGCCGCCACTCGGTCTTCCTGGCGCGCCGCGGCTTCAAGGTTATCGCCGCCGATATCTCGTGGGAAGGACTGCAGCGGCTGGCGCGCCGCGCCCGCGACGAGAACCTGGACATCCAGATCATCCACGCCGACCTCGAGCGCTTCACGTTCCCGCCCGAGAAGTTCGATGT
>JBDHHZ010000247.1:0-6064 GCA_039589115.1 Gemmatimonadota bacterium | reverse complement strand
AGTTCCGCCGCCTCACGGGCTACAGCATCGATACCCGTCGCATCGGGACGGCCGACCCCGGCGAGCATCATCCAGAGAAATATGGCGGCCGCGACAGCGACCAACGCCGCCGCGATTCCCCAGACCCGACGGGGAGCCCTCCGGCGCTCCGTCTCGTCGACCACGCCTTTGACGAAATAGTCCCAGCGATCGGGATCGGGCACCGGGACGGGAGTCTGCTGTAGCAGGCTCACCGCGTTGGCCTTCTTCCGGCACTCGTTACATTCCGCCAGATGCCGGCGGACCAGCTGGTCGTCGTCTTCGGACACCCGGCCTGCCAGGAACTCCGGGATCAGGTCGGCCATCCGATCGCATTCACCGAAGGGCGTCATGTGAGCGCCTCCCTGAGTTTCTGTATGCCGTGATGGTAGTTGACCCGCGCTGAGCCCTCCGAACAACCGATGATCTCGCCGATCTCCTTGAAGCTCAGTCCCTCGAACACGCGAAGCGCCACCGCACCCCTCTGCTTCTCGGGCAAGGTGGACAGTTCGGCCGCGGCGCGGGCGAACGCTTCGGCACGCGCTGCCTTCGCGTCAGGCGGCGTGCGCGAGTCGAGGAACTCGGCGCCGGTATCGATCCGCACTTCGCCGCGTCGCTTCTGGCGGCGGGCCACCGAGCGGGCGGAGTTCAACGTGATCGAGAAGAGCCAAGTCCGGAAGCGACTGTCGCCCCGGTAAGTCTTGAGACCCCGGAACGCGCGGACGAAGACGTCCTGGGCGACGTCCAGCGCCTGATCGGGATCTGCCAGCCAGCGGGCGGCGAACCGGTAGACGGCGTCGCGGTGCAGCCTGACGAGCTGGCCGAACGCGGCGCGGTCCCCGTCTCGTGCGCGTTGGATCAGAGCGGCCTCATCCATATCACCTGTAAGATGCAGCGAAGCGACGATGTGTTAAAGCGCGACGCCGGGCCGCCGGGCCCGGCTGGGCGCATGACCGGGCCGGCACCCTTGATCCTGGGCCGGCCGGCCCCAATATACCGGTTGGAGGGGTGAACGCGCCTGGTGCGCTGAAGGGAGGATCGTTATGGCTGCAACTCGAAGGTTGGCGGCGACTGTACTTGCGGCCGCCTCTTTTTTTGTGGGGCTGGAAAGCGGGCACGGCCAGGTAGTCGCCGAGCCGGCGCTACTGACGGCGGGGATACCGGACAGCGAGGTCTTCTTGCCCTACGTCGCTTTCCCGCATAACTCCTACGTGTTCGGCGGGATGCTCCGCTTCCCGATCGGCATAGACGTCGACATCGGCGCCCGGGCCGGGCTCTGGCTCATCGATGACTCGAAGGACACGCCGTTCGTCGGCGGCGACCTGCGTTACGCGCTGCTCTCGCGTGAGCTGTCGCCCGGCGGTGGGCAACTGTCGCTCGCCTTCGACGTCGGGCTTGGCGTGAGCGATCCGGGCGAGACCGTTTGGAAGGTTCCGGTCGGCTTCATAGCGGGCATCGGTTTCATCCTGGCGGGCGGCGACTCCGAGATCTTCGTCCACCCGCGCTTCGACCTGGGCATCAGCTCCGGTGACGATAGCCCCGACGCGGCTCTGCTCCTCGACGTCGGCGGCATCTTCACCATCAATCCACCCATGGCCGCCATCATCGATTTCCGATTCGGCGAGGGACCGTTCGGCGAAGGTGATAAAGTCGTGTTGGCGCTGGGACTGGCCTGGAGATTATAGGGGGAAACGGCCGGGACTTCAGGGAGACGGCCGGGACACTTCTGGTTCCGAATTCTGAATGTAGAATTCTGAATTCCCAAGTCCCAAATCTCTGCCCTTCAGCATTGGGAATTCAGCATTCAGTATCCTACATTCGAAACCCGCAACAGTATCGCTGTTGCCGCTCATAACGGGGTCGGCTTGTCCCGCTGGGCGCTGACAATACACAAGAAGCCGAACGGCTCGTCGCCCGTCGCCCGGAACTGGTGTGGTTCGTTCGGCGCCACGTAGACGACATCTCCATAGCTCACCGGCTCCCAACGATCTCCTAGCATCACCTCGCCGCTGCCACGCATCGCGACGACCACGTGCTGGTGCTCGTGCTTTTCGTGGCTGGTGAAGCCGCCGGGCCCGACCTCGAAGTAGCGAACGTGGAATGGCGTTAATTCGTCGGGTCCAACGAGCCGCTGGCGCGTGACGGCCCGCCAGCTGTCGCCGGGATCTTTGTAGCTGGCGAGGTCGATGCCGCGCCAGCGGAAATCGTTGAAGCGTATGATTCTGCTCGCGGTGATAAAGACCTCCTTAGTTGCGGCAGAGCAATATCCAATATCCTACACTCAACACCCAGTCATCAGGTAACACCCCAAGGGTCAATCACCAGTCACCAATGACCACTCAACAAGTTGTCCGTTGCGAATTGAACACTGAGCATTGACGCTTGATCACTGGTCCGCCACTTGGAAGTCGGATAGTGGGTGTCGGATATTGGATAATGACCTAAATAGTCTTCACCTCGACGCCCAGCCCGTGCGGGTAGATCATCGCGCGCAGCGATTCGTCGTGCGTCTTCGCCAGCCGCAGCGCTTCACCGACGCCGTTCAGCCCGAAGCGGTGGGTGATGAGATCCTCGACCTCGAACTCGCCGCTGGCCAGGAGGACGAGAGCCTCGCGCGTGTCGACCGGCCCCGCCGAGTAGCTGTGGGTGATGGTCACTTCCTTGAAGTAGAGGTCGTGGGGCTGGTAGGCGACCGTCGCCTCGGGCGGGGTCGGGGTATAGACCAGGACCACGGCGCCGGCGGCGGCGTGCGCCAGTCCGTGCTCGATCGGTTCCGCGGCACCGGGCATCACGATCACCTTCTCGGCGCCCCAGCCGCCCGTCGCCTCCGCCATCTTCTCGGCGAAGTCGGGCTGGTTCGGGTCGAGCGCGACATCGGCACCCGCCGCCGTGGCGAACTCGCGGCGCACTTCGACGAAGTCAGTGGCGATGATTGGCTCGGCGCCCAGATAGCGGGCCAGCCGGATGTTCAGAAGACCCATCGGCCCTGCACCGATCACCCAGACGCTGTGCCCCGGCACGACGCCCAGCTTGGCGAACGCACGCAGGCTGCAGGCGAGCGGCTCGATGAACGCCGCTGACTCGTCGCTGATATCGTCGGGCAGCTTGAGCACGTCGAGTTTCACGATCTCCGCCGGCACGCGCACGAACTCGGCGAAACCGCCGGGATCCAGCGAAGTCTCTCTGAAGCGCTGGCACGAGGTGTACTGTCCGCGCTGGCACAGGCGGCAGTTCATGCAGGGGACGTGATGGTGGAAGAAGACACGATCGTCCACCTCGAGGTCTTCGACCTCCGGGGCGACCTCGTGTACGACGCCCACCGGCTCGTGCCCGAGCACGACCGGGACCTTGCGCCTCACGTACCAGTCCATGGCATCGCTGGAGCAGACGCCGCAGACGGATACGCGGACGCGAATGTCACCCGGCTCGAGCTGGGGGAGCGGCATCTCCTCCACCCGGACATCGTCGAGCGAGTAGGCGCGCGCCGCGTTCATCATCGGAACGTCACGTTTCGTCATGGACTGATGGCTACCTTTAGCGCCTCGCGCCGCCGCATGCGATCCAGAGCATCGGGCAGTTCGTCCAGCGCGACCCGGTGAGTGACCAGCGGGTCGAGGGTCATCGCCTCACCACAGATCAGCTCCCAGGCGCGCCGCACGGCGTCCGGCGTGTAATGGAAACCGCCCTTCAAGGCGATCTCCTCGTAGTGGATCCGCTCCGCCGGCAAGCTGACCGCCGACCCTTTCTCGCAACCGCCGAAGAAGAGCACTTCCCCACCGGGGCGCGCCAGCGTCACCGCCTGCTCCCAGGCCTCGGGCCGGCCTACGCACTCGACTACACTGTCGGCGCCGAGACCGTCGGTCAGCGACTCCACCGCCTCGCGAGGATCATCCTCTCCAGCGTTTACGTCGAAGTCGGCGCCCAACTCCCGTGCCACGGCCAGGCGTTGGGGGTGCCGGCCGATCAGGATGACCCGGCCGGCGCCGCGCAGCCGGGCGAGCTGCGCGAACAGCAGAGCCATCGGGCCGTCCCCCAGGAGGACGGCCGTGCGGTCGCCCGCCAGGTTCAGCAGGTCGGCGCCGTGAACGACGCAGGCCAGCGGTTCGAGAAACGCCGCGCGAACATCGGATACGTCCTCAGGGATGGCGAACGCGTTGCGGTTCACCACTTGTCGCGTGAGCAGCATGTACTCGCCGTAGGCGCCGATCGCCGTGTGCTCGAACAAGTGGAGGCAGAGGTTCTCGGCGCCCTTCAAGCAGTAGGCGCAGTCGCCGCAGGGCGCCGTCGGCGTGGCAACGATGCGATCGCCCGGCCGGAAACCGCCCACGCCTTCGCCCACCGTTTCCACAGTGCCCGCCCACTCGTGGCCGAACCGGCCGGGGACCTCAAGGCGCACGTGACCGCGCTCGAACGTCTTGAGGTCGGTCCCGCAGGTGAGCGCCACAGTCACCCGGGCCACCAACTCGCCGTCGCCGGGCTCGGGTACCCCGGTCGACTCAAGCCGCAGTTCGCCGGGCTGCACCAGGTGCCAGACGCGCATAGAAGCTGAGGATTCGCTCATACGAGGCGGAACATAATGCGGATATCCTACCGCGAGAAGGAATGTCGCGCAACACGGGCTGCGATGTATGACGGGCCACCGCCCTCCGAATGTCCGCTCGTAGCCCCTTCCATGCCCTCCCTCTCGCGGTTTGTCTGTCCGCTCGCGGCCCCCTGCAGTGCCCTCCCTTTCGCGGCAAGAGGAGCCCGCCTTCACGAGGGAGCTTCCGAAACCTCCAAACTCCCCGACTCCCCGAGTCGCCTTCGAGAATTCCCAAGCGATACAACCGCGCGATTCCTATGGTGGTGCGGGGGTCCTATTCGCGAACATCTTGCCGCGCGAACATAGGGGCGGCACAGGGGTCTACGAGCGTAATTTGGAGCGCGGCGGCGGCGCAGCCGCCGTTTTCGCAATCGAGCCGCGCGACATGGAGCGAGAGGTCCCCGTGCCGCCCCACCCCGCGCGCCGAGCCGCGAGCGGCAAGCGGGGCTCGCGGGAGCGGCGCGCGCGGGTATTATCATACGGCCATGGCTCATATCCCCGACGGCTTTCTCTCGGCGTCCGTCTCAGCCGGCACGTTCGTGGCGGCGGCAGCGGTCACCGCGTACGCGGCGCGTCAGGCGAAGGCGCGCCTCGACGACCGGGCGGCGCCGACGCTGGGCCTCGCCACGGCAGCGGTCTTCGCCGCCCAAGCGGTGAACTTTCCCGTGGCCGCGGGGACCAGCGGTCACCTGCTGGGCGGCGTCCTGGTAGCGGTGGCCTTCGGGCCGTGGGCGGGCTTCCTGGTGATGAGCGCGGTGATCATCGCGCAGGCGCTCATATTCGCCGACGGCGGACTGACTGCGCTGGGGGCCAACGTCCTGAACATCGCCGGCGCCGGGGCAGTACTCGGGTACGGGGTCTATGCCGTCCTCGTCGGCCTGGCTGGAGAGGGCGCGCGGCGGCGCGGGCTGGCGGCTGCAGTCGCGGCATGGCTGGCGACCCTGATCACCGGGATCGCAGCTGGTATCGAGCTCGGCCTGAGCGGTGTGGCGCCGGGACGGCTTGCGGTAGGCACCATGGCGAGCGTGCACGCGGTCATCGGGTTGGCGGAAGCGGGGATCACCGGCTTCGCCGTCTGGGCGTTGGCCCGTAAACGACCCGACCTACTGTACCGGGCTGAGCGAGCTTCGACCGCGGAGCCGGCACGCGCCGCGGTTCTAGCGGGGCTGGGCATCGTGGCGATCCTGGCCGGCCTGCTCTCCATCGTCGCCTCGGCAGCGCCTGGCAGCGTGGAGCGGCTGGCAATCGACCTGGGCTTCGCCGACGCCGCGTCGTCATGGGAGGGCGCGCCGTTTGCCGGCTACCGGGCATGGCTCCCGGGCGCGGTGGGGACCGCCCTGGCTCTGGTACTGGGAGCTGCGCTCATGTTCGCCGGCGTCGCGGCGACGGTGCGGGCCATGGCCAGCACGGGTGACACCTGATGGGATTCGCCCACCTCGACCGCTTCGCGGGCCGTGCGTCATG
>JBDHHZ010000246.1:0-8928 GCA_039589115.1 Gemmatimonadota bacterium | reverse complement strand
GATCCGATCTCCGGCTTTCCCGTCTACAAGGCGCTGCTCTGCGAGGTCGTGAAGGCCGATGGCTCCAACGGCTCGGGCCGCCTGGCCGAGGACGAGAGCGAGGCGGTGGTCGAAATCTCGAGACCGCAGAAGCCGCGGCGCCAGGTCTACCTGGACCACAACGCCACCACACCCCTCGATCGCGAAGCGTTGGAGGCAATGCTGCCGTTCCTGGAGAGCCAGTACGGCAACCCATCGAGCATCCACAGCCGCGGTAACGAAGCGCGAGATGCGGTGGAGTCCGCGCGTCGCGTGATCGCCCAGGCGCTGAACTGCACGGCGCGCCGCATCATCTTCACAGGCGGCGGCTCGGAGTCCGACAACCTGGCGCTCAAGGGGGCGGTCTACGCCAGGTGCGGCGAAGGAAGCCACATCATCACATCGACGGTCGAGCATCCGGCGGTGCTCAGGACCTGCGAGTCGTTCAAGAGCATCGGCCTCGAGGTCACGTATCTCGATGTGGATGGCGACGGACGAGTCGATCCGCAGGCGCTGGCCGGCGCCGTCACCGAAAAGACCATCCTGGTGAGCTTGATGATCGCGAACAGCGAGGTCGGCACGATCAATCCGATCGCCGAGCTTGCACGCGTCGCTCACGAGCGCGGCGCACTCTTCCACACCGATGCCGTGCAAGGCCTCGGCAAACTGCCCATCGATGTGGAGGAGTTGGGCGTCGATCTACTTTCGATCTCCAGCCACAAGGTCCACGGGCCGAAGGGCGTCGGCGCGCTTTACGTGCGGCAGGGCGTAGAACTGTCGCCGGTCATCCACGGCGGCGGCCACGAGCGCGGACTGCGCGCCGGCACCGAGAATGTCCCGGGCATCGTCGGCTTCGGTAAGGCCTGCGAGCTGGCCGTGCGCCGGCTGAGCCACAAGGAGATGGACCGCGTCCGCGGGCTGCGCGACAAGCTGGAAGCCGGGATCAGGACGATCGTCCCCGAGGCGAAGCTCAACGGCCACACCACCGAACGGCTACCCAACACGCTCAACATGACGCTGCCCGGTATGCGCGGCGAATCGCTGGTGCTGTTCATGGACCGGCACGGCGTGTTCTTCTCGTCCGGCTCCGCCTGCAAGTCGGGGAACCCGGACCCGTCGCACGTGCTGACGGCGATGGGGCTGAGTGACGAGGATGCGCACTGCGCGATCCGCATGACGCTCGGCGTCGGTACTAGCGCAGAAGACATCGAGTATGTCCTCGCGAGCCTGGCGGAGATCGCCAGAGACCGGCAGAGCAGTGTGCGCTTCGTGGGATGCCGCTAGCGCGGTTGCCGGTCGGGCACGGAAGGGGGCTCTCGCTTCATGTCGCGGTGGCGGGTCGGGCACGGAAGGGGCTCTCGCTCCATGTCGCGCGGCTCGATTGCGGAAACGGCGGCTGCGCCGCCGCCGCGCTCCAAATGTCCGCTCGTAGCCCCTTCCGTGCCCTCCCTAGCGCGGTTGGATGTCCGCTCGTGACCCCCGCCGCGCCCTCCCTGTCGCGGTAGGAGGAAGCCGCTCTTAAGCGGAACGCTTCCGGGACCTCTGAACTTCCCCGAACCCCCGAACCCCCGAATCCCCGAATCACCTTCGAGAATTCCCAATGGACTTGTCGGCGTTCCCGAATGAACTAACACAGCGGCTCGGGGTAACCAATCTGTCCTATTCCCTCCCTCCGCCTTCCCGCAGTCAGGAGCCTCTCCATCATGAAGGTTCACCGTATCCAGGTCGTCGCCCTCGCAATTCTACTTACGCTGCCCAGCCTCGCCTTGGCCCAGGAAGGGAAATCGGGTGGCGACCCCGGGAAGCAGGAAGACACCAGCAACATCCCGAGCGTCGACCTCCTGGTCGGTAAGTGGGACGGCTACTGGTTGTCGCCCAGCGGGTACTTCTACAACGCCGAGCTGCACCTCGAGATCGTGGAGGACAACACCGTCGAGGGCTACATCAACTGGACGCTCGAGGTGTCGCCGCGCGAGGAAGAGCAGAAGAAGATCGGGCTGACCGGGGTCGAGCAAGTGATCGGGGAGTTCGATCCGTCGAGCGGCGTGCTCGTGATGGAAGGCGTCCTACTGGACGACCCGAACAACATCATCGGGCTCGACAGGTACCGGCTATTCCTGGCCTGGAACAGGACGGTGCTGGGCGGTATCACCTATAATCATGGCACGTGGCAGGGCGTGTTCATGGTGGAAGCAGACCGAGGCTGACCGGCAGACGGTAGTCGGTACTTCAATATCCAATAACCGACACTCATTAGCCGATGATCAAGTGAACCGCCACAATCTCCAATGGCCAATGATCAAGGTCCGATGATCAATTGACCATCGAACCTTGATCATTGCGCCTTGGGAGTTGGGGTCTCCACTCGGACATTGGCTACTGGGTGTAGGTTATTGAATATTGATCCGCCTTTCCATCCATCTCCTAGGGCAATACCGCCCGCCCGCGCTGCTCCCAGCCGTTCAGCGCCTCGAAGACCTTCAAAGCGAAGCCGACTTTCCCGAACGGGGCGCTGACCTGCACGCCCTGGACATGCGATTCCAGCGCTTCCACCATCTCGCGTGCGATGGCCAGCCCTTCGACCATCGCCGCTTCCTTACCGCGCTCGGTGGCGGCCTGCATGCGCTCGAGGATCGTGTCGGGCACGACGACGCCGGGCACCTCGTTGTTCATGAACTCGGCGTTGCGGTATGAGACCAGCGGCCAGACGGCGGCGACGATCGGAATGCGGACGTGGTCGATCTTCTGGAGGAACTCGAGGAAGCGCTCGACGTCGAAGATCGGTTGGGTGACCGCGAACTGGGCGCCCGCGTCCACCTTCCACTCGAAATGGTGGATCTCGTAGTCGGGATCGACGGAGGCGTGGTTGACACCGACCCCGTGGCAGAAGCTGGTGGCCGAGCCGAGCGAGTTATCGCTCGGATCGAGTCCCTCGTTCAGCTTGCGGACCAAGTTGGTCAGACCGACGGAGTCGATGTCGAACACCGCCGTCACATCCGGATACGGTCCCGTCTTCGGCGGGTCGCCGGTGATGATCAGCAGGTTACGCAGCCCTAGAGCGTGAGCGCCCAGCAGATCGCTCATCATCCCCAGCAGGTTACGGTCACGACAGCAGTAGTGGGGGATGGTCTCGAGCCCCACCTCGCGCTCGATGATCGCGCAGCTGGCCAGCACGCCCATCCGCATCATAGCGCGCGGGCCGTCGGGTACGTTTACCGCATCGACGCCGGCGGCCTTGAGCGCGCGGACTTTGTCGAGCACGTCGGCGGGTTCGCAGCCCTTGGCGGGCAAGATCTCGACGCTCGTCACCAGCTCGCCCCCAGCGATCTTGCGGCCGATCTGCGAGCGCTGGGCCAGCGGCAGCGGCTCGACGCCGTGCTGCGCTTCCCGGCGCTCGACGTCTCTGATCGCTTCGACGACGACGGCGTGGCGGCGCGGCCTCAGCGCCCGCATCTGAGCGGCCATGGCTCGGGTGTGCTCCGGCGTCGTCCCACAGCAGCCGCCGACGAAACGTGCACCGGCCTGTACTAAGCGGCGCGTGTACTTGGCGAAGTAGTCGGGCGTCGCCATGTACATCTTGCGGCCCTCGATCTCGCGCGGCAGACCGGCGTTCGGCATGACGGAGAGCGGCCGGCTGGTCACTTCGGCCATCTTCTGGAGAGCCTTCAGAAGCATGGCCGGCCCGATGCCGCAATTGAGACCGATGACGTCGGCGCCGACATCCTCGAGATGCCGGGCGATCCGGGCCGGATCGTACCCGTAGACGGTGTTCCCGTCGGTATGAACGGTCATCTGCGCGACGACCGGCAGGTCGGCGGCATCGCGGCAGCCGAGGACGGCCTGCTCGACCTCGGAGACGTCGCTGAAGGTCTCCACTATGAATAGATCGGCGCCACCGGCTGCCAGCCCTTCCGCCTGCTCGCGGAAGAAAACGCGCGCTTCGTCCAGCGACGTGGGTCCGTACGGCTCTATGCGGACGCCCAGCGGGCCGATCGAGCCGGCGACGTACAAATCATCGCCCGCCGCTTCCCGAGCCAGCTCCGCGCCCGCTTTGTTGATGTCGTGTACCCGGTCGCCCAGGCCGAACTGTTCGAGGCGCAGGCGGTTGGCACCGAAGGTGTTGGTCTCGAGGATCTCAGCGCCGGCGTCCCGGTAGGAACGATGCACCTCACGAACCAGCTCCGGGCGCTTAAGGTTGACCTCGTCGTAAGAGACGTTGATGAAGACGCCTCTCTGGTACAGCTCGGTGCCCAGCGCGCCATCGAACAGGTGGGCGCTGCCGTTCTCGATCAAAGCCCTGAAGTCCGGCATGTGTACTTTCCTTCGCACGAGGCGGCCGCCGGGCCAAAACAAAACGCGACCCAAGTCATGAGCACGGGTCGCGTGGAACTTCTCTTTCGGAAGTCGCTGCGGCTATCGATGATCAACTCCGCGGCGCCCGGCTTTTTAGGCTTTTTTTATGGTGGTTGCAAGCGGCCCCAAATCAGTCCACCATGGCCAACAAAGGTACAGTAGTCTCAGGCCGAGTCAAGTTGAGCCCGGCCAACGGACCGGGTCGTGCTCTTGTTAAGGACAGGCCGGCCGTGCCCAACATTATTACATGACCCGCGAAATCGACGCTGGCTATGCGGAGTTGTATACCAGCCTAGGGAGTGAACCATGAGATCGATCGCCGTCGCCTTTGTTCTGTTGGGTAGCCTGACATCCGCCCTCGGCGCCCAAGAAGGAGAAGCTCAGCTTCTTGGTCGGCGAGTGGGAAGGCGAAGGATGGATTCAGTACGAGGGATCGGAGCGCATACCGTTCAAGGCAACGGAACGGGTGGAGAGCAGGCTTGGCGGCCTGGTGCTCCTGATAGAAGGTACGCGGACAGGGCACGTCCCCGGGCGCGAGGGAGAGGTCACGCTGCTCCACGCCTTCGGAGTTCTCTCATTCGACGGACCGGGCAACCGCTACATGATGCGCGCCATCCGGCAAGATGGATCGCACGTCGATGGCTTTTTCGAGGGGATACGACGATCCGCAGTTAGGCGCGCTCAGAAGCACCGTCAGGCTCAACGAGTCGGGCCAGTGGTACGGCGTGGGCGACATCTCAGGCGACGGGACCAACTGGCACCGGCTCTATGAGGTGACGCTGAACAGGCTGCCCAGTCCGGAGTAGCGGGAGGCTGTCGAACGAGTTGGAGACACGAAGCCCACGCCGCGCTATATTCGGTACCGGTCGCGCCGCCAATCCTGCGCTGACAGTACCAATGCGTATTGGCGTGGAGTTTCCAATGGCCGGCAGCCGAGGCTGACGAAGGGCCTATGAGTGGCTTCAAGCAACTATTCCAGGAGATTCACCGCCGCTCGCTCTGGCAGGTGCTGGGCTTCTATCTGCTTGGCGCCTGGATCGTGTTACAGGTGGTGGACGTGCTGGCCCAGAACATCGATCTCCCCGGCTGGGTCTTCCCCTTTGCGCTCGTGCTACTGCTGATCGGGCTGCCGATCGTGATGGCGACGGCCTTCGTGCAGAAGGGCATGGGGCGGCGCGAGATGGTAGCACGTGCCCACACGCTGTTCACCTGGCGGAACGCGATCACCGGAGGCCTAGTCGCTTCTTCCCTCTGGGGCATCGTAGCGACCGGCTGGTTGCTGCTCGGGCCGAGATTTCCGGGCGACAGTTCCGCCGCGGAGGTGGTCGACATTCGTTCTGTCGCCGTGCTCCCGTTCGCCAACCGCAGCAACGAGGAGGGGAGCGAGTACTTCACCGATGGGATGCACGACGACATCCTGACGCAGCTTGCCAAGATAGGCGGCCTGAAGGTGATCTCCCGCACCTCGGTGATGGAGTACCAGGACGCGAACCGGAACGTCCGCCAGATCGCCGAGGAGTTGGGAGTAGCAACCGTACTGGAAGGCGGCGTCGAGCGCGCAGGCGACCGCGTGCGGATCACCGTACAGCTAGTCGACGCGCGTACGGACCAGCACCTCTGGGCAGAGACGTACGACGAGCAGCTCACGGCGGCGAACATCTTCGCGATCCGCAGCGACATAGCCCGCAAGATCGCGACGGCGCTCAAGGCGACGTTGACGCCGGAGGTCGAGGAGCGGCTAGTGGCGCGGCCGCCGGAGAGCCTGGAGGCCTACGACCTCTACACCAGGGGGCGCTACCTCAGCCACAGCCGGGAAAGAACGCGGACAACTATGGAGGAGGCCGCCGAGCTCTTCCGGCAGGCGATCGCGATAGACCCGGACTACGCACTCGCATACGCGGGACTGGCGGACGCGTACCTGAGCCTGTGGAATCGAGGTCACTTGCCGCCCGAGGAGGCGATGCCCGTCGTACGGGCAGCGGTCGATAGGGCGCTGGCGTCGGACGCGGGACTGGCGGAGGCGCATGCGATCCGCGGATCGCTCTTGGAGGCCGAGCTACGCTTCGAGGAGTCGGAGCAAGCGTTCAAGCGGGCGCTAGAGCTCAATCCCGGGTCAGCAGACGCGCACCGGGAGTACGGGTACCTATTGTCCGACCTCGGGCGCTACGAAGAGGTCGTGAGCGAGATGCGCCGCGCCGTGGAGCTCGACCCGTTGTCGATACGTAACCGGACGGCCCTCGCGACCATGCTCTGGTTCAGCCGCGACTACGACGGCTCGATCGCGGAGTCGCAGAAGATCCTCGAGATCGATTCGGAAAGCTCCCGCTCACTGTACAACCTCGGATTCGCCTACACTCTGCGCGGGGACCACGAGGAAGGTATTGCCGCGCTGCGGCGCGCCCTGGAGCTGAGTCCGGGCACCCAGTACTACATCACGGGCCTGGCCTGGGCCTACGCACGGGCCGGGCACGGGGACGAGGCGCTGCAGCTCATGGGGCAGGTGGAGGAGAGGGGTCCGTTTCTGAAGGAGTTCGCCATCGTCTACGGAGAACTAGGCGATCTCGACCGGGCGTTCGAGTACTTGGAGCGGGCCTACCAGGAAGACCCCGGCAGCCTAACCTACATGAACGTCGATCCATCCGCCGATGCGCTGAAGGCCGACCCGCGTTTCGACGAGCTGCTGAGGAAGCTCGGGCTGCAGTAGGGGCCGCGACCGTCTTTAGGCGGCCTTGAACACGAGTGTCGCGTTCACTCCCCCGAAGCCGAACGAGTTCGAGATCACGAAGCCCACGCCACCCTCGCGCCCTTCCCCGGCCACGTAGTCTAGGTCGCACTCGGGGTCGGGCTGCTGGAGGTTGAGGGTCGGCGGAACCCAGCCGCGCTCGATCACCAACGCTGAGATCGCCGCCTCGATGGCGCCGGACGCGCCAAGCGGGTGACCGTAGTATCCCTTCGTGCCGCTCACCGGCACGCGATAGGCGCGGTCGCCCAGTGCCGACTTGATCGCCACCGTTTCCACCGGATCGTTGAGCCGCGTGGACGACGCATGCGCGTTCACGTACTCCACCTCATCTGACACGGCACCGGCATCGGCGAGGGCTAGCGCGATGGCGCGGGCCGACTGGGCACCGTCGGGGCGTGGGGCGGTCATGTGATACCCATCGTTGGTGGTGCCGAAGCCGCAGAGCTCCGCGTATATGCGTGCGTCGCGCTTCACGGCGCGCCCCCACTCCTCGAGCACCAGCACGGCGGCGCCTTCGCCCATCACGAAGCCGTCGCGCTCGCTGTCGAAGGGCCGGCTGGCGGTGCCCGGATCATCGTTCCGCTTCGACATGGCGCGGATCAGGGCGAAGGCTCCGAACGACAGCGGCGACAGCGGGCACTCGGCACCGCCTGCCAGCGCCACATCCGACTCGCCGTCACGTATGAGACGGAAGGCCTGGCCTATGCCGATGGCGCCGGAGGCGCAGCTCATGCCATTGGTCGAGTTCGGCCCGGTAAACCCGAACTCGATAGCGATGTTGCAGCTCGATGCGCCGCCGAACACGGCAAGCGCGAGGAGCGGGTTCACTCCCGTGGGTCCTTCGGACAGGAAGGAGTGATGTTGCTCCTCGGCGTAGGCGACGCCGCCCAGCGCCGAGCCCATCTGCACGGCGACGCGATCGGGTGCGAGAACCGCGTGATCGAGGTCCGCGTCGTCGAGCGCCATACGCGCCGCCGCCACACTGAACCGGCCGAACGGGTCGAGCCGCTTGGCACGCTTCGGTTCCATGAAGTCGACGGGATCGAAGCCGTCGACCTCCGCCGCCATATGGCTGCGGAACGGTTCCGGGTCGAAGCGTGTGATGCGGCGGACCGCCGACTGCCGGCGCTGAAGACCCAGCCACAAGCCGTCCGCGCCGACCCCGGTCGGCGTGATGCATCCGATGCCGGTCACGGCGATGCGTCGCCGGCCGTTCCCAGCACTGCTCTTAGATATGATCACTTTGCCTCCACGGCTTTCTTGACGCCTTCCAGCGTCATGCCGGCAACGTTATGGATGAATACCGGGCCGATGACCCGATCGGCGGCGAAGCGGCCGATGAGCGGCCAGCCGGGACCGCGCGGCCAATCGTGGACGATCTCCACACGGGTGGCCGCGCCGTCGGGATGAAAGCGCCACTCGACGTCCATCCCCTTCGTGATGCCGCCCACATGACGGTAGCGCACTACGGGCACCGATTCGTCGGCCCACATCTCGCTCAGCCACCAGACCGGGTAGCCGGCGCGGCCGAACATGCGGCGCGCAGCCATCTCCACCAGACCGCGGCCGAACCCTTCGCGGCGGCGGAATCGCACTTGACGATAGTGCGGGAGAATCTCGGGCCAGCGCTCTACGTCGGCCGCTACCTCGAAACAGCGGGCCGGCGATGCATTCATTTGGATCTCGTTGTGCGTGATCATCTTTCTTTGTACACCATGCTGTGAACGGTCCGCGACCAGAGCAACGGGTCGAGTAGCGTCGCCGGGTGCGTCAGGTCACCGGTCACCCGCAGCAGCCGCCGGGCCGCCGCGGCG
>JBDHHZ010000245.1:0-4896 GCA_039589115.1 Gemmatimonadota bacterium | reverse complement strand
TTGCCCTTCGGGTCCCTTGCCGGGCGCAGCTCGTAGAGGATCTCCTTGTACTCCTGATCGGGTACCAGCGTATGGCTCTTCAGCATCGTACTTCCCTCCCTCACGCCCAGTCGGGAACGAGAATGGCGCGTTGGTCGATCTTGTGATCGGCGACCTGCTGCACGACGTCAGGCGCCTCGCTCATCGGAAACGTCTTTATGAAGGGTTTCATGTCGATCTTGCCGTCGGTGACCATGCTCAGCGCCTCCGGATAGAGCTCGGGCTTGCAGCCCCACGTGCCCTGGACCGTCGCGTCGAAGGCCATGAGGTTACTGAGCCGGAACTCGAGCTTGGCGAGCGTGAACCCGACGACCAGCAGCGTGGAGGCGAAGGTCAGCAGACCGTAGGCCGTCTCCTGACCGCCCGGGTGACCGGAACATTCGAAGATCTTCCAGCCGTAGCCGGCACAACCCCACTCCTTCGCCTGCGACTTGACCTGCTTCTTCAACGCCTTGAAGTCCGTCTCCCCGGAGTTGATCGTTAGCCCGGCGCCGTGATCGGAGATGGCGCTGAGCTTGCCCGCGTCCACATCAATAGCGACGACGTTTGCACCCATGGCCGCCGCGATCTGCACGCAGTACGTACCCACGCCGCCCACGCCGACTACTACAGCCAGATCACCGGAAGCCAGCCCGCTGCGGACGATCGCCTGATACGGCGTAGTGACGGCATCGGCGATCACGGAGAGCTCCGGCAGCTCGTAGCCGCTCTTTTCGCCGACCTCGCAGAGCCCGCGCCCAGGCGCGACTACGTACTCGGCGAAGCCACCATCGATGTCGTTACCCGGCATCATCTGGCCCCGGCAGATATTGCCGCGGCCACCCTTACACAACGCACATTCGCCGCACGGGATAACCGCCGGGACTATCACCTCTCGGTTCAGCAGCTTATTGAACTTCGAACCGGCCTCTATCACCGTGCCGCTGATCTCGTGACCCAGCGTCAACGGTATAGGCTTCTTCGTGGGAACTCCTTCCTTCCAGAATCCGATGTCCGTATGGCACACACCACAGCCGGCAACCTGAACCAGGACTTCATCGTCTCCGGGCTCGGGCTTGGCAACGTCCTGGATTACCAGGGGTGCGCTTGCCTCGACCAGTTGGACTGCCTTCATGATTCACCCCCAAACTGCACAGGTCATCAGGGCCGCTCACACGTCAGCCCCACGATCATGTAGTCGGCGAATTGCGATCCGAGCTCTGCAGCGTGAATCGATCCCTCGGGATCGTACCAGCGGGCGATCCAGTTGATCGCCCCGAGGATGGCGAATACGGCGATCTTGGGATCCACCTCGCGGAACTCT
This sequence comes from Gemmatimonadota bacterium, assembly GCA_039589115.1. Classification (GTDB taxonomy): domain Bacteria; phylum Gemmatimonadota; class Gemmatimonadetes; order Palauibacterales; family KS3-K002. The sequence continues at coordinate 3,554 of JBDHHZ010000245.1, read as the reverse complement.
CCGTCCTTGATGCCCTTCTGGATCAGCTCGCGGAGCACTCGCTCGTACGTATCCCGCGCCGCGATGATCTCCGCCCGGCGTTCCGCAGCCAGCGCCGGCACCTCGAACGCCAGCGGAGAACCCTCCAGGGTTTCCGTCATGATCCGCACGTGCTCCCGGATGATGTAGGCCAGCCGCTCGCTCGCCGTCCGGCAGCACGTCTCCGATTCCTCCAGCATGCGAGCAACTTCCGCCAGCGACTCGCGATGGCACTCGTAGAGGATCGACTCCTTGTCCGGAAAGTAGTGGTATAGAGCGGTCTTCCGAACACCCAGGTGCTCGGCGATATCATCGAGGGTCGTGGAGTGGTAACCGTTCTCGCGAAATGCCCGCAGCGCAGCATGAAGGATCTCCGCCCGCCGCTGGCGTCGCTTCTCTCTTACGCGCGGCGAAGGTGGGCTTGGCGCGGAGCCGTCGACCATAGAACCTCACTGCATGGGAAGCGATTTGAACAGTCGTTAGAAGTTTGAACTGCGGGTAGAATAATGTCAAGCGCCCCGGCCAGGAGCGGGGGGCGGGGGGGAATAGAAAGACGCCCGGAGACTGACGGCTCCGGGCGTCCACACCAAGCGCCTCGATGCAGCCTGGGATCAGCGTCTGCCTTTACCGTCCCCGTGCTTGACGTAGGCCGGCTCTCGGCCTCGCAAGGCCCAAACCGCTACGGGGTGCAGCACCCAGCGCACCGCGGCAACCGCCCCACGCTCCACCGCAACCGCAGCGCGACCGAGAGCCGGCACGCCGTGGCGGACCGTCGCGTAGATCGCACCCATCACGAGGAACGGCAGGAGGGGGAATATCGCCCATACCATGAAGGCGGCGAAGATGCCGAAGACGACGAGGGCGCCGCCGACGAAGTCAAGGAAACCGACTGCAGACATAGTCTGACTCTCCAGCGAGGGTTTCTTCTTTTTCTATAATAGCGCCCCATGCAATCGATAGCCAGTCCAGTTAGCAGTTCCTGACCTTGCAGTTGCGCGGCTAGATTATGAGACCCTCACGCCTGTCATTACAAATGCGACCCCCAGATCCGGATCAAACAATTGGTAGGTCATCGTGTTGCCGACGATCGTGTAAAACCCAGCCTCGTCGCATCCCGGGTCACAGATCGTGAAGGTGGTGCTCGTGTACACGTAAGTGCCGTTCTCGGTGCAGCTCGTCGTGCCATCGCAGAACAAGTTATCGGTGTCGCCGGAAGCGGAAATCGTATACGTTCCGTCGCTCCTGAAGGTCATAGTAGCCGAGGCGCCTGTTCCAGCGAAGACCTCGACGTCATCGATCGTGATGCTCGTGACACTCCAAGTACCGAAGAGATCCCTCCCGTTCGTGCCGGTCCCGTCGTCACCCCCGCATCCGACCACTAACGGCAGGGTCACCAGGGCGACTATGGAAGCCGCCGGCCTAACTGCACTTTGTACGTTCATCTGTCCCTCCTTATACGGTTCTGAGCGCAAAAGATCCCTCAGGTGAGTTCTGTGAAGAGTCGGCGTAGAAGGGCATCGCGGGCGGCAATCCCCTGGGCGTTCTCATCGTTATCGTCGGGAACCGGGTACCAGAGTGCAGGACATGACGCGGTACGGGCTGGATGCGACTGCAGAACCAGTCAGGTAGGTGTGCGGGTATGTGAGGTACTGCCACGACTGAGGCCCCCGGTACTCGCTGGACTACTCCACGACTCCCTCAGCCCTTCCCCGGTATCCGCAGTATGTGGAAGGCGGCTCGGCCAAGCAACAGATATCACGAATGGCTGTTGGGTGCCGTTCCCCGACGCCTCGGAATCAGACCCTGTGAACGACACGCGCGCCGGGTGCGCGCACCTCCAGCAAGCCCGCCGCGGCCGCGGCCGGCATCCCGAACACGGCGGTGCCAGCAGCGTCCGCCGCCATGCAGTCGTCGGCCATGACGGTCACGCTGCGCAGGCTGGAGCGTCGCGGCTCGCAGCGCACAGTCGTTCAGGAACGTCTCTGACCTCCAGTTACGGGGCTACGTAATCAAATCCTCACGAATGTCAGTGTAGTTATAATTGTAACCCCCTCATCCACATCCACCATAAGCCAGGTCAGCGTGTCGCCGGAGATAGTGTAGTCCGCGGCGTCCTGCGCGTCGCAACCCGGGTCACAGAACGTGAAGGTATTGCTCGTGTAAATGTAAGTGCCGCTCTCGCTGCAGCTGGTCGTGCCTTCGCAAACCAAGTGATCGGTGTCGCCGGAAAAGGTAAACGAGTACGTTCCGTTGCTCCTCAAGGTCATAATAAACGAGAAGCTTGTTCCAGCGAGGACCTCGACGTCATCGATCAAGATGCTCGTGACGCTCCAAGTCCCGAAGAGTTCACTCCCGTTCGTGCCGGTCCCGTCGTCATCCCCGCACCCGACGACTAACGAGAGGGTCACCAGGGCGACTATGGAAGCCGCCAGCCTAACTGCACGTTGTACGTTCATCTGTCCCTCCTTGTACGGTTATGAGCACAAGAGATCCCCAAGGGCATAGCGGGCGCTAATCCCCTGGGCGATCTCAGCGTTGTCATTGGATGCCAGGTACCAGAGTGCAGGACATGACGCGGTACGGGCTGGATGCGACTGCAGAACCAGTCAGGTAGGTGTGCGAGTATTTGACGTACCGCCACGACTGAGGCCCCCGGTACTCGCAGGACTACTGCACGACTCCCTCAGCCCTTCCCCGGTAGCCGCAGTATGTGGAAGGCAACTCGGGGAAGCAACAGATATCACGAATGGTTAGCGGGTGGTCGGAACCGGGGGACCGCTCGCTCCGGCCGACCCGACACGCAGGGCCCCTGCTCCGTGCGATGACATCGTGCGACCCACCCGCATATCCGTCTTCAGGATCTGAGCCGGGTCGCTAACCCCAGCTCCGCGAGTCGGTCCCCCGGTTCCTCCTGAGCCAGGTCGAGAGGGCCTGGCGGCCGTTCCCCGGCTTCTCTTGGTCTGATCGACAAGGCGTGGGGGCGGGTCGTTGAGCGGAGCTGGGGTTAGCGAGCCCGCGCTCACGGGTAACCGTGAGCGTGGGGGAGGCCGGAGCGAGACGACCCGCTCCCCGCCGTCCGCCGGAGCGAGACGACCCGCCCCACGCCGCCGCCTCCCCGACGCAACCTTCAGACTCTGTGGACTACGCGCGCGCCTGGCGCTCTCACTTCCAACAAGCTCGCAGCGGAGGCCGCCGGCATCCCGAACACGGCGGTGCCGGCAGCGTCCGCCGCCATACAGTCGTCGGCCATTACGGTCACGCTGCGCAGGCTGGAGCGTCGCGGTTCGCCGGTGGCCGGGTCGATCATGTGATGAAAGCGCCGTCCGGCGTATTGGAAGTACTGGATGTAGTCGCCAGAAGTAGCGACGGCACGATCGCTCACCTCGAGGGTCTCGATGATCCCGTCGGCATCGTCGGGATCGCGAATTCCCACTTTCCAGGGATCTCCGTCCTCGGAGACGCCCAGTGCGTAGAGGTCGCCGCCGGCGTTCACGAGCCCGTCGTAGATTCCGTAGGACCGCAGCGCCTCGACGGCA
>JBDHHZ010000244.1:0-5987 GCA_039589115.1 Gemmatimonadota bacterium | reverse complement strand
CAGCCAGAAGGTCGCGCCGGCGGTCAGCATCCAGAGCGTCGAGGAGTATCCTTCGACGCGCTCGCCGCCCACGTTCCACACGAGGCCGTGGCCTTCGGCGAGGTGCTTGCCGTAAGTGAAGAAGATGCTGGCGTCGTCGACGCCGATGTTGTGGCGATCGACTTCCCCGAACGCCCAAAGTGCATAAAGGACGTCCTGTTCTTCCCAGCCGATCGGCGAGCGTTCGAGTTGCGAGTCCCCCAAGAGCGCGGCCAGCGCGGTCGTGGCCAGGACCACAAGAAGAACCTGTGACCACCTGCGCGGTTTTCCTTGCACCAGTGACCTCTGTTTTCTGGCTGGATTAACGCCGTCGCGGGGGAACGCCTACTTCACGACGAGGTTGATGAGTCTGTCGGGCACGAAGATCGTCTTCACGACCTCCAAGCCGTCCATGTGTCGCTGCACGGCCTCCTCGGCCAGCGCCGCTTGCTTTACGTCGGCCTCGCCGGCGCCGCGCTGCACACTTATCGTGGCGCGCAGCCGGCCGTTCACCTGGACGGCAATGTCGATCTGATCGGCCAGAGCCAGCTTCTCTTCGTAGGTTGGCCAGCTGGCGCCGGCGAAGATCGACTCCTTGTACCCCAGTCGCTCCCACAGTTCCTCCGCCAGGTGCGGCGCGAAGGGGGCGATCATGGCGGCCAGCGGCTCGACCTCGGAGCGTCGCACGGAACGACCGCCGGCGCGGGCCACGTTCAGGTACTCCATCATCGCGGCGATCGCCGTGTTGTACTGCAGTCCGGCGAGATCTTCGGTCACCTTCTTAATGGTGGTGTGGAGCTTCTGCTCGACCTCGCCGCTCTCCGGCGGACCGTCGGCCAGCTCGCCGCCGGCGATGGCGTCCCAGACGCGGTCGAAGAACCTGGAGATCCCGGCGATACCCTGCTCGCGGAAGTCTCCTCCTTCCTCGTAGGGGCCGAGGAACATCAAGTACGTCCGGAAGGTGTCGGCGCCGTACTTCTCGACGAATTCGTCGGGGATCACCACGTTGCCACGCGACTTGGACATCTTGGCGCCTTCGCGGATGATCAGTTGTGGTACGGCTCCTCGAAGGGCAGGTGGCCCAGGTCGTGGAGCGCCATGGTGATGAAGCGCGAGTACATCAGGTGCAGCACGGCGTGCTCTTCGCCGCCGATGTACATGTCGACCGGCAGCCACTTCTCCGTCCGCTTCGCGTCGAACGGCACGTCGTGCCTTTCAGTGGACGGGTAGCGCATGAAGTACCAGGCCGAGTCGAGAAAGGTGTCGGAGACATCGGTCTCGCGCTTCGCGGGGCCGCCGCACTTCGGGCACTCGACGTTGATGAACTCGTCCGAGCGTGCCAGCGGACCGATCCCGCTCTCGTCCGGCCTGAAGTTCTCCACGTAAGGGAGCACTACGGGCAACTCCTCCTCCGGGACCGGTACGATGCCGTCCTTCCCACAATGGATGACCGGTATCGGCGGACCCCAGTAGCGCTGTCGCGAGATGCACCAGTCGTGGATCCGGTAGTTGACCGAGTGGGAGCCGCGGCCCTGTTCGGCCAGCCAGTCGGTGATCTGCTTGATGGCCTTCGCCGCCGGCACGCCGTCGAACGCACCGGAGTTGACCAGCACCTCATCCTCGGTGTGCTCGGTGAAAGCCTCCTCGAGCTCGACGCTGGGGTCGAAGCCCTCGTAGCGGTCCGCCGGGATCACGACGATGCGGATCGGTAGGTCGTACTGCTGGGCGAACTCGAAGTCGCGCTCGTCGTGGGCTGGCACCGCCATGATCGCGCCCCACCCGTACTCCATGAGCACGTAGTCGGCCACCCAGATGGTGATCTCCTCGTCAGTGACGGGGTTGATCGCCTTCGCCCCGGTATCGACGCCGGTCTTCTGTCGCTCTTCGCCGGCCTTCTTCCGCTCGACCAGGTCCATGGCCAGCGCGTTCTTCACGTACTCGGCCACCGTGGCCCTGTGCTGATCCGTCGTGATCTCCTGGACGTACGGGTGCTCGGGTGCCAGTACCATGAAGGTGGCGCCGAACAGCGTGTCGGGCCGCGTGGTGAAGACGCGCAGTTTCTTGTCAGCATGGCCGACGACCTCGAACTCGATGTCAGCGCCCTCCGAGCGGCCGATCCAGTTCCGCTGCAGCCGCTTGGTGGAGTTGGACCAGTCGATCCACTCCAGGTTGTCGAGCAGCCGCTGGGCGTAGTCGGTGATCTTGAAGAACCACTGGTCCAGGAAGCGCTGGGCCACCTCCGTGTTGCAGCGCTCGCAGTGCCCGTCGATCACCTGCTCGTTGGCCAGCACCGTCTTGCAGGACGGGCACCAGTTGACCGGCGCCTGGCGCCGCTCGGCCAGCCCGGACTTGTAGAGCTGCAGGAAGATCCATTGGGTCCACTTGTAGTACTCGGGCCGGGTCACGTCGACGACGCGGTCCCAATCGTACATGAACCCCATGCGCTTCAGCTGCCGGGTGAAGTTCTTGATGTTGCTGGGGATCAGCTCCATCGGATGGGTGCGCCGCTCGAGGGCGAAATTCTCCGAGTGGATCCCGAAGGCGTCGAACCCGATGGGCTCGAACACCGTGTTACCCTGTAGCTGCTTGAAGCGGCCGTGGATGTCGGCGCCGGTGAAGGCGTAAACGTTGCCGACGTGCAGCCCCTCCGCCGACGGGTAGGGGTACATCATCAGATTGTAGAAAGGACTCTCGGCGCCATCGATATCGATGCGGTGACGTCCCGTCTCCTCCCACCGCTTCTGCCATTTCGTCTCGACCGCACACGGGTCGTACCGCTCAGCCATTGTCACACGATGCTGTTGGCGATTCCATGAAGAAAAGGCGGGCACTCCCACCCGCCTCGCGAGCTTTGATCGCCATAATAAATAGGGCGACCGGCCTGGATATCAACCCGGATTCTGCACTGCACGCCCGAAGTGATACGACGGCCCGCGGTTGGGCGCGCGTCGGCGGGGAGCGGGTCGTCTCGCTCCGGCCTCCCCCGCGCTCACGGCTGCACCGTGAGCGCGGGGTCGCTAACCCCAGCTTCACTCGACGACCCGCCCCCACGCCTCTCAATCTGACTTGGGAGGAGCTGGGGGACCGCCCCCACGCACTCTCGATCTGGCCAGGGAGGGATCGGGGGACCGCCGAGCGGAGCTGGTGTTAGCGACCCGGCTCCGATCCTTACGCCGAGCTTATTGGTGAGCTGCCCGATGTCCTCGCGGGAAGCACCGAGCCGACTGCCGGGTCGGCCGGAGCGAGCGGTCCCCCGGTTCCGACCCCTCCCGGGTCAACCGGAGCGAGCGGTCCCCCGGCTCCGACCCGCGGCTCAGGGGCTGGGTCGTCCCTCGATCAGGCCCTCCAGGGCCGTCCAGGGCTCATCGGCGCCGTCCACCGCGGCGGCCAGCAAATCGATCGATCGGGTCAGGCTCTCCGTCTGCTCGTAGAGTTCTTGGAAGAGGGGGAGCTGGTGGTAGTATAGGTGCCTCGCGATCAGGGAGGCGTTGTTCAGCTGTGTCGGATCGAAGCGGGCGAAGCCCTGGGTCTGCATCGCCGGGGCGTAATCGCGCTGGAAGCTCTCCGCCGCCGCCTCCAGCAGTTCGCGCCGTCGCGGTATCAGCGAGTCGAGCTGTAGCTGCACAGCGTAGAGCGTCTCCAGGTCGCTCCACAACCGGTCGAGGAACTCGCTGAGCCGCAGGCTGTCATGCCAGCGACCGCGGGCCAGCTCGCAGAGCGACTCGTCGTGACCGCGGTCACAGAAGTACTCGATCGCGCCCACGGAGCCCACGAAGTTGGCGAAGCTCTCGTTGAACTTCACCTGACCGCTGACGAACAGGGTGTTGTGGGTCACCTCGTGGATCACCGTCTCCACCAGCCCCACGCTGTCCTGGCGGAGCACGGTGGAGAGCAGCGGGTCGGGCAACCAGCCCAGCGTGCTGAAGGCGGAGGTCGTCCTCAGGTAGGTGTCGAACTGCCTGGCGTCGAGCTTGCTTCTCTCCTTCTCGGCCGCCTCCAGGCTGAAGAAGCCCTTGTAGGGTACGCGCCCGACGATGGGGAACCACCAGGTGTGGGCCGCCAGCCGGTCCATCGGGCTGGCGGAGAGTACCAGCGCCAGCGTGTCACGACCGATGTTGGAGAAGGACGTATAGCTGTCCCCCACGTCGAGAGCCAGGTCGCGACCGGCGAAGCTGCGCGCTTGGACCACCAGCTCCAGCTTCGCCCGGGTCTCCAAATCCACCGCCGGGTCGTTGAGGATATCTGCGATGGAGCGGCGGCGCGCGAGGATGCGAGCTTCCTCCCAGGCGGCGCGGAGGACGTAGCCCGGCGAGCAGGAGAATAGCGAAGGCACGATGACGACGACGATGACGATGACGACGGCGAAGGCTATGGCGCGCCTGTGTTTCATGACGTCTCCCAACCGGCGGCGAGCGATGGTCTTGACGTACCTACTGTTCGCCGTTTGAATTCACTTCTAATTATACGTCGTCGGCGCAGACGCGATCCAGCGCTCCGGGAGCCTGCAGAACACATCTGCGGTTTCATGGGTAGTAAGTAATAGCGGGTGGTGTTGAACGGCGCCCACGCACGTGGCTCGTCAACAGGGGAGAGGCGAGGCGGATGGCCAAGAACAGCGAAGTCGACCCGAAGAAACTCCGTCAGGAGCTACTCAGTCTGGCCGACTCGATCATCAAGCTGGATGCGGACGGCGAGCTGCTGGAGGCGAGCCCGGAGCTGATCCAGGCGATGGGCGATCTGCGTGCCCAGCTGTTCGAGTACGAGGTACGCTGCACGGGTCGGCTGCTACCCAGCCCTGTGGATCTGCCAGAGGTCGTCGAGGCCCAGCGGATCGTCGACGAGGCCGCCGCCCGGCTGGAGGAAGAAGAGGAGGAATGGTGGCGCCGTTGGAGTACGGGTCAAGAAGAAGGGGGCGACTGAGGCCGGCTAAATCGTAATCGTCCCTTCCAGCATTTCCACGGCGGTGCCGGCGATCTCGAGATCGCTTATGGCGCCGCTTTCGCGTTTGGCCCTGACGACTACGCGACCGGGCCGCCCCAGCAGATCCCCTTGCTCACCTCTCAACTCGGTCCAGCCGTCCTCCGCCAGGCCACCGGTGCGTCTCAGGTGAAGCGCGCCCATCGGACCATGGGCGCTGCCGGTGACGATGTCCTCTGGCACGCCGAAGAAAGGCGCGAAGAAACGCAGGTGCCAATCGGACTCCGGGTCGACGGTGTCGGAGGTGAAGAAGGTCACGCAGGCGCTGGAATCGAAAGCGGCCAGCTTCTCGGTCTCGAGGGTCAAGGCGCTCAGAGCGGTTCGGTCCACGACCGGCACGTACCAGTAGTTGAGGCCCGTGTGCACCAGCCACTCGCCGTCCAGATCGCCGGCCACCACGCCCCAGATCGCCGCGAAGGCCTGGCGATCGACCTCGACGGTCTCGAAAGTCGGCACCGGGATCTGCATCGCCACCCGAAAGATGCCGCTACGGCGACCGATCGTGATGCGCAGCACGCCAGAAAGGGTTTCCACTCGCAGGACGCGCTCGGCGCCCTCCTTGACCGGGAAGACGCCGCGCTGCGCTGCGGCGCTGAAGGTCGCGATGGTGGCATGCCCGCAGAGCGTGACCTCCTGGCCCGGCGTGAACCAGCGCAGCCGCACGTCGGCCCCCGGCCCCGAGGGCGGTAACAAGAACGCAGTCTCCGCCAAATTCATCTGGCGGGCGACCAGCTGCATGACTTCATCGTCCAGGCCGGACGCGTCGAGCACAACGGCTGCCGGGTTCCCGGCGAACGGCTGGTCGGTGAAGGCGTTGTACTGACAGATGTCGATTCGCTGCGGGGACATTGGCTCAGTAGTCGGTAGTCGGTAGCCGGTAGTCAGTAAGTGCCAGGTGACAAGCTATAGATGACCACCGACTACTGGCCACCGATTACCGATCACCGGCCTCACTCGAAGTCCGCTTCGTCGAGGTCGGCTTGGCCCTCTTC
>JBDHHZ010000243.1:0-4934 GCA_039589115.1 Gemmatimonadota bacterium | reverse complement strand
GTCGAACGGACTCCAGCTATCGGGTCCTTCGTCGGCCGTGATCCAGGAATCGGAGAGTCCACCCAGCAATGCCCGCAGTGTGGCGGGAGTACGCTCGAGGATCTCTATAGTATGCTGCAGTTGAAAACCCATGCTCTACACTCCGGAGGTCGGCCGTTTGCGGTCCGATTTGATGAATCAGTTCGATCATCGGTCCTATCTAGCGATCATTTTCCTTCCCGTACGGCTAGCACAGCGGGTCGGTGTCAGAAGATGCCAGGGAACTTCCAGAGAACTCATCGCGTTCCTTTAATCGGGCGGTCTGGCGTTCGCCGCCTGCAACCATTCGGTGCTTCACGGCATCAAACAAGATGACGGGAAGGATGAAACAAGGAACGCAACAATCGCGTAGGGTAGTGAGACAGAAACAGAGTACAGGAGGCTGTACTTAACGAATAGACGAGACAAATAGAATCCTCCCTGTCCAGCTGGCACTGGACAGTTATCCTCTGAGAATCCTACCACTAACTCTGCAATGTGATAGGGGCCGGCGCTGGGTCGCGCCGGCCCTGTTTTTTGTGGTCCGGTCGCCCATCAATCTTCAGGATCGCCTTTCAGACGCCGCAGTTCTCGCCGCTCCTTCTTACTGGGTCGGCCTCCGTCGCGGAATGCGAACTTCGGCGCGGCCTTCCGCTGGCCAGCCAGGCTCTGGCGGGCCTTCACACTCTCAGCGGTCTCCTCGTAGAGAGTCGCTGCCTCGCTCGCGGGCCCACGCCGTTCCGACAGCCGCAACACGACAAGCTGAAACTCGTTGGGACCCTTACGCACCCGTAAGCGGTCTCCCACGTGCAGGTGGGAGGCTCGTTTGGCGCGCTGGCCGTTCTACTGGACTTTGCCTCCGCTGATCGCTTTGGCGGCGAGGGAGCGAGTCTTGTAGAAGCGCGCTGCCCACAGCCACTTGTCGAGGCGAACGTTCTCTGTGTTCTGTGGCACGTTCATTCAGCTCAGCGCTCGAGAGAAACCGTGTCTCGGTGAGGTCGCAGCCTAGCCTTGATCGTCGCACTCAGACCGTAGGAGCGCAACGGACGGCCGCCGGCCGCTCGTGGGTGGGGCCTTCCCCACACGGGCCTCGCCTTCCATCTTCCTTCCTTTCGCCAGTACCTTCCGCCCCGGGCTGGGGCTGGGGCCGGGGCTGTGGCTCCGTTGGCGGGCATCCGACGCGTCCGGCAGGAGGCATGAAACGCCGGCACGGCTTGCGGCGTAGGGAGCCGGAACCTCTCAACAGGGGAAGTACGAATTGAAACTGTCCGATACGGCAATTCGCCGGCCGGTTTTGGCCGCGATGATGAGCCTGGCGCTGGTCCTGTTCGGGACGATCGGCTACTTCCGGCTTCCCGTCCGGGAGTTTCCTGATGTCGACGCGCCCATCGTCTCGGTCACGACCGTGCTCCGGGGTGCCAACCCCCGTGTGATCGAGTCGGCGGTCACCGACATCCTGGAAGAGGAGCTGAGCACGATCCAGGGGCTGAGGACGTTGACGAGCTCCAGCGCCGAGCAGGTGAGCAATATCACCCTGGAGTTCACCCTCGACCGTGATATCGAGGCCTCCGCTCAGGATGTGCGCGACAAGGTCTCGCGCGTGCGCGGCCGCCTACCCCAGGAAATCGAGGAGCCGGTCGTCACCAAGCAGGACGCGGATGCTCAGCCGTTCTTCTGGCTGTCGCTCTCCGGCGAGAATTACGACCTACTGCAGCTCTCCGACCTAGCCGATCGAGAAGTGAAATCGCGGCTACAGACCCTGCCGGGCGTAGGACGGGCCCAGGTCTTCGGCGAGCGGCGCTATTCGATGCGCATCTGGCTGGATCCCGCGGAGCTGTCGGCCCGCGGTCTGACGGTGCAGGACGTGGAGTCGGCGATCCGCAGCCGCAACGTCGAGATCCCCGCAGGTCGCATCGAATCGGAGAGGCGTGAATTCACGGTGCGCTCCCTCGGCGAGCTAAAGACGCCCGAGGAGTTCTCCGATCTCACTGTGGCGAGCCAAAACGGGCAGATCGTCAAGCTACGTGATCTGTCACGGGTCGAGCTGGGCCCCGAGGACGAGCGCAGCTCGCTTCGCTTCAAGGGCAGATCGGCGGTGGCGATTGGTGTAGTTCGCCAGTCGAAGGCCAACCTGATCCAGGTCTCCGACGGCATTCGCGGCGAGTTACCGTCGATCAATGAGGCGCTGCCTCCCGGCGTGGCGCTGGAGACAGCGTTCGACTCGTCCGTCTTCGTGCGCCGTTCCATCGAAGAGGCACAAGAGACGCTGCTGATCGCGGCGGTTCTCGTCGTGCTGATCATCTTCGTCGCGCTTCGTAACCTGAAGGCGACGATCATCCCCGCGCTGGCGATTCCTACATCGATCGTCGCGGCGTTCGGGCTCATATACTTCCTCGGGTTCACGATAAACAACCTGACGTTGTTAGCGCTGATCCTTTCCATCGGGATTGTAGTCGACGACGCGATCATTGTGATGGAGAACGCCTACCGGCATCAGGAGGAATTGGGTGAAGATCCCGAGACTGCGGCGCTGATAGGTACCCGTGAGATTGCCTTCGCCGTGATCGCTACCACAGTCGCGCTGGTAGCCGTGTTCTCACCGCTGGCCTTTCTGCGCGGAACCACCGGCCGGCTGTTCAATGAGTTCGGGATCGCGATGGCCGGCGCTGTAGTCATCTCCAGTTTCATAGCGCTCACGCTGACGGCGATGGCTTCGGCCAAGATCCTCAGGGTCCCGAAGAGCCACGGCCAGCTCTTCATGGCCTTCGAGAAAGGTTTCCTAGGAATGACGTCCGCCTACGATCGTACTCTTAGGAGCGCGATGAGGCACCGCTGGTGGGTCGTCGGCGCAGCTGTGGGTGCCGTGGCGCTCGCGATCGTCGTCTTCCGAGCGTTGGAGCGCGAGTTCGTACCGCAGGAAGACCGCGGCTGGTTCATGGTCATCACCGTAGCGCCGGAGGGAGCGACGCTGGCCTATACCGATGGCTACCAGCGTCAGGTTGAGGATATCCTGGGCAGGACGGAGGGTATCGAAGCCTACTTCAGCGTCGTCGGGATCGGCGGCCGCGTGAATAGCGGGATGATGTTCATACGTCTGACGGATTGGGCCGAGCGCGACAGGTCCGTTCAGGAGATCATCGGCGAGGTGCAACCGCAGTTCTTCGCGATCCCAGGAGTCTTCGCCTTCGCCAACAATCCACCTGCCTTCGGGTGGCAGAGCCCGGTCCAGTTCGTCGTTCGCCATCCCGATTTCGATTCGTTGGGTGTGGCGATGGACAGACTGGTCGGCCGCGCCCGAGGCATCAACGGGTTGATCAACATCGACACCAACCTCCGGATCAACAAGCCGGAGCTTGCCGTGAGCTACGATCGTGACCGCGCCGAGGATCTGGGTGTGCAGATCAGAGACGTTTCGGCGACCCTGCAGACGCTTCTCGGCGGACGGCGCGTAAGCACCTTCACCCGCGCCAACAAGCTGTACGACGTGATGGTGCAGCTGGATCCGGAAGCGCGGGCCACTCCGAGCCAGATGGCAGGTCTCTACGTGCGCGGTCGCGACGGCACATTGGTGAAGCTCGATGCCGTGACTCGGGTCGAGGAGGGCGTCGGTCCGCGACAGTTGAACCACTTCAATCGCGTCCGCTCCTTCACTATGACCGGTAACCTGGCGCCGGACTTCACGTTGGGCGAAGCGCTCGATTCTCTGAGTATTGTGGCCGCCGAGGTGCTGCCTCCGGGCAGCAGTATCGAGCTTGCCGGCGAGTCGCGGGAGTTGGAGGAGAGTGGCAACGCCCTCTACTTCGCCTTCATACTCGCGCTGGTGGTCGTATATATGGTCCTGGCAGCGCAGTTCGAGTCGCTCCTCCACCCGTTCACCGTGCTGCTGTCGGTTCCGCTGGCGGTGACCGGCGCGCTTCTGGCTCTGCTGATCGCCGGCTCCACGCTGAACCTCTACAGCCAGATCGGGATGATCCTGCTGATCGGCCTGGTGAGCAAGAACTCGATCCTACTGGTGGAGTACGCCAATCAGCTGAAAGCGAAAGGGCTGGCGAGCGCGGAGGCCATGCTCGAGTCGGGCCGCATCCGCCTGCGCCCGATTCTGATGACGGCTACAGCGACCGTCTTTGGCGCGATGCCCATCGCACTGGGCCTTGGCGCGGGCTCTGCCAGCCGCAGGCCGCTTGGCTACGCGATCGTCGGCGGCCTGTTATTCTCCACCGTTCTGACCCTGTACCTCGTGCCCGTCGTGTACGTGATGCTGGACGCTCTCAAGGAGCGACTCTCACGGCGTGCACCAACGCTCGAGACGGTTGAAGCACAATGATTCTCGCGCTAATCGCGTTACTCCAGGTTTCGCCCGCAGGTCAGGAGCCGCAGGTCGTGCCCGCGGACTCGGTTCCGCAGGTCACGCTAGCCGAGGCGCTGCAGGCCGCGGCGCAGCTCGATCCCAACTACGTGGCGGCTCTCGGCCAGATCAGCAATGCCGCGTGGGCGAGGCGCTCGGCTTACGCTGTCTTCGTCCTGCCTTCCGTTTCCGTTTCGACGTCGCTGACCAAGGCGTCGGAGGAGTTCTTCAACCTCGGGACGGGCGGCGTGGCGGACCAGATCGTCGATGCTCGTTTCGAAGCACGTTACAACCTCTTTCGAGGCGGAGCCAAGCTATACGAGCTGAAGCGCGCGCGTGCCGAGTTCGAAAGCGCTACGGCCAGCGAGGTTCAGGCGCGTTTCACCACGGCGCTTCTCACCGAGGCTGACTTCTACAACGTTCTGGCTGAGAGTGAGCTTCTCCGCGTTGCCGCAGAGCGCGTCAGTCGCGCGCAGGAGCAGCTCGCCGTGGCTCGGGCCAGGGTCGTGTCTGGAGCGGCTGTCCGAACCGACTCGTTGCAGTTGCTCTTAGAACTGACGCGGGCCAGCGT
>JBDHHZ010000242.1:0-4937 GCA_039589115.1 Gemmatimonadota bacterium | reverse complement strand
CGAGTTCCTGACCCAGAAGACGCGGCGCCAACTGGACTCGCTAGCCGAGACTAAGAAGCAGGATCTGGAAACGGTCGTTCTGGGTTGGCGCGATCGAGTCTCTTTGATTGCCAGCCGAACGCAGCTTCGCCTCAGCCTTCGCTCCTACAACCAGACTCGGGGCCCTGCAGACCAAGAGCGGATACGGCGGATCCTCGCAGACGCGCTTGGTTCGTCGCAGACCGTGCGATCGCTCACGGTTTACGACGTTGACGACCGTCCGGTTGCCTCGGTCGGGCCCGGGCCGGAGCGTGGATTTCCGGACCTGGACCGCTCGCGGCCGCCGGAGGTTGCAGATGCCATCACCTTCCACGAGATCTTCTTCACCGCCGAAGACGAGCCTCGCGCCAGCTTCGTTGCCTCTTTGATCCTGGAGGGGCAGCGGATCGGCAGCCTCTACGTCGTCTTGAGCGCCCAGGATTTGGTAGATGTGACTAAGAACTTCGTCGGGTTGGGCGAGACCGGCGAGACGATGATCGTGCTGCGTGACTCGACCGGCATAACGCGAGTGCTGCATCCGCTGCGTCACGCAGACGCCGAGCGGCTCCGTTCCGTTCGAGCCGAGGGACCGGATGACCCGGCCCACTGGGCGCTGCTTGGTGAGCAGGGACCTTTCGTCGAGGGACTGATCGATTATCGCGGCGAGCCAGTCTGGGCGGCCACTCGCTTGCTTCCCGAGGTGGGGTGGGGAGTGGTCGTGAAGTTCGACGCGGCGGAGGAGCGTGCGTCGATCGAGGAATTCCGGCGTCAGCTGATGCGGTTCGGCCTCTCGCTCTCTGCCTTTGCGATTCTGTTTGGCACGCTCCTAGGCTTTCGGTTCGCGAAGCCGATTCACGATCTTGCGGAGGTGGCGAACCGGATCCGGCTGGGTGAACTGAATGCCCGCGCGACGATAGTGAGGCAAGACGAGTTTGGCCTGCTGGCGCGCACGTTCAATCAGATGGCGGAGGAGCTGGAGCGGCAGGTGACGTTGTTGCACGAGTTCCGCAAGTACTTCGAGTTCTCTATGGACATGCTTTGCATCGCGGGGACGGACGGGTACTTCAAGCGGGTCAACCCAGCCTTCGAGCGGATCTTGGGTTGGCCGGAGGAAAAGCTGCTGAGCCAGCCGTTCATCGATTTCGTGCACCCCGACGATGTAGGCTCGACCGTTCGCGAGATCGAGAAACTCACCAAGGGCATCCCAACCGTCTCGTTCGAGAACCGTTACCGCTGTGCCGACGGGTCCTACAAGCCCTTGCTGTGGAACTCCTATCCAGAGCCTGAGACGGGGGTGCTGTATGCGATCGCTCGCGACATCACCGAGCTCAAGCGGGCGCAAGAACGTTTGCGGGCCGCCGGCGAGTCCAAACCCACCGATCGTAGCTGAGCGTGGCGTACATCCAGCTCATCGCCGGGCTCATCTACCTTCTCATGGGAGGCGACCTGCTGGTGCGCGGCGCGGTCGCGCTGGCGCGGAGGGTGCGTGTACCGCAGGCGGTCATCGCTCTCAGCGTGGTCGCCTTCGGAACATCATTGCCCGAGCTCGTCGTCGTGGTCCGGGCAGTCTTCGATGGCTACAGTGGGATCGCGCTCGGCAGTGTGGTAGGCAGTAACATCGCGAATGCTTTGCTCGTAGTAGGCACGGCTGCCATCGCCTATACTCTCGCTGTCGGCGAGCGCTCCGCGCGACGCGACGGCGTAGTCATGCTGGGTGTCAGCGTCTTGTTCGTGGCCCTTTGCTTCGCGGGTGATCTCGGTCGGTTCGCAGGTGTCGTGCTTTTGGCGGTCCTGGCGGTGCCGCTGGCCTACACGGCACGAGAGACCGCGCGTAGCCATCGCCACGCGGACCGCAGCGCCCCGCTAGAGTGGGTGCTGGGGCTGCCGACGAGAACATGGATGATCACACTGTTCATCGTCGTAGGAGCGGTCGGCTTACCTCTCGGGGCGAGGATGTTGGTGGATGCCGCAGTCGAGGTCGCTGACCAACTACAGATCTCCGATGCGGTCGTAGGACTCACGCTAGTGGCCCTGGGCACGTCGCTGCCCGAGCTTGCTACCTGCATCGTCTCGGCGCTTCAGCGACACGCGGGCGTGGCTGTGGGGACGGCGATCGGCAGCAATATTTTCAACATCCTGGCGATCATGGGAGTGGCCGCGGTGGCGAGCCCGGTCCCAATACCGGTACCGGCCGGTTTCCTGTCGCTGGACTTTCCGGTGATGCTGGGTAGCTCCTTGTTGCTGGCGCTGCTGGTTTGGCGCCGTCGTCCGATCGGTCGCTCGGTTGGCGTGGTTCTGGTGTTGGTCTATTGCGCGTACTTGGGGTCGCTGCTCACCGTCGCGAGATAAGTCCTACAGGCTCGAAGGTGGTATATGCCGCTGGCTTTTCTGCTGGTCTTGATAGCGCTCAGCCTCGCCGGTCTCATCTTCGAGCGATCCCGCCACGACCGCCGCTTGAGGGCCATTCCTCTGAGGATCGCGGTCACCGGAACCCGGGGTAAGTCGAGCGTGACGCGGATGCTCGCGGCCGTCTTGCGTCAGAGCGGGCGACGGGTTCTGGCGAAGACCACCGGGTCTGAGGCGGTCCTCATCCTGCCGGACGGCTCGGAGCGCGAGATCTTCAGGCGCGGTCGCCCTTCCATCATCGAGCAGAAGGACGTCGTCCGACTGGGCGCCGAGTTGGGCGTGGATGCGTCGGTCATCGAGATCATGAGCGTCCACCCGGAGAACCACTTGGTGGAGACCCGCCAGCTGCTGAAACCCGACATAGTACTGGTGACGAACTTCCGGGTGGACCATACGGCTGCGATGGGCAAGACGAGGGACGCCGTCGCTTCGGTGCTAGCCCTCGACATCCCGCAGGGTGCCCGGACTTTCGTGCCGCAGCAGGAGTGCTTGCCTGTCTTCCGAGAGGCGGCGCGAGAGGGTGGGGCGGAGTTGATCGAGGTACCGCCGGCAGATCAGTCTCCGGAAGCCGGCCAATTCAGCGAGAACCTCGATCTGGTCTGTGCGGCGACGCGGTCGCTGGGCATCGACGATCGGACCATCCGGGAAGGTATCGGCCGGACCCGCGGTGACCGCGGGGCGCTGGGGATCTGGCGGTATCAACCGCCCGGCTCCCAAGCGCCCTGCTTTCTGGTGAACGCGTTCGCAGCCAACGATCCCGAATCCACCATGATCGTGCACGCGAAGGTCATGGCTGCGCTGCCTGCGGACGCGGAACGGTGCATCGGCCTGATGAGCCTGCGCAGCGACCGGGGTGACCGGACGCTCCAGTGGGTCGAGGCGTTGCGGGGAGGGTTCACGAATCGATTCAGCCGCCTCTATGTGATGGGCACCCACGCGGCCGCGCTGAAAGGGCGAATCAGGCGGTTCGACGCTGCGGCGCGCATCGAAGTGCTCCGGCGGACGCGGCCGAAGGAGATCATGCAGACGGTGGTGTCCGGGATGCGGGATGGCGGCGGCGTAGTGTTCGGGTTCGGTAACTTCGGCGGGGCAGGGAGGGAGCTTGTGACGCATTGGAAGGGTTCGTACGAGCCCTGGGAGATCGAGAGCTGATGGGATTCGAGGTCCCGTTCATCGGGTTGCTCATCTCGCTGACCTTCACCGCGCTCACCGGTGTCTATCCCGGTGGGATCATCGTTCCCAGCTACCTCGTGCTCTTCATCCACGAGCCGGCGCGGATCGCCGGCACCCTGATCGCCGCATTCCTGACGACGGCTGTCTACCGGCTCTCCTGTCGCTGGCTCATCCTGTTCGGGCGGCGTCGATTCGTCTTCCTCATTCTGGTGGGAGGCGTGCTGGCGTTCCTCTGGCGTCACTTCGTCCCGGCGTTCTTTCCCGTCTCACTGGAGTTCCGGGTGATCGGCTGGGTGATCCCGGGTCTGATCGCGAGCCATCTCGAGCGACAGGGCTTCCTGGTCACGACGGCGGCGTTGGTCACGGTCACGGTGCTGACCGGCTGGCTGGGGCTCCTGCTGAGCCTGGTATGAGGACGCCGTGAGAGCCGTCTTCTCCCTCGATCGCCGGATGAAACTCCGTATCGTCGCGGCGGGGATCGTCAGCCTGCTCGCCTGGCTGCTGTTGCAGACGCTTTCGCCCCAGCCGTCGATCCCTTGGTCGGCGGAGATGCGTGAGGCGTCCGGCCGCATGGAGCTAGCGATCGCGGCCGTCGCCCGCCACTACGAGAACGCGGGTATCGAAATCGATGAGTCGCTGGATCCCAACCGCACAGGTCTAATCGGACCGGAGTACTCTCCTCTGTTCACTACACTGGGCCAATTGGAGGCGAAGCGGACGACCACCAACCCAGATGTCGCCGGGCTCATCGTACATCTGCTACACCGTGCGGGTGTCTCCGCCGGCGATACAGTCGCTGTGGGATGCTCGGCGTCGTTTCCCGCTCTGATGATCGCTACACTGACCGCTGCCGAAGCGATGGGTGTACACGCGCTGATGATTCTGTCTCTGGGGGCCTCGGCGTACGGGGCAACGCGCCCGGAGTTCAACCTGCTGGATATCTACGAGCTGTTGATGAGCGAAGGCATCGTCTCCAGCGCCCCGGCGGCGATCTCGCTGGGCGGTGAAGGAGACGTCGGCGCTGACTTGGATCCCGCTTTCCGCGAACGTCTGTTGCAGCAAATCCGCATGAGCGGGATCCCGCTGTTGCACGACCCCGACCTGCGCGGCAACGTGGCCCAGCGCATGGCCATCTATCTCGGTGCTTCGCCGGGGCGAGTGGCTGCGTTTGTGAACATCGGTGGCAGCGACGCGAACCTCGGCACAAGCCCGCTAGTCCTAAAGACGCAGCCAGGGCTGAACACCGAGATGCTGTTGCCGCCGCTGGCGGAGCGGGGTGTGTTATCCGAGATGGCGGCACGAGGCATCCCGGTCATCCACCTACTCAACATCCGCGGTCT
>JBDHHZ010000241.1:0-4979 GCA_039589115.1 Gemmatimonadota bacterium | reverse complement strand
CCGTGTAGCCGCCGTCGAAGCGAACGAGATCCAGCTGGTTGGCCAGCGAGCCGAGACGCAACGTGATCGCGACGGATTCGCGCCCCTCTCTCACATCGCGTTGCTCGAAGACGACGACACTGGGCCGCTCCGGGTCGGCGGAGTCGAGCTGGCCGAGCACCAACGCGCCCACAACCTCGATCTCGGCATCGGCGGTTCCGTAGAGCGCACGGACGCTAGAAGGATCCACTTCCCCGCTGGGAGTCCGCACTTCACGCAGCGCACTTTCGTAGGGGCGCAACGAGAACCGTCCTTCGACGGAAGCGTTCTCTTTCGCGCCGCTGGTGGCGACCAGGGTTAGTAGATAATTGCCGGCGAGGTCATCGGCCTGCGTGCTGGCGGGCAATTCGGCTGTCGAGGGCCGGCAAAGCGAGGCCTGGTCCTGGGCCTTGCTGCCGGCACACCCGGCGAGCGCGAACGCGCCGGCCAGCACGCAGAGTACACCGTTCAAGCCATTCAGAGATCCGACTCGCATCAGGCTCCTAGTCGCGAAGCGGATTCAGCGTTCGGATCACGCGACCGCGCGTGTCGCCGATATGGCGCGGTCCATACCAGACGTCCTTCTCCAGCACGATGGTTCTACCTGCGGTCCTCATGGCGCCGGAACCCGGCAGCGTGTAGGGATCGGCTCCTGACATCTCGACCAGGTATCCGACGTCCTGCAGTGAGGCCACGGTGACAACGCTGAGCGGGTTGGTGCCGAGATTGATCGACGGTGTCATCAGCTCGTTGTTGAACACCGACTCGCGCCAGTGGGAGTCGAGACTGCCGGTTCCATACACCGAGTTGTCGTTCTCCACCGGCACCTTCTCACCGCCGGTATACCCGGTTCCACCTACGTCGTCGAACGCCACGATGGCGGCCGGGCCGTTGAAGTGCGTGTCGGCGCCCGGCGTACCGCCTCGGTTCGGATCGGATGGGTTCTGGAGATACCCGTACTCTGCCCAGATGGAGCCGACCCCAACGATGTGGCCCATCTCGTGGACGATCACCGTCTCCAGTAGTCCTTCATCGTCGAGCATGTCGAGGTCCGCCGTGTCGAAGAACATGATGCCGACGGCGGCATGCCAACTGCCGTCCCGCAGGTAGCAGGGACCGGCCATGCCGAGAATACCGCCCGGGCCATCGATAGGCTCGAGCACAGCGAAGATCAACAGGTCATCGACGACCTCCGTCACCGCGGGATGCGAAATACCACACCCGTTGGCCGGGAACGGAGCGCCGGTGAAATCGACGTCCGGGATGTCACCGATCACCAGCGACATCCAGCGCTCGGCGGAAACCGCGAAGGCCTCCATCTGTTCGGGCGTCGGCGAGCTGAGATGCCGTACGTCGACATCATAGCCCGGCGGTGGGCCCTCGCAGCCGGGGAGCGCGTCTCCGAGGCGAGGAGCGCCGGGTGTCGGAAGTCCTACCGCGTAGCGCGCGATCTGTTGCGCGTCGATGATGTTGATCGCCCCATCATCATTGACATCCCCAGCGTTCTCCGTGCACTCGGCGCCCGGCGTGGAGAGCCCGATGGCGTATCTCGCGATCTGCTGGGCATCGACGATGTTGACGGAGCCGTCACAATTCACGTCCCCCAAGATCCCCGAGAGCCCCACACACAGCCAGACGTCTCCGCTAGAGACAAACGACGAGATGTCGCTGCCGGCAGCATCTCCCGTGATGACGCCCCTCATGTCGAGGCGCGACCAGGTTCCGTCGGGAACGCCCGCGCCGGCCTCCAGCGTCACGTTGATCGCGTCGAACGAGCTCGTCGTTCCCATGAAGCTGAACATCCCTACTCCCAGCGCGCCCGTACCCACCTCATCCCGGTTGACGATGGTCGTCCAGTCGCCGGGCGGCGGGTCCAGCGGGAAGTCACCGACGTAGCCCAGGTGGCTCAGGTTCCAACCCAGCTCGAACTGCAGGCTGGCGATGTCGAGACCGCCGGCCGCCGACATGTCCACCTGGATTGGGAACGTGATCGAATCGCCGGGCGCCACGAACAGGCCTTCCGGCGAACCCACTCTGATCGACTGGGCGGCGACCGTCGTCGCCCCCAGCGCCAAAACCAGCGGCGCGACCAGTAGACCGGCCAGCCACCGACTTACCTTTCGATTCCTCTTTGGCTGTCTCATGGTCTACCTCGCTATCAGCAGTGCCGGCTCCAGGATCCGCTCACCCTTCACCTCCGTCCCCACAACATCCCCCACAACCTCCAGATCCACCGACAGGTCGTTCAGGTCCAAGTCGCGCACCCGCTTGAAGCGCAACTCCAACGCCACCGGGCTCTCGAACTCCGTCACCGTGAAGCCCGCAAACCGAACCTCACCCCTCGACGCCTCGTTCGTGTTCACGAACCGGAAGTCGCCCTCCGGCATCGTCACTTCGAGGAGCTCCAACGCCTCCGGGTCGAACGTGAAGCGGCCCTGATAGGCGCCGAGCTCCAGCGAGTTCGCGTCGATGCGGATTGTCGTGACGGTGATCGGGCCCGGCTCGGTAAACACCGTCGCGCGGACCGATCCCTCCTCGAGCGGTGGGACGTCCTCCACCGGCGGTCGCGTGGCCTCCTCCGTGCAGCCGAGAAGGAACAACCCCGTCAACACCAGGAAACAGGCTCTCATGGTGCACCTCTCAGTCGCCGTAGACAGCAGGGGTGCCCCTCCGCAGGTCCCTGGCCGGGCCTCAGCCCGACCCAAGACCTACAGAGCGGCACCCCATGCCTGGGTTTGGCGTTGGCTGTGCTAATTCCTCCTGATCATATCCGCATAATTCGCCTGCGAGTCGCCCCTCTGCTGAAGCGGGCCCGCATCTTTCGATCGGTTCGCATAGGCCGCCGCCTCGGCCAGTCGACCGGCAATCTCTTGCGCCATCCGGACCGGCGGGCCGATGCGCGTGAACGCCATCGGGAAGTTCACAAGGCCCGATTCGTTCAGCACGCCGTCCATGAAGTCGGTGCCATCCCACGTTCCCGTGAAGATCATCGGGGTGAAGCCCGGGACCTCGTACGTAAACTCGACGTCCATGCCGGTGCGCAGGCCCCCAATGATTGTGAATGGGTCGGGTGTACCGCCCTCGAACCAGATCGAGCCTGTTCCGGAGAGGCTTCCATCCGGCGCCTCGATCAGCGGCGTGAGGTTCATGTAGAGGTTCGAGCTTCCATCGCTACCGAAGCCATCCCAGGTGCCCGATACTCCGCCACCGCCGCCTGGAAGCTCAGCCAAGAGGAAGGCACCCTCATACGCCTCATAGGCATGGATGATGATATACCACGTGCCGGCCGCCGGGCTGGGGATCGTGCACAGCTCATCGTTCCCGATGGCCCAAGACTGGCAGTCCCAGATCCCGCCTAAGAGATCCGGGAATGCTCCGTGACGCACGTACAGATCCGCATCGCCGGTCCCGCCGTACATCGAGATGGACAAGGTGCCATCAAAGCCTACCGGCACTTCGACCGCAAACCGCCGCTCGCTATCCAGTGCGCCCGAGAACGGGCCGAACGGTAGGCCCGGCAGGAGCCAGATGATGTCGTCCGTACAGTCGACGTTGAAAGTGGTCGCGGCCGTGCCACCGTCCGGGACGCTCACGACTCTGGGGTTGTCTCCGGAAACGACACAGGGTGGTGGCACCTCGAGCAGAACGGTGTGATCACCGGCAGTCACACCTACGAACGTCAGCACGCCGTTGGAACCGAGGGGAAAGCCCGGACCCCCGTCCAAATACACCGTGTAGTTGGACGGGGCCGTACCGGTCGTCGATGCGTGCACCTCCAGATCACCGACTCCATCTCCATCGCAGCCAACGCGGGTGAACGCCATCGGGAAGTTCACGAAGCCCGATTCGTTCAGCACGCCGTCCATGAAGTCGGTGCCATCCCAGGTTCCCGTGAAGATGAACGGAATGAAGTCCGGCACTTCCATCGTGAACTCGACGCTCGTACCGGTGCGCTGGCCCGCGATGATGGTGAACGCCATCGGGGCTCCTCCGGCGGGCGAAAGCGCCCCCGCACCGGAGAGGCTGCCGTCCGGCGCCTCGACCAGCGGCGTGAGATCGATGAACCACTCAATCGATCCGTCGTTACCGGACCCGTTCCAGGTGCCCGAGACACCAAAGCAATCACCGTCGCAGGGAGGGGGCGGGCCGGGACAGCCCGGGAGCGCCTCTCCGACGTGGGGAGCGCCAGGATGGGTTAGCCCGATGGCGTACCTGGCAATCTGCTGCGCATCGATGATGTTGATGGTGCCGTCCTCGGTGACGTCGCCGACGTCTTCCATGTACGGAGCTCCCGGCGTCGGCAGCCCGATGGCGTAGCGCGCTACCTGCTGGGCGTCGACGATGTTCACCGCCTCGTCACCGTTCACATCGCCGAGGATTCCCGAGAACCCAATGCACACGGAAGAGGATGGTACTTCGACGAACGGCAGCAGGTTGTCACCCAGGGCGGTCCCCGCCGCGGAGACACCCATGTCGAGACACGACCATGCGTAGCCTTCCGGCGGCATGACATCCGTGGCATCGAGCGTCAGCAGCAACGCGTCGAACGAGCTGGTCGTCCCCGTTATGCTGAACATGCCGACGCCGAGCACGCCCGCGCCCACGTTGTCCCGGTTGGGGATGATCGTCCAGTCGCCAGGCGGTGGGTCCAGCAGTAAGTCGCTGAAGTAGCTCAGCTGATCGGGGGCCCAGCCCAGCTCGAACTGCAGGCTGGCGATGTCGAGACCGCCGGCCGCGTCCATGTCTATGTTAATCGGGAACTCTATCTGCCCCCCAGGCGTCACCGACAGATCCGTCGGCGGCCCGATCACGATCGTCTGGGCAGCGACCGTCGTCGCCCCCAGCGCCAGCACCAGCGGCGTGACCAGCAGACCGGCCAGCCACCGACTTACCTTTCGATTCCTCTTTGGCTGTCTCATGGTCTACCTCGCTATCAGCAGTGCCGGCTCCAGGATCCGCTC
>JBDHHZ010000240.1:0-4988 GCA_039589115.1 Gemmatimonadota bacterium | reverse complement strand
GATGGTGGTCGACCTGCCGGAGGGTTGCCCGCTGGAGCCGGGCACTGTCTTCCACACGATCGGCTACCCGGAGCCGGAGATCTTTGGCTTCCTCTACGTCTATCCCGGCAACGTCGCGTCGCTCGGCATCTTCGTCCCGTCCTGGTTCGATAGTCCGGTGCGAACCAGCTACCGCTACCTCCAGCATTGGATGATGCACCCGTACCTCTGGCGTTACCTGGAAGGCGGCACAATGCGGTCCTGGGGCGCCAAGACGCTGCAGGAGTCGGGGCTCCGCGGCGAGCCGCAACTCGCCGGTGACGGGTACGCACGAATCGGTGAGGGCTCCGGCAGCACCAACGTGTTGACCGGGTCCGGCGTCGATGAGGCATGGACGACTGGCGTGCAGCTGGCCGAGGGCGTGATCGAGCTCCTCAAGCAGGACAAGCCGTTCACGCGCGAGAACCTCGAGGCGACGTACGTGAAGCGGCGCCGCGAGAGCTGGGTGGAGAAAGAAGGCCGTATCGCCGAGAAGGCGCGCGACGGGTTCCAGAAGGGCTTCCTGACCGGCTTCATCGGTATGGGGCTGAGCGGGCTGAGCAGGGGGAAGGTCAACCTGTCCGGTCCGTCCAAACGCCCCTACGAGCGGGTCCCGAGCATAGAGGAGTATTACGACGGTGTGATTCCGCCGGAGCGGATCGAGCAGGTCCGAAAGCAAACAACCGCGGCGGGCACCTCGATGCACGACGCTCTGATGGATGCCGCCGGCTGGCCCGAGATCCCCTACGACGGAAAGTTGCTGGTCTCTCAGCAGGACGCCTTGCTGATCGGCGGGAAGGTGCAGGCACCCGCCGGATACCCCGACCATGTGGTCTTCCTATACCCGAGCGTCTGCGAGGCTTGCGAGACGAAACTGTGCATCGAGATCTGCTCCGGCGAAGCGATAACACCCGGCGAAGGTGGTGTGCCGCTGTTCGACCGCGAGAAGTGCATCCACTGCGGCGCCTGCTTCTGGAGCTGCACCCACCCCAGAGAAGACGATCCCGAACGGAGCGTGCTCGAGTTCCGCGCGGGCTCCGGTGGATTGCATTCGGCTGAGAACTGAGTCGCTGGCCGCGACGCCGATTACATGAAGGAATACGAGGACTAATGATGCGGATATCACGGATCGCTGTGCTGAGCGGTGTGTTGCTTCTTTCCGTCGCCATCCCGGCGCGGGCGCAGATCGGCGTTCAGGGCGGTGTGAACATCGCGAGCGCCGGCGTCAGCGCGGACGGTGGCGACGTCGACACGGGTGAACGGACCGCCTGGCATGTGGGCGGCTATTACGCTCGCGGTGGCCTGATCGGCTTTCATGGCGGCGTCTACTACAGCCAGAAGGGTTTTTCCGTTGGATCGGGCGGGGATGTCGACCTCGACTACATCGAGATACCGCTGATGCTACGGGTGAAGTTTCTGATGCTACGCGCCTACGCCGGCCCGAACCTCGCCTTCGAGATAGACTGCAAGACGAGCGGCGACCCGGCGCCCGGCGGGGTGGTCTTCTCGTGCAGTGATACGGAGAACTTCGAATTCGGCTGGAAGGTCGGGGCGGGCGGAAAACTGCTGATCTTCTCGCTCGACCTGGCCTACGAATGGGGTACCACGGACGTTTGGGGTATCGATAACGGATCGATCAAGAACCGTGCGTTCCAGGTCACGGCTGGAATCGGCATCTAGATCGAAGGAGAAGATCGATGAGTGCAGGCTTTCACATCGTAGTCTGCGGGAGCCTCGTTCCGGACCCGCTACAGACGTTGCAGCCGGTCAGCGGCCCCGACGGGCCCGCGTTGAAGAACGAGATGATGCTGCCCTCGGTGCTCGACCCCTGGGCCGCTCACGCTCTCTACGAAGCCGCCCAGCTGGCTGCTAACGTGGCGGACAGCAGGGTCTGGCTGGTGAGTCTCGGGCCCAAGGCCCGGCTCCAGCAGCTGATGATGAACATCGCCCAGAAGGTCCCGTTCGAGCTGGTCGCGCTGGATGGTCCCGCCGGCGGATTCACCGACGCCTTCGAGGTGGCGGCCGCGCTGGCCGGCGCGATAGAGGGTATCGAGGGGCTCGATCGCTCACGTCTGCTCCTGTTCGGTGGCAGGGCGTCGGCGTCCCGCGATGCCGGGGTCACCATGCAGATGGTCGGCGAGCGCCTCGGCATCCTCGACCAGTTCCTCGCCGTGGACAAGTTGACAGTTCAGGATGACGGCTCGCTTCGTTTCCTGGAGCGGATAGAGGGAGGCCGCTATCAGGCATCGGTCTGTGAGGGCCCTCCCACCGTGGTCGCCTGGTCGACCGGCGAACTCCCGGAGCCGCCCAACAACCCGCAGGTCGGGATGCAGAACATGCGGACCATCATGCCGGCGCTTCAGAAGGCGCAGCCGGCGGCGGTAGGGGCGGAGGGTGTGACGTACGCCAAGGTGGAAGTACCGCAGCGACGGCGTGAGACGCGCATAGTGAAAGATGCGTCGGTCGACGATATCGCCGCCGAGATCGTCGAATGGCTGAGGAGCTGACCATGGAAAAGATCCTATTCCTAACTCATACGGATAGTGGCGGAGCGCTCCCCAAGGTCGCGTTCGAGGTATTGAGCGGCGCGTTGCTGCTGTCGCAGAATCTCGGCGGCGCTCAGCTGACGGTTGGGATAGTCGGCGGCGACGTTCAGGGTGCGGCGGATTCGATCGCCGGTTGCGGCGCCAGCGACTTCCTCGGCGTGACCGGTGACGAGTTCGCGGTCTCTCGATACGCCAGCGACGCCGCGGCAGCCGAGGCCATCGCCCGGAAGAGCGAGGCCACCCTGGTCATCGTGCCGGCAACGGCTCGCTTTTCCCGCGCCATGCCAGGTGCGGCCCAGCGACTCGACGGTCGTATCGACACGCACGTGGCCGCTTTCGGCGTCGAAGGAGATGCCCCGCAGATCGAGCGCTGGTACTACCGGCAGCGCATGGTCGCGGCGATGACGCGCGTCCAGCGTCCCTGGTTCCTCCTCGTCGACTCGGGAGTCTTCGAGCCGCTGGCCGGCGCTTCGGGCTCGGCGACCGTCGAGTCGATATCCGTCGATCTCCCCACGCTTCGCACCCAGGTCGTCGGCGAAGAAGCCGCGTCCGGCGGCGCACAGACCATCAAGCCGGATGCGGATACGCTCTTCGTCGCCGGGGCGGGCTGGACGAAGAAGCAAGCGGATGGTTCGGCGCACGTCAAAGACGCGGAGTCGCTGATTCTCGCTTTCCTGGAACAGGCGCAAGCGTCCTTGGGCAGCAGCAAGTCGCTGGTCGACGTGTCGGGCGAGGGGCAGGAAGTACTCTCCTTCATGAGCCACCTCAACCAGGTGGGACAGACGGGATCGACACCGCGGCATCCGAAGGGATTGGCGACTTGTTGCCACGGTGAGGAGCCACACGTCGTCGGCTGGCGCTTCATCAAGGAGCGGCGCGCGGTGAACCTCGACGCCGGCTGCGGCTGGGCGCAGGGCAAGGCCGACGTACTCTACGTGGCCGACGCCTTCGCTGTCATGAAGAAAGTCAACGAATTGTTGGGAGCCGGCTGACCTAGCAGAGCTCGACCGGCAGAGCCCGGGGGAACCTGCCAGATGGACTCGACGTGGTCTATAGCGCTGATCGCGCTCGGCGCCGCCGTCGGCTTGATGACGCTCGTCTGGGCGGTCAGCCTGTTCAAGCGTGACGCCAGCATCATCGACGTGTTCTGGGGTCTCGGGTTCGTCGCGCTGGGCTGGGTCTACTATGCGCTGACCGACGCGTCGACACCTCGGGGATTGCTCGTCGTCGCGTTGGTCACGCTCTGGGGTGTGCGCCTCTCCCTGCATATCCTCTGGCGCAACTGGGGAAAAGGCGAGGACTACCGCTATCGCGAGATGCGCGAGCGAGCCCCGAGGAGCTTCCCGCTCCGGAGCCTGCTGACCGTCTTCTGGCTCCAGGCGCTGCTGCTCTGGGCCATCTCGACACCGCTGCTGCAGGCGGAACGCAGTGCCGCACCCGTGGCCCTCACACTGCTGGACGGCTTTGGGATCCTCTTGTTTGGCATCGGCTTCATCTTCGAAGCCGGTGGCGACTGGCAACTTGCCCGCTTCAAGGCCGATCCGAACAATCGAGGCAAAGTCATGGACCGGGGTCTCTGGCGCTTCACGCGACATCCGAACTACTTCGGCGATGCCGCGGTATGGTGGAGCTTCTTTCTTTTCGCTGCGGCGACGCCGGGTGCGCTGTGGACGATCTATAGTCCCATGCTGATGACCGTCTTGCTGATGCGCGTCTCTGGCGTCACCCTACTGGAGAAGACGCTACGCGACACCAAGCCGGCGTATCGCGACTACGCCGAGCGTACCAACGCTTTTATCCCGTGGTTTCCGAGGCGGGCCCGCGCCGCGGAGCCCGACGGTCACTCCGACTGAGCGGCTCGGGCGGCTGCGGTAGGCTCAGGGAGTCCAGACGAGCTCGGCGGTGTCGCCGGCCATCCAGGCACGCCAGACGTACTCGATGTCCTCGAGCGGGTCGTAAGCCGCGGCCAGCTCCACGTTGTTGTCGATGAACCAGTTCTCCACGATGACCCTTTCTCCCTCGGCCAGCATATAGAACAGCGTATCGACCCGGTTCCATTCTCCAACCAGCGCCTGGAAGTACACCGTGTCCGGTGCGATGCCATCGCTCCAGTCGTAGTAATAGACGTTCACACCGGGTGGCACGTCCGGAGAATAGTAATAGTCTCCGGGTCCCTGTGAGCTTTCCGTGCAGGCGGTGAGTAGGGCGGGGAGCAAGAGACAGATTATGCTGATCCGACGCATGATTTCCTCGAGCACAGCTGGGGGCGGGACCGGGGGGCGACGGTGTCGCCTAGTGTAGTACCCGGGCCGCTTTCAGGCGGTCCATGGCTGCGGGGTGCAACGTTTTTGCCTCTGGATGCGTCTTAATAGGTAGAAAGCAGGACAAAAGGGGGCTGGAGGGGCCAGTTCCGAGCTTGGAAGT
>JBDHHZ010000239.1:0-5005 GCA_039589115.1 Gemmatimonadota bacterium | reverse complement strand
TGAACGTCGCGGCCGTCTACCCGATCTTCACCGGCGGTGCGCGCTCGTACGACGTCAGTCGCAACCGCTCGCAGTTGACACGCCTGCTGGAGCAGGAGCGACTCACCAGAGACTTGATAGAACGCCGCACGCGAACCGTGATGGCGCGGCTCGAGAGCTCTTTCGCGAGCATTGAGTTCACGCAGATCGCTGCTGATAAAGCTGCGCTCAACCTCGACATCGTGCAGGACAAGTATGCCCAGGGACTGGTCAACGTCACTGACTTGCTCGAGGCACAGAACGAGAGTTTTCGGGCGAGCCAGGCGGAGGCGGCGGCGACCTATCGCTTCCTGATCGACCTGATCTCCTTCCAGCGAGCGCTCACATGGTTCGAGTTCGAGAAGACAGCGGAAGAGCGCGACGAGCTTCTGCAACGAATGGTGTCGGCTGCTCAAGGGGCAGCCCAACAGAACTAGGTGAGCAGTGAATCTCAATAACGTACACGCAACGAGGTTGAAGAAGATGAACGTGTCAGCAACGCGCGTGCCGTTCGCGTTTCTCATCGGGAGCGCGGCCGTGGCAGTCATCGTCGGATGTGGCGGCCAAGAAGTAGAGGAAGGGCCGCCCACCGTTCGGCCGGTGCGGACGATGGTGGTCGGGGGCGGCGTGAGCGGCCGGCTCACCTTCCCCGGTACGGTCCAGGCAGCCGACCGGGCAGAAATGGCCTTTCGGGTGGCCGGGCCGCTGATCGAGCTTCCGGTGAATGAAGGTGACGAGGTCGCGGAAGGACAGCTGCTGGCCCGCATCGACCCGCGCGACTTCCAGATCGCCGTCGCCGAGGCAAGGGCCGCCTTTGACCAGGCCGAGGCGGAGGCACAGCGCTACCAGCGGCTCTATGAGCGAGACGCCGTTCCCCTGGCCGATCTTGAGCTGAGGCAGGCCCAACGCGACGTGGCGCGTTCCCGCTACGAGCAGGTGCAGGCGGACCTGAGGGATACGCGCATGCGAGCGCCTTTCTCAGGACAGATCGGTGTCAAGTACGTCGAGAACTTCGAGGACGTTCAGGCGAAACAGCCGATCCTCAGCTTGCACAACGTCAGTCAGGTGGAGATCGTGATCAACGTCCCCGAACAGATCATGGCGTCGGTGCGTATGCGAACCTCGACAACTGTCACGGCCACCTTCGATGCGCTGCCGGACGTGCGTTATCCCGTGACAGTAAAGGAATACGGGGTCAATGCAGACCCACAGACACTGACATTCCAGGTCACGTTGGCGATGTCGCAGCCGGAGGAGATCAACGTGCTCCCCGGAATGACGGCCCTCGTCACCGCAGAGTACATGGCCGTCGGTGGTGAGGGGGAGGCGTTCCCGATCACGATTCCCGCCTTCGCCGTGTTCCCTGACAATGCGGGGGCCTCCCAGGTCTGGGTCGTCGACGAGGAGACGCAGACGGTCCACCGGCGCGCCGTAGAGGTGGGTAGTGTGACCGGCGCCGACAACATAATCGTGCTCGGAGGCCTCGAGCCCGGCGAGCGAATAGCCGTCACCGGGATTCACCAGCTCCAGGAAGGCCAGAAGATCCGCCTGATGGACGAATAGAAGAGGCACGTCTCTCGATGAATATCGCCGAAATTTCCATCAAGAAGAGCGTCATCACCTGGACTCTCACGGCTCTTTTTTTGGTGGTCGGGATGAAGTCCTTCACCGAGCTGCCGCGCCTGGAGGACCCCGAGTTCACGATCAAGGACGCCGTCATTACCACCCCCTACCCCGGCGCCTCAGCCGAGGAGGTGGCCGAAGAAGTCTCGGACGTGATTGAAAGGGCAGTGCAGGAACTGGGCCAGCTGAAGCGAGTCCAGTCCTATTCCTCGCGTGGAATGTCGGTGGTGAAGGCGACGATCAGGGACCAGTACGACGCCTCCACGCTCCCACAGGTCTGGGACGAGCTGAGACGCAAAGTCAACGATTACCAGGTGCGCTTACCACCGGGGGCAGGCCCGTCCATCGTCAACGACGACTTCGGCGACGTGTACGGCCTCTACTACGCGCTCACCGGCGTCGGCTACACGTTTGCCGACCTGTACGAGCACGCCAAACTGCTGCGCCGCGAGCTGCTGCTGGTGCAGGATGTGAAGCGCGTGGTGCTGTGGGGAGACGTACGCGAGACGATCTACGTAGAGATGTCGCGAGCCAAAATGGCCGCGCTCGGCATCTCACAGGAGGACATCTACAGCGCACTACAGGCGAAGAACCTTCCCGCCGACGCTGGACGCCTCGAGCTGGGCTTCGAGTACGTAGCCATCAATCCCACGGGTGAGTTCAAGTCCGAGGAAGATTTTGGAGATCTGCTGATCGGCAGCCGGAGCGGGGCTGGCCAGCTCGTCTATCTGCGAGACGTCGCGACGATCCGGCGGGGATACGAGGATCCGCCGGGCCAGCTGGTCCGCTACGATGGCACCCCGGCGATCGCCATCGGAATCTCAACAGTCAGCGGCGGCAATGTCGTCACAATGGGCGAGGCGATTCAGCACCGGGTGGAACAGCTCGAACCGCTGACCCCCATCGGGATGGAACTGCATCCAATCTCCATGCAGTCCGACGCCGTGACGACGGCGATCAACGGCTTTATGGTCAACCTGCTCGAGGCCGTGGCCATCGTCATCGTCGTCCTCATGCTGTTCATGGGCCTTCGCAGCGGGTTGATCATCGGCGGTATCCTATTCCTGACCATCGCCGGGACTTTCCTGCTGATGGACATGCGGGGGGTGATTCTCGAACGGATCTCACTGGGCGCGCTGATCATCGCTCTCGGGATGCTGGTCGACAACGCCATCGTCGTGATCGACGGGATGCAGGTCCGGATCGAGGGTGGCATGGACCGCATCAAGTCGGCCAGCGAGGTCGTAAGCCATAACGCGATGCCGTTGCTGGGCGCCACGGTCGTCGCCGTGCTCGCGTTCGCCGCCATCGGCACTTCGAAGGATCCCTCCGGCGAGTACTGCCGCTCGTTGTTCACCGTGATCCTGATCTCTCTCATGCTGAGCTGGCTGACCGCCGTCACCACCACCCCCCTCGTCGGCGTCAAGTTTCTCAAAGCCAAGAAGAAGAAAGAAGGGGAATCCGACGACCCCTACGCGGGTAAGTTCTATCAGCTCTACCGACGTGGCCTGCTGGGAGCGATCAGGCACCGCTGGGCGACAATTGCCGTCGTGGCCGGCCTGTTCTTCGTCTCGTTCTGGGGCTTCGGTAACGTGAAGAAGCTCTTCTTCCCCAACTCGACCCGCCCTCAGTTCTTCGTCGACATCTGGCAGCCGGAGGGCACCCATATACGCGACACCGAGGCCGAGATGGCCCGGGCTGAGCAGTACCTACTGGGCCTCGATGGGGTGACTCATGTGAGCACGGCCATCGGCGGTGGCGACCTGCGGTTCCTCCTGGTCTACACGCCCAACCAGAGCAGTTCCGCCTTCACCGTTCTGTTCGTCGATGTGGATGACTATAGAGTCATCGACCAGTTACAGGCGAAGGCCCAGCGCGAGCTGCCGGAAGTGCTGCCAGAGGCGATCGTCAACGTGCGCAAGTTCCGACTCGGGCCCGGTGAAGGCGGGCAGATCCAGCTGCGAATCAGCGGCCCCGACGGCGATGAGCTTCGCCGCATGGCCGCGACCGTCATGGATATCATGCGGGAGGAGGGCGCCAAGGGGATTCGCGACGAGTGGCGAGAGAAGGTAAAGGTCGTGCGACCACTGATGGCGGAAGCACAGGCTCGCCAGCTGGGCATCGACCGCCCCATGCTGGCCGCTCAACTGCAGGCGGCTTTTCAGGGGACCCAAACGGGTGTCTATCGCGAGCGGGACGAGCTGTTGCCCATCGTGGCGCGAGCGCCGGAGGACGAGCGCGTCAACATGGACAACATCCGGGACCTGCAGATCTGGAGTCCGGCTGCCGGTCGTAACGTCCCCGTGCGGCAGCTGCTGACCGGGTTTTCGACCGAGTACGAGGACGCCACGGTCTTTCGCTGGAATCGAACGAAGACGATACGCATTCACTGTGACCCTGACGACGAGCTGACCAACGAGTTGATGAGTCGTATAAAGCCGCGAATCGAGACGACCCTGGGCGTCGATCTGGCCGCCTACTACGGCGAGGACTATGGCTCGCAGGAGGAGATGTACGACGGTTATACCGCCTCTACCGTCCCGATCAAGGAGATGGACCGGATCCCGCTCGTCGGCCGGCCCGAGTACTCCCTCGCCTGGGGAGGCGAATCCGAAGACCAAGCACGCGCTCAAGCAGCCCTGGCTTCATACTTACCCATCTTTTTCGGGATGATGGTGCTGATCGTGGTCTTCCTGTTCAACGCGTTCCGTCAGCCGCTGATCATCTTTTTAACCGTACCGCTCGCCATGATCGGCGTCGCTGGAGGCCTGCTATCCTTCCGTCAGCCGTTCGGGTTCATGGCGCTGCTCGGGTTCCTGAGCTTGTCTGGAATGCTGATCAAGAACTCGATCGTCTTGATCGAGGAGATCGATCGACAAATAGGGGAAGGTGTTGATCGTTTTATGGCCGTCGTTGACTCAGGGGTCAGCCGCATGCGCCCTGTGATGATGGCAGCCGCCACGACCATCCTCGGCATGATTCCGCTGTTGCAGGATGCGTTCTTCGTGGCAATGGCGGTGACAATCATGGCGGGGCTCCTCGTGGCCACCATCCTGACCCTGATCTTCGTCCCCGTTTTGTACACCATCTTCTTCCGCATCCCCTACGGCGGTGAGGCAAAGGAGGCGGTGACGCGCGGGTAGAAAACCGACCAGGGAGGCACTGTCCGATGCCCGACCACTCCGGTAGACTTATCGTCCGCCACTCGCTACGCAACCGCTTCGGCTTGCTCTTCGTAACGCTGCTACTAGCGATCTTGCTGCCGACGATCATCACACCCGAAATGCCAGGCATAGAAGTCCTGGTAACAGTCACTGTAACGGGCGTGTTGCTGTCGGGCCTGTATGCAGTTGCTGAAAACAAA
>JBDHHZ010000238.1:0-5014 GCA_039589115.1 Gemmatimonadota bacterium | reverse complement strand
TACTACGAATTCATCTACGCTGCGAAGCCCGCGGCGCCTAAGACTTGATAAGGTCGTGAGGTTGCCTTTCCCAGGAAGTTGCCGAATGCACAGACTTGCCGATCGCCTGCTCCGACTCGACGTCGTCTTCGCTCTCACCTTCTCGATGGCAGTGTATGCTCTTGCGGCCCCCTTACCGGCGGCCGCCCAACGAGGCGACTACGACTACGTGGAAGTAACCGATCCGCTGGTCCGCCAGCGGCTCGAGGGGTGGCAGGATGCGAAGCTCGGGTTGCTGATGCATTGGGGGCCATACAGTCAGTGGGGGATCGTCGAGTCGTGGTCGCTCTGCTCGGAGGACGAGCCGTGGTGCCGACGGTCGATGGAGGACTACGGCGAGTACAAGAAGGCCTACGAGAATCTCCAGACGACCTTCAATCCCACGGAGTTCGACCCGGTGCGCTGGGCGCGGGCCGCGAAGGATGCCGGAATGCGATACATGGTGTTCACGACGAAGCATCATGACGGCTTCACCATGTTCGATTCGCGGCAGACCGACTACAAGATCACCGACCCGGCCACACCGTTCCACAGCGATCCGCGCGCCGACGTCACCGCAGAGATCTTCGAAGCCTTCCGCGAGCAAGGCTTCCTGATCGGCGCCTACTTCTCCAAGCCCGACTGGCACAGCCCTTACTACTGGTGGCCCTACTTCGCGACTCCCGATCGCAATCCCAACTATGACATCGAGAGGTACCCGGAGCGCTGGCGGCAGTTTGTCGAGTTTACGCACAACCAGATCGACGAGCTGATGACCAACTATGGCCCGATCGACATCCTGTGGCTCGATGGCGGTTGGGTGCGCACGCTGAGCCGAGAAGAGATCCAGGCTTACATCTACAACCCCAACTACAAGTTCATGCACATCCAGAGCCAGGACATCGACATGCCGCGCCTGGTGGCCAACGCGCGGGCCAGGCAGCCGGGCCTGATCGTGGTGGACCGAGCGGTGCCGGGCCCGTACCAGAACTACCTCACACCCGAGGCCCGTGTCCCCGACGAACCGATCCTGCACCCGTGGGAAGTCCCGATGCCGATGGCCACGAGCTGGTCGTACGTGCCGGACGATCGCTACAAGTCGGCTCGTGTGCTCATTCATTTGTTGGCCGACGTCGTCTCGAAGGGTGGCAATCTGCTGCTCAACGTCGGGCCGGGTCCGGACGGGACGTGGCACGCGGCGGCCTACGACCGCCTGGAGGAGTTGGGCGACTGGATGGACGTGAATGCCGAAGCGATCTACGAGACTCGGGCGGTAGCGCCATACCGAGAAGGCAAGGTCCGCCTCACGGGGCGCGAGGACGGGACGATCTACGCCATCTATCTGGCCGACGAGGGTGAGACTCAGCTGCCTCGGCACGTGTCCATGACCGAGCTGCAACCCGCCGAGGGTGCTACGGTCTCACTCCTGGGGGCCGAGGACGCGCTCGAGTGGGAGAGGGCAGGGACGGGCTTCATCGCCCGGGTGCCCGAGCATCTTCGCGCGCACCCGCCGTGCGACTACGCTTGGGTGCTCAAGATCTCCGCTCTCGGAGGCTCCCCGTGAAGCGAGCGGCCTGGGTCGTAGTATTTGCGTGGAGTCTAGCGCTCGGGCAGTCCGGCATGGCGCAGGAGACCCCTCAATCGGGCGCGCCCACATGGGAGGAACTCCGCGAGCGTCCGTACCCGCAGTGGTTCCAGGATGCGAAGCTGGGGATCTTCATCCACTGGGGCGTCTATTCCGTGCCCGCCTACAGCGGGAAGGAACAGTACGGCGAGTGGTTCCTCCGAGGTTTGCAGGTCGGGGATACCTTGCGAACGCGCTTCATGCGCGAGCAATATGGCGCGGATTTCGACTACCGCGACTTCGCGCCGCTCTTCCGAGCTGAGTTGTTCGACCCGGACGAGTGGGCGGACCTGTTCTGGCGGGCGGGTGCGCGCTACGTCGTTCTCGTATCCAAGCACCACGATGGCTACGCGCTCTGGCCGAGCCGCTACGCACCGAACTGGAACAGTGTCGATGTTGGGCCGCGGCGCGACCTGGTCGGTGATCTGACGGAGTCCGTGCGGGAGGCCGGGCTACGGATGGGGCTGTACTACTCCCTGGCGGAATGGAATCACCCGCTGCACCGCTGGTACACGGACGCGCCGGAGGCCATCGCCCCCTACGTCGAGCAGCACATGATCCCGCAGTTCAAGGAACTGGTCACGGCATATAGGCCAGAGGTGCTTTTCGCGGACGGGGAATGGCTTAACACGGCGGAGCAGTGGCACGCCCGCGCGTTGATTGGCTGGTACTACGACACCGTGGGTCCGGACGCCATCGTAAACAACCGCTGGGGCCACGGCAGTGACATCGGCTTTCTGACGCCGGAGTACAGCGCCGGCATCGACGTGACCGACCGCCCGTGGACCGAGGTCCGGGGGCTGGGCCGCTCCTTCGCGCTTAACCGCAACGAGGACCTCGAGGCATACATGACGCCGGCGGAGCTGGTCCGTCGGTTCGCGAGTGCCGTGGCGGCCGGAGGCGGAATGATCCTGAACGTAGGCCCCAGGGCGGACGGACAGATTCCGCTTCTGCAGCAGGAGCGCCTCCTCCAGTTGGGCCAGTGGCTGGAAGTCAACGGTGAGGCGATCTACGGCTCGCGGCCCTGGCGGAAGACCGGTGAGCAGCGCGAGGTGATGCTGGCACGCGTCGACCCGGCGATCGACTTCGACTGGGTGCGCAACTCGCCGGGGCAGCCGATCAGGGAGGACGACTTCACGGCCCTGTGGACTGGATACCTCCAGCCCCGGTACTCGGAGATCTACACGCTCGAGGCCCAGGCCGACGACGGTATCCGCGTCTGGATCGATGACGAGCTGGTAGTCGACGGGTGGGAGAACGCCGAGGTGGGGGCGGGTGGCGCCGACGGCACGGTCCGGCTCGAGGCCGGACGAAGACATGACGTCCGCGTGGAGTACTACGAGACGAAAGTGAACGCCTCCGTGCGCCTATTCTGGTCGAGCCAGAGCCAGCCGAAGCAGATCATCCCGCAGGCGCGGCTCTTCACCTCGCTGGATCGGGAGCAGGGTGACGGGTTGAAGGGTGTCTACCGCTCCATGCAGCAATACCTGGCGTACACGCACAAAGACGGCAACCTCTACGCGATCACCTTCGAGTGGCCGGATGCGGAACTGGCGCTTCCGATACCCGAGCCGCAGGCCGGCACACGGATCCGGCTCTTGGGGTTGGAGAGAGATCTGGCCTGGCGCTATGTGGACGACACGTTGTACGTGGATTTCTTGGGGCTGACTCACCGAGAGATGCCCGGGCGTTGGGCGTGGACCGTCCGCCTGGAAGGCTATTCATGGGTCCCATGAGATCACGCTGGCTCACTCTGAAACGACTGGGTGCTGCCGGACTGGCTCTGTCGGCCGGGTTGGTGGCGGGCGGTTGCACTCGATCCGAGAGCACCCCCAACATCGTGCTCATCTTCACTGACGATCAAGGCTACGCCGATGTGGGCGTGTACGGAGCCACGAGCTTCACCACGCCGCATCTCGACCGGCTAGCCTCAGAGGGCATGCGCTTTACAGACTTCTACGTCAGTCAGGCCGTGTGCTCCGCGTCCCGAGCCTCGCTGCTCACGGGATCCTATGCACAACGAATCTCCATCCGCGGGGCGCTCGGTCCCTATGCCGAGGTCGGCCTCAATCCCGATGAGGAGACCATAGCCGAGCTGCTCAAGGTGCGGGGGTATGCCACGGGCATATTCGGCAAATGGCATCTGGGGCATCTCGAGGAGTTCCTCCCCCTGCAACACGGATTCGACGAGTACCTGGGCCTGCCTTATTCCAACGACATGTGGCCTATCGGGTACGACGGTCAGCCGGCGACCGGCGGAAACAAGATGACCTACCCGCCCCTGCCGCTCATCGACGGGAATGAGACGGTGGAAACGATCGAGGATATGGAGGGCCAGGCCACGCTGACCACGCGGTACACGGAGCGAGCCGTGAGATTCATCGAGCGGCACAAGCACGAGCCCTTCTTCCTCTACCTGGCCCATTCCATGCCCCACGTGCCGCTGGGCGTCTCGGACAAGTTCGAGGGTCACAGCGCCCAGGGCATGTACGGTGACGTCATCGAGGAGATCGACTGGTCGGTGGGCCAGGTGCTGGCGGCCCTGGATCGCCACGGACTGGCCGAGAACACACTGGTCATCTTCACCAGCGATAACGGTCCTTGGCTCAACTTCGGCAATCATGCGGGCTCAGCGGCTCCGCTGCGGGAGGGCAAAGGCACGGCATTCGAAGGCGGACCGCGGGTACCGGCCATCATGCGCTGGCCCGGCCGGATCGAAGCTGGGTCGGTCAGCAGGAGGATGGCCTCGACCATCGACATCCTTCCCACCCTGGCGGCCATCACCG
Organism: Gemmatimonadota bacterium; assembly: GCA_039589115.1. Taxonomy (GTDB): domain Bacteria; phylum Gemmatimonadota; class Gemmatimonadetes; order Palauibacterales; family KS3-K002. Next base: position 586 of record JBDHHZ010000238.1, on the reverse strand, counting down.
GCGCGGCTCTTCCGGAGCTGCCCATCGACGGCGTGAACATCCTGCCGCTGTTGGAGGGCGACGAATCGGTGGTTCCCCGAAATCAGTTCTACTTCTATTACGGCGGCGAGCTGCGGGCCGTGCGCGAGGGGGTGTGGAAGCGAGTCTACCAGCATCGTACGCGGTCTTACCTGGGCGTGGAGCCGGGCGATGACGGTCTTCCGGGCGCCTATGCCTTCCCCACCGTAACCGCTGCGCTCTACGATCTCGAGAACGACATCGGCGAGACGACGGATATCTCGGCGGCTCACCCGGAAATCGTCCAGCGGCTCGATGCTCTGGCGGAATCGACCCGCGCAGCCCTAGGCGACCGGTTGACCGATCGGAAAGGCACAGAAGTGCGCCCGCCGGGACGACGCGGGTTTGAGCGGCCTGATACCGTGACGCATCTGGCTGTGGGCGCGTCGGTGACATTGACCGCCGCTCCCAGTCCCAGGTATCCGGGGCAGGGACCGCCGTCTCTGACAGACGGGATGCTCGGCAGCCGGGACCACAACGATGAACGCTGGCTGGGATTCGAGGGCGACGACCTGGAGGCGGTGGTCGA
>JBDHHZ010000237.1:0-5024 GCA_039589115.1 Gemmatimonadota bacterium | reverse complement strand
CAGTTCAAAGGGGAGCGCCGCGACATCCGCGAGGTCGGTCGAGCCCTGGGCGTGACACACGTTGTGGAGGGGAGCGTGCGTAAGTCGGGGGACCGGCTGCGCATCACCGCGCAGCTGGTCGATACGACCGACGGCTACCACCTGTGGTCGGAGCACTACGACCGCGATCTCAGCGATATCTTCGAGATCCAGGACGAGATCGCGGCCAGCATCGTTCGTGAGCTAAAGATCAGGCTTGCGGATCCGATTGCAGCCCTCGAGCGGCCCCGCACAGATAACCTCGAGGCCTATGACCACTACTTGAGGGCGCGGGTCTGCTTGGCAGAACTGGTGCCCGAGTCATGGACCCATCGGGCGATCGAGTCTTTCAATAGGGCGATCGAGTTGGACCCGACGTACGCTCCCGCCCACGCCGGGCTCTCCGCCGCCTATGACCAACTCAATAGGTTTGCCGGGCGGGATGCCAAAGAAGCGCTGGCGAAGGCAAGGGAGACGGCCCGACGAGCGCTCGATCTCGTTTCGACCCTCTCCGAGCCGCATACGATTCTGGGCATCATCGCGATGACCCACGATTGGGACCGTGATGCGGCGCGTCAGCGATTCGAGCGAGCCATCCAGGTGAACCCGAACGAGGCCCGGGCGCGCGCCTGGTACGCCATCTTCCTCCTGTATTTCGAGAAGCAGTTCGAGGAAGCTCTCGAAAGGGCCCGGCGGGCCGAGGAGCTCGATCCCCTCGACTGGACGCCGAGGACTTTCCCCTGGTGGGTGCTCTGGGCTCGCGGTGAGTACGAGAGCTATCTGCAGGAAGCTCTGGAAGTAATACAGCGGGAGCCGGAGCACGCTCAACCTCATTACTGGGCCGGGACGGCGTACTTGCTGACGGAGCGCCCGAACGAGGCGATCGCCGAGTTCGGCAGGGCAGTCGAGTTGGGCGGTCCGACGCACTTCTACCTGAGCTATCTGGCTGTTGCTCACGCACGGGCGGGAAACGCATCGAAGGCGAGGGAGACCCTGGCCGAGTTCGAGGAACGGACTAGCAGAGGCGCGGCCCTTTCCTCCTGGCGGGCGCGGATACACGCCGCGCTGGGCGAGCGCGATGAAGCGCTGGATGCGCTGGAGAGCGCCTACGAGGAGCACGACCGGTCCCTCTTCCACGTGGCGAGCGATCCGCTGTTCGATGACGTGCGGTCCGATCCCAGATTCACCGCACTGCTCGGTAAGATGGGACTGGAGAAGTGGTGCTGATCATGAGCGACGGCGCTTCGCGGTTCCACGAGTTTCTGGCCGAGCTCAGGCGGCGTAAGGTCTACCGCGTCGCTGTGGTCTATGCGGTTGTGGCGTTTGTCATCTGGCAGGCCGCCGAGATCGCTTTCCCGGCTCTCAACCTGCCGCCTTGGACGCTCACCTTTGTCGTTGTTCTGACCCTCGTGGGTTTCCCCATCGCGCTGGTTCTTGCCTGGGCCTTCGACATCACCCCCGAGGGAGTGAGACGCACCGAGCCGCGCGCCGGCGAACAGATGGTGTCGATGCGGCGCGGCTGGTTGCCGCTGGTGATGGCTGGAATCGCCCTACTGGCGCTGGTTGTCGCCGCCGGCTGGTGGGTGCTGCGCGAGCGGGGTGAGTCGCCCGACGAACGAAAGACGCTGGTCGTGCTGCCGTTCGAGAATCTGGGTCCGCCGGACGAAGAGTATTTCGCCGACGGGGTCACGGAAGAGATCACCAGCCGACTGGCCCGGATCAGTGGCCTGGGCGTGATCGGCCGCACCAGCGCGATCCAGTACAAGAACACGGACAAGACGATCCGACAGATCGGCGAAGAGCTAGGTGTCGACTATCTCCTGGAGGGCACGGTCCGCTGGGAAAGGGTGGGCGAGGGGGAGAGCCGCGTGCGGGTGACGCCGCAGCTCATCAAGGTGTCGGACGCGACGCACGTCTGGACGGAGCCGTACGAGGAAGCGCTCTCCGGGATCTTCCGAATCCAAACCGACATCGCCGAGCGGGTGGCCGCGGCTCTGCAGGTCACTTTGCTGGGCGCCGAGCGCCAGGTGTTGGAGGCCGAGCCCACCGAGAACCTCGAGGCCTACGACTACTACTTGCGAGGCATTGATTATCACAGGCGCGGGTTCCTCGAGCGGGAGATCCAGCTGGCGATCCGGATGTTCGAGAGAGCTGCCGAACTCGACTCGGCGTTCGCACTGGCCTACGCGTGGCTCGGGTTCGAGCACACAGGGATGTACCACCTGTTCTACGATCGCTCGGCCGAGCGGCTTGACCAGGCCAGGGCCGCGCTGGATGAAGCGCTACGTCTCGACCCTGACCTGCCGGAAGCCCATGTGATGTTCTGCTTTCACTACTGGAGTCTCCTGGAACATGATCGCGCGCTCGAGCATTGTGCGGTCGCCCAGCGCAGCCTGCCAAACGACAGCGAGCTGTGGCGCTTCATCGGGTTGATCAAGATGTGGCAGGGGGAATTCGAGGAAGCGTTGGAGTACGAGCGCAAAGCTCAGAGCCTCGACCCGCGCTACGCTATCCACCCGATGAACGTCGGAGGTGTCTACCGATACCTGCGCAGGTACCCAGAGGCGGAGCGCTCGTACGAACGCGCTATCGCTCTCCTGCCCGATTTCGGGGTTCTCTATGTGGAGCTGGCCTGCGCGTACGTGGCTTGGGACGGGACCACAGAGCGGGCACGGATGGCGCTCGCGCGAGCCGCGCAGGCCGGGGCTTCTCCCGGTTGGCTGGGCCCGCTGTTGCAGGTTCAGTTCGAGCTGTTCGACAGGGACTACCCTGGCGCTCTGGACCAGCTCGCCCTTTGGGAGCGCGACTACCTGGACGTGATCTACGTCTTCGTCCCGCGGGCTCAGCTGTACGCGCAGGTCTACGGGCTTATCGGAAACCGCGAACTCGAGCGAGCCTACTACGACTCGGCGCGGGCTGTGGTAGAGGTCCGACTGCAGGAACTGCCGGCTGATGCGCGGCTGCACAGCGCTCTCGGGATTGCCTACGCGGGCCTTGGCCGAGTCGATGAGGCGATCCACGAAGGGAGAATCGGCGTCGAGCTGGCCCCACTCGACAAAGACGCGGCCATGGGGCCGTACCGAATCCTAGAGCTCGCGCAGATCTACACGATGGTTGGGGAGTACGCCGCCGCCGTTGAGCAGCTGGAGTATCTGCTCTCGGTGCCCGGGCCTCACTCCGCTGCCATGCTGCGAGTCGACCCGACCTGGGACGTGCTGCGCGACCAGTCGCGCTTCCAGAGTCTGTTGCAGGAGCGTCGCTAGACCATGAGCTTGGGGCACGTCGGCATCTTCTCTTGACCGAAGATTGCCGCGGGGCGCCTTAACGCACATTTTGATGTCAGCATCATACCGTCGGCCCACAGCCCCAACTCGTTGGGAAAGGTCCAGTGCGAGTCTGAATAGACGGGCTTGGAGCCCATGCCCACCGTCCTGCAACGACTGCGACAGCGCAAGCTGTTCCAATGGGTCCTCGCCTACCTGGCGGGTGCCTGGCTGGTCTTCCAGGCGATTGAGGTGCTCGCCGACCCATGGAGCATTCCGACAGCGCTTCAGCGGGGCGTCCACATCCTTCTTGTCGTCGGTTTCTTTCTAATCCTGGTCGTCGCCTGGTACCACGGCGAGAGTGGACGGCAACGGGTGAGCGGACCGGAGTTGCTGATGATCGCGGCGCTGCTGGGTATCGCAGGTCTGCTCGTCGCTGTCCTAAGACCGGGTGAGAAGCCGGAACCGGAACCCCCGGAGCCGACTCCGGTCGCGGCGTCCGAATCGGGGCGTCCCTCCGTGGCGGCACTCCCGTTCGTGAACCTGAGCGGGCTTCAGGGCGACGTGTACTTCACCGACGGCATCCACGAGCAGATCCTCACGCAGCTCTCGAAGGTTGGCGGTTTGAGCGTCAGGGGCCGCACGTCGGCGATGGAGTATCGCGGCAGCCCCAAGAACCTTCGCGAGATCGGCCAAGAACTGAACGCCCGCTATCTGCTGGAGGGGAGCGTTTTCCGCGAGGGCGAGACGGTTCGGATTACCATACAGCTCATCGATGCGCAGCAGGACGAGCATTTGTGGGCCGAGCGCTACGACCGCGATCTCTCTGTTGAGAGCCTGCTCGACGTGCAGAGCGATATAGCGAAGCGCGTGGCCCAGGCTCTGCAGGCGGAATTGACGCCGGCCGAGCGTGCCCGAATCGAGGCCCGGCCCACGGACAATCTGCAGGCATACAATCTCTACCTGCTCGGCCAGTATCACTGGAACAAGTTCGCGCAGGAGGATATCGAGAAGGCCATCGGGTTCTTCGAGCAAGCCATCGTTGCGGATCCGGACTTCGCGGCGGCTCACGCCGGACTCGCCGACGCTTACTTGATCCTGGCGCTTGGCCACGGGATAGGTGCTGCCGACCCGTCGGAGACAATACGGAAGGCTGAGGAGCTAGGGCGGAAGGCCCTGGAGCTCGATGACGAGCTGTCCGAGGCGTACGTGGTCCTCGGAATGATCAGGCACACCTTCGACTACGAGTATGCCGAGGCTGAGAGCATGCTGCGGCGAGCGATCGAGCTCAGCCCGAGCAATGCTGGGGCACACGGGCGGCTGGGCTTGCTGCTGTGCGACCTGCGCCGCCACGATGAGGCAATAGCAGCAGGTCGCAGGGCCCAGGAGCTTGATCCGCTGGCACCCATCGCGTCAACAGATCTGGCTCGGAGCCTGATAGCTGCCGACAGGTTCGATGAGGCGGTCGTTGAGGCACGCGCGGTCATCGACCGCGCCCCAGACTTTCGACTCGGATACTTGGCGCTTTGCGTAGCCCTGACATTCAAAGACGAGTATGCGGAGGCGATAGCGGCTTGTGAGACCGCGTGGAGCATGTCAGGAAACCCGGAGAATCTAGCCCGCCTCGCCGGGGCTCACGCGTTGGCAGGAAACGAATCGGAGGTTCGTCGGATCGAGACTCAGATCAGGGAGATCGCGAGGCAGCGTTACGTCTCTCCGCTCGTGATGGGTCAACTGTACGCA
>JBDHHZ010000236.1:0-5038 GCA_039589115.1 Gemmatimonadota bacterium | reverse complement strand
CCCAGCCTCGCCGATCGTGCCCCTCGGCTCAAAAGGAATCGTGTGTCTGCTATCCTGACAGGGCTGCTCACATTGGGAGCGCTCGCCGGTTCGCCGCAATCCGCCCAACCCGACTCCGTCTTCGAGATGCGGGCCGTCAGAGTATCGACGCCGCCGGTGATCGACGGCGCCGTAGACGTTGCGGAATGGGAAGGTGCCGCGGTTGCCGAGGGCTTCATTCAATACGAGCCGCGTCTCGGCAGCCCTTCTGACTTCCGCACACAGGTCCTGCTCTCCTACGACTCTGTTCACCTGTACATCGCGTTCCGACTCTTCGATACGCAGGCGCCGACGGCGCAGCTGACCCGACGTGACTCGGAGCTCGGGAACGACGACGCGGTCGCCGTCTTGCTGGACAGCCACAACGACCGCCGTTCCGCGTACTACTTCATGACCAACGCACTCGGCACTCAGACCGATGGGCGCGTGGCCAACGACGGTAGGACCGTGGATGACACATGGGACGCCTCCTGGCGGTCGGCGGCACAGCTGACCGACTACGGTTGGTCGGTCGAGATCGCCATACCGTTCACCTCGATCAGCTATGCCGCGGGGGAAGATAAAACCTGGGGGATCAACTTCGGTCGAACACGGCGGCGGAACCTGGAGACAAGCTTCTGGGCGGGACCGCTCGAGCTCCCGTTTCGCGTGTCTCAGGCGGGTAGCCTGACCGGGCTCAGCGTGCAGGAGCCCTGGCGCCGCTATCGCATCATCCCCTACGGCCTGGCACGCGCCCAGGAAGACAGTGTCACCGATTGGCAGGCGGGAGTGGATGTGCGGTACGCCTTGACCACCGAGATGTTGGGCCTACTGACCGTGAACCCGGACTTCGCGACGATCGAGGCGGACCAGGAGCGGGTCAACCTCACCCGGTTCGAGCTGGCCCTGACGGAGAAGCGACCGTTCTTCCTGGAGAACGCGGAGCAGTTCCGACAGCGCATCCGGACGTTCTATTCGCGTCGTATCGCCGACGTGAGCGTTGGCGGCCAGGTGCTGGGCAAGGAAGGGCCGTGGACGCTGGCGTTCCTGGGAGCGCGGTCCGAGCCGTTGGCCGACACGGCCGCCGGGTTCTACGGCGTCGGCCGCGCCCAGCGGGACGTCCTCGCTTCGTCGAACATCGCCGTCATGGCGGCGAACCGTAACCTGGAAGGGTTGAACCAGGGATCGCTCGGCGTCGACGCGACTCTCTTCTTCACCCGGACGCTAGGCATGACCGCTCAGGTGGCCCAGAGCTGGGGCGCCTTCAGCAGTGGAACGTCGGCGTACTTCATCCGGCCGGCCTTCGACTCGCCGACCGCTCATTTCCACGTCCGCTACACACATCTAGGTGAGCGCTTCGCAGACAACGTGAACGCTATAGGCTTCATCCGCGACGACGACCGGCGCGAATTGGACTCGGCGCTCGAGGGCACCTTCTGGATCCGTAGCGGTGCCTTCGAGCGGATAACGTACGACTCGAACTACAACATCTACTGGAGCCAGACGGACACTCTGCGGAGCTGGCAGATCGATCAGGAGTTGGAGGTCGAGCTGCGCAGCCGCTGGAGCGGCGAGTTCTCTTTCAGAGAAGAGTTCAAGCGGTTCGAGAAGGACTTCCGCAATCGTCACCTATCCGCGGAGATCGGCTATAATACGAGGGAGTTTCAGTCGGCCAGGGCCGGAGTACGGTTCGGTAGGAATTTCGACTCTGACTTCCAGCTCTGGACGGCCACAGCAGCGATCAAACCCACAGCCGGGCTCTCCCTGGAATACGAGCTGGAACATCTGACTCTCGACCCCGACCCGAAAGATGAGAGCACCTGGATCCACGTTCTGAGGGCGAACCAGTTCTTCACAAACGACCTCTATATCAAATTGTTCTACCAGACCAACTCGGTTATTGAGCGTGAGAACGTCCAAGCGGTGTTCGTCTACCGCTATCGGCCGCCGTTCGGCACCATTCAGCTGGCCTACCAGCGCGGGACGGCCGAATTTAATGAGCCCTCGAGGCAGGGCGACACGTTCTTCTTCAAGGTCAGCGGGGTCTTCTGACGGCGGTTGACGCCAGTCATTGACCTCGCGCCGAAGCGCCGCGTGCAAGCTCGGCTCACTCGTGTCGAAGTACCTCCACGGGGTCCACCTGGGTGGCACGTGCCGCGGGGATGAGCGATGCCGCGATCCCGGTGACGGATAGGACGAGAGCGATCAGCGCGTAGACCTTCCAATCCCACGGATTCATATCGTAGAGTAGGTCACCCATCCCCGGTGCCAGGACGGCGGCCACACCGATCCCCAGGATGAGGCCGATGGCGATCTGCACAATCCCGCCCTTCAACGTCAGCCAGAGGACATCCCCCGGAACGGCGCCGAGCGCGACCCGAATGCCCAGCTCCCTGGTCCGGCGGCGCACGGCGAAGGCCAGGAGACCGTAGAGACCGACGACTGCCAGGAGGAGAGCAGCGGCACCGAAGGTGAGAAACAGGACTCCGAAAGCCCGTTCTGGTATGGTGTATTCATCTATTCGCCGGGATAGGGAGTTGACCAGGTAGATGGGGAGGTCCGGGTCGAGAGCTGCGATCTCCGCGCGCACCACCGGGGTGAGAGCCAGCGGATCGCCCTGGGCGCGTAAGAGGAGGGCCATGAATCGTCGAGGGTTCTGGGCGTAAGGTGTGTAATAGCCCTCCTGGTTCTGCTCGACTCGGCGATTCATGGCAAGGTTGGGAGCCACACCGACGATGGTCAGCCATTCGTTATCCGACTCGAGATCCCCCGGCCGGAAACGGCGGCCAATAGGACTTTCGCCGGGGAAGAAACGGTCAGCGAATCTCTGGTTGACGATCGCCACGAGTTGGCCTTCCGCATCGTCGCTCGAGCTGAATCCGCGACCATCGATCAGCTCGACGCCGAGCGTCTCGAAGAACTCCGGGCTGATCACGGCGAAACGAACCGACGGCAAATCCTGAGTCCGGTCGTATACCGCTCCTTCAGGCTGCATGCGCATCCCCCCCGCCCTCAGGCCCGGAGGACTCGATGTGATGGCCGCGGAACGCACACCGGGCCGCTCCTGCAGGCGAGCCACGAGTTCGCCGTAGAACTGGAGCCGGTCGCTCTGCTCGGGGTAGTCCTCCGATCTGAGCCCGATCTCGGCGGCGAACACGTCCTGCGTTGCGAAATTGAGCTCGCTCTCGGTCATCACGATGACCCCTTTTATCATGAGGCCGGAGACGATCAAGAGCCCGCAGGACAGGGCAACCTCGGCTACCACCAGAGCTCGACTCAAACGACCCAATCGCAGACTGGAAGTGCCCCAGGCTTGGTCTTTGAGTACTTCGTTCATGTTGACGCCGGTGGCCTTGAGGGCCGGCGCCAACCCTGCCAGGACGGCGGCAGCCAGGACGAGGCCTAACGAGAAGAGGAGCACAGTCGGGTCTATACGAATTGCCATCCAGAAGAAGGGAATCGTTTCGGCGACGGCTCGGTTGAAGAAGGAGACTCCGAGTTGAGCCAATCCGAGGCCGAGGATTCCGCCCAGCGCCGATATGACCATCGCTTCCGCCAGCATTTGGCCGACGACGCGCTTGCGGCTCGCGCCGAGCGCCGTGCGAATCGCCATGTCCCGGCTTCTCCCCGCCGCCCGGGCGAGTAATAGGTTGGCCACGTTAGCGCAGGCTATCAGCAGGACGAGGGAGACGACTCCCACCATCACGCTCAAGACCGTTACGGCATTCTTGTCCACTACATGCTCTTTGTAGGGGATGACCCGGGCTTCTACTCCCCCGTAAACGTCGGGGTAGGCCAACTCCTGCTGTCTGGCGAGCACTGCGATATCGGTCTGTGCCTCGGCGAGCGACGAGCTTTGCTTTAGTCGACTGAATACGTGGATGGAGCGGCCTTCGCCGCGCTCGACCGCCAGAGGGTCGAGCTCGAGCGGTATCCACAGATCCTCGCTGTAGGGAAAGCTGAACTCCTCCGGCATGACCCCAACCACGGTCCGCGGCACGCCGTTGATACGGATCGTCCTGCCGATGATATCCGGATCCGCTCGATGCCGGTTGACCCAGAGGGTATAGCTCAGGATAACCACCGGCTGCGCGCCCGGGAACTCCTCCTCTTCCCGGAACCCGCGTCCCAGCGCCGGACGAACACGAAGCATGTCGAAGGCATTGGCGGTTACAGCGGCTGCCGGGAGACGCTGCGGGTATCCCTCTGTGCCGCTGATGGTCAGGCTATAGTCGGAGAACCCGGCCAAACTCTCGAGAGTCGAGACCTGGCCCCGCCAGTCGGTGATCTCGTGAACGGACAGTTGCATGTCGGTCTGGTTCTCGGCCGGCTTGTCCATGGTCAGGTAGACCATTCGGTCGGCCTCCTCGAAGGGTAGGTCCCGTAGTAGTCCGTGGGTGATGCTGAACATGGTCGCGGTAGAGCCTATACCCAGGGCGAACGCGAGAGCAGCAAAAGTCGCTAGACCGGGGTTCTTGGCGAGGGTCCGCGCAGCGTAGCGCAGGTCTCTCAGCGGGTGCAGCATGGGATCATCCGTGTGTGGGCGGCGGGGCCAGTCGCCTTCTAGCTCTACGGTTTCCTGAGGCCAGGGTTTCGGCAGGGAAGCCCTGCCGCCTGGTCGGCGGCAGGGCTCTCCGCCTTACAGGGTGGGTTGTGCCAGCAGCTCCATCGATAGGACCGCCTCGACCAGGCGCACGAACTCGGCCCGGTAGCCTTCTCTATCCTCGCCGGTCGAGCTGCGGGCGAGGTCGAGCACGTCGGCGAGTCCGAAATCGCCGCTATACTCCGACTCGCGGAGCAGCATCCCGAACCCGGCCACAGCTGAGGCGAAGGCCAGACCGGTCGACGGCCGGACGCTCGAGTCGAACACGGGCTGGGACATCAGAATACTCTCGGTGCCCTGGGGCTGCTTGTAGCGCAGCTTCACGACCAGCAGCTGTTCCGAATCGGAGGTCACGGTCTGGTCGCCAGGCGTCTGATAACGCAGGGAATCGACTTCCACGATCTCGTACGGACTGTC
>JBDHHZ010000235.1:5097-7150 GCA_039589115.1 Gemmatimonadota bacterium | reverse complement strand
GAGGGCGCCGCTGGCGCACCGCCAGGCTCTGGGCCAGGTGCTGCCCGTCCTCGAGAAGGAGTTGGAGCTGTTCCGCGAGCGAGCGAAGACGGCGGGCGTTGATCTCAGCCAGGTCGAGCCGTCATTCACGAACCACGCCTACGTCCAGTTTCTCCTGGCCAGCGCCTACACCAAGTCGTACGCCGGCGCGTTCACCGTACTCTACGTGGCGGAGAAAGCGTACTACGATTCGTGGCTAGTGGTCAGAGAAGGCATCGATGAGGGCTCGATCTGGTTCCCGTTCGTCGAGAATTGGACCAGCGAGGCGTTCAAGGGCTGGGTCGATTTCCTGCAGGCCAACCTGGATACGCTGGCGGAGGATGTAGGAACTGCGGAGCGTCTGGAGATGGCGGAGGCGTTCGAGCTGACGGCGAAGTACGAGCTAGCTTTCTGGGAGATGGCGGCGACCGGCGCGGGCTGGCCCTGTTTGGATGAGGAGGTATCGTGATGGCGTTCACCGACGAGCTACACGCGGCAGCGCATTCGATCTGGGACGCCCAGCTCGAGCACCCATACGTGCAAGGGATAGGCGACGGCTCGCTGGATGAGGCTCTGTTCAAGAACTGGGTGCTGCAGGACTACCGGTATCTCAAGGAATTTGCCCGCATCTTCGCCTGGGCTGTGGCCAAGGCGGATCGTCTCGAGTCGATGGGGTGGTACGCGGCGGTGCTCAACTTGACGCTCAATACCGAGATGGAGCTGCACCGCCAGTACGCGGCACGTTTTGGCCTGACGCCGGACGATCTGGAGGCGGCACCCATGTGGCCGACGACCCGGGCCTACACCGATTTCCTGGTGCGCACCGCGGCAGACGGCGACATGGCCGACCTGGTGGCGGCGCTTCTACCGTGTGCCTGGGGCTATGTGTACGTGGCCAAGCAACTGGCGACAGGCGCGCCCCCGGGGGACCAACGTTATGCCGACTGGATCGCCCAGTACGCTTCCGAGGAGTTCGCCCAGGCCGCCGAGTGGTTGAAGGACGAGATGAACCAGCTGGCTGAGGGGACGACACAGGAAAAGCGGGCGCGGCTCACGGAGATCTTCGTCCTCTCCAGCCGGTACGAGTGGCAGTTTTGGGAGATGTGCTGGCGCGGCGAAGAGTGGCCTGTATAGCGAAAGGGCCGCCATTTTCGGCGGCCCTTTCGCTCAGACGCGGCGACACCGGGCGGGGCGGCGGCGAAGAGCGGGGAAGGGTCCCAAGTCCGCCGCAGAAGGACATCCCAAACCCGCCGACCGAGGGCTGCCTGCCGGCAGCTGGCCCCGGCTTACCGGCGGTGTCGCCCGTAATGGAGCTACTGCGAACGAGGAGGTGGTTGGCTTCGCTGTGCTGATATCCAGCCGTAGTAGGATAAGCAGGGCGCGTTAGAAGAGCGTCAAAAACCCTCCTCAGAGCGTCCCCGGTTCCTGCAGCTTCGCCCAGGCGGCTTCGGCGATAGCTGCGTCCTGGGCTCCGACACCCGTCAGATCGCAGATGATCAGCTCATCGCCTTCGCGCCCGGGCTTCCACCCTGCCAGCACCTCGCCCAATTCGCCGTGTACCGACTCCGAGTTGAGCACCCCCTCCTCGACGGCGTGGTGAAGCTCGCCCAGTGCCAGGCACTGACTGAGCCGATCCACAACGATCTTGCCGGCGCTAGCCAGGGCTTCGGTGGGTAGCTCCCGCTTGTCAGGCCCGTCGGAGCCGACCGCGATCACCGTGGCGTAGGGCTCCAGCGCTTGGGCTTCGAACAACGGTTCTCGGCTCGGCGTGACCGTGATCACCAGGTCCGCTCCACGTAGGGCTTCCTCCGGGCTCGACGCAGGTTGGAATGGGAGGTCTAGCTCCTCCTCCATTTCGACACAGTACGCTGCGAGTTGCTCGGTGGCCGGGCTCCACGCGGTCGTAGACTCCCAGTCCCTTACCTGCGAGATGGCCCGCAGCTGATAGCGGGCCTGGACACCGCTCCCTAGCACGGCTACGCGGGAGAACGACTCCGGCGCCAACAGACGCGTGGCGAGCGCGCCGGCGGCAGCG
>JBDHHZ010000235.1:0-5076 GCA_039589115.1 Gemmatimonadota bacterium | reverse complement strand
CGGTGCGTAAGTCGGTCAGGTAAGCGTTGTCGTCCAGCAGCAAAGAGGGGAAGCCGGTGACCGCATCGAAGACCAGGATGAGGCCGGAGCCGCTGGGCAGACCACGCTGGACGTTCTGGTAGAAGCCGCTGGCGATCTTCACCGCGAAGATCGGGGCGCCTCTCAGGTAGGCCGATTTCACGTGCACCTCGCCCTCCACGTCTGGCACGCTCAGGCCCATCGGCGGCGGCAGCTCCAACGTACCCTCCGCCAGCGCGCGAAAGGCTCTCTCCGCGGAGGCCAGCGCCTCTGGCTCTCTTACGGCAGCACGTATGTCAGACTCTGCTACGATGCGCATCGGATAGGCCCTCGGTTCGTGCCCGCTTGTGTCGCAGGTCGTAGTGATGGTCACTCTACTCTGGCGGGGCCGGGTGATCTAGGCAACCCGCGTGGGCCTGCTCGGTGACCCGCCGCTGGACGCCGGCGCGTCGAAGCTGCATCTTCACGCCGGCCTCACGACAATTCGGCGACGCCCCGCCCGCAACCAAACGAAGACAAGACGAGCATGAAGACCATCAAACCGTCCGAATACCAATCTCAGCTTCCAGTCGATCGCCTCATACTCCGGGAAGCACCGGACGACGAAGCGGTTCCCATGGACGTCCTCTTTGTGGGTGGCGGACCCGCCGGACTCGCCGGCGCCATCGAGCTGGCCCGGCTCGCCCGTCAGGACGCGGAAGCGGGCGGTAGCTTGGGCGAGCTGGAGATCGGGGTGCTGGAGAAGGCTGGCTCGCTGGGCGAACACTGCATGTCCGGCGCTATCGTGAATCCCGGCCCCTTCCGCGAGCTCTTCCCTGACGTCCCGGAAGGGGAACTGCCGTTCCGCCGCCCGGCGCCCAAAGACCGGGTCTACATGCTGTCGGCGAAGGGGAAGACCCGGATCCCCACGCCCCCCTCCATGCACAACAAGGGCAACTACGTGGCCTCGATCTGCGAGATCGTGCGCTGGCTGGGAGAGCGGGCGGAAGAGATGGGCGTCAACGTCTTCACCGGATTCCCCGCCGACTCATTGCTGGTGGATGGCGATCGCGTCGTCGGTGTGCGCACGACGCCCGCCGGCCTCGATCGAGACGGGCAGCCCGGCGGCGGCTACATGCCGCCCACCGATGTGACTGCTCGAGTCACGGTGCTCAGCGAAGGGACACGGGGCACGCTGACCCAGGCTTTTCTGAGCTGGAAAGAGATCGGCACACCGAACCCACAAATCTACGCCCTGGGCGTGAAAGAGGTCTGGCAGGTGAAGCGGCCGCTCGATCGCGTCATCCACACGATGGGCTGGCCGCTCCCCAAGGATGCGTTCGGTGGTAGCTGGCTCTACCCGATGGCCGACGATCTCGTCTCTCTCGGCCTGGTCGTCGGGCTCGATTACCGCCAGCACTCGCTCGACGCCCACGTTTTGCTCCAACGCCTGAAGGAGCATCCCCTCTTCGCTCCGTATTTGGAGGGCGGCGAACTGCTGGAATGGGGCGCTAAGACGATACCGGAAGGCGGCTACTATTCGCTGCCCGACAGGATGTACGGTGACGGCCTACTTATCGCCGGCGACGCCGCCGGATTCGTCGACGTGCCCTCGCTGAAAGGGATCCACTACGCCGCACAGTCGGGGATCTTCGCCGCCCGGACGATCTTCGAGGCGCTCAAGAACGATGACACTTCACTGAGCGGGCTAGCGGAATACGAGGCGATGGTCAGGGACAGCTACATCGGCAAGGATCTGTACAAGACCCGTAACATGCGGCTCGCCTTCAAGTCCGGCCTCTATGGCGGCGGCGCGAAGGCGGCCCTGATGAGTGCGAGCAAAGGGTTGCTGTTGGGCGGTCGCATCTCGGTGCCCTCGGATGCCGATGAGCCGCGACAAGTGACGCCGGCCGCCGAGTTCACACCGGACGGCCAGCGGACGTTGGGCAAGCTGGACGCCGTCTTCCGTTCGGGGAATGCGACTCGTGACGACATCCCCTCGCATCTCATCGTCGGCGAGAACATCCCGCCGGAGGTGGCGGAGATGTATGCGCACATGTGCCCGGCCGGCGTCTACGAGCGCGAAGGCGACGAGCTGGTCGTCAACGCCCCCAACTGCATCGACTGCAAGGCGACGGACATCTTGGGCCCGCGTTGGACGCCGCGCGAAGGCGGCAGTGGCCCCAGCTACAAGCGGATGTAACTGCGGTTGGCGGAGCCCGCCCCACCGAATAACTTATCGGACCTCGTCTGACGAGTTTGTCACGACCGATACACCATCATCGGGAGGAATTCATGCGATTGGCCCCCCTATCGCTGGCGCTCGTTCTGAGTGCCTCGACCCTGTTCGCGCAAGATCTCGAGCGCCCCGCTCATTGGAAGGTGCGCTTCGACCGGCCGGCGCCCGATTCGGCGCTCTACTTCGTGACGATGCCACCGGGCTGGCATATCACCACCGGCCCGGCGACAATCCTCTATGACCCGTCGCAGACGGCCGACGGCGAGTATCGTCTGCAGTCGAAGATCTTCCTCTTCCCCGGCGACCGCAGGGAAGGCTTCGGCTTGTTCATCGGCGGTGAGAACCTCGAGGCGGCCAACCAATCCTATCTCTACTTTTTGATCCGCAAGGACGGCCGCTTCCTGGTCAAGCACAGGGCCGGTAGCGAAACGCATACGCTGATCCCGTGGACGGAGAGTGCCGCCATCGTCAAACACGAAGGACAGGAAGGCACGGCCGAGAACGTGCTGACCATAGAGTGCGGGGCGGAGCAGGTGGAATTCTTCGTGAACGGCGAGAAAGTGGCCAGCCTGCCGCGATCGCAGTTGGAGGTCGGCGGTGTCGTTGGGCTCCGCGTCAACCACGGGCTCAATCTGCACGTAGCCGATTTGAGCGTCGAGCCGTAAGCCGGAGGTGCCCGTCAGCAGGGTGCCGGCTCAGAGACAACCGGAGAGGGTCCCATGCGAGTAATTGGCCTACTGGGCGGCATGAGCTGGGAGTCCTCGGTCGAGTACTACCGGATCATCAATAGGGAAGTGCGCCGCCGCCTCGGCCGGCAGCACTCCGGCAAGATCCTGATGTATAGCGTCGACTTCGACGAGATCGAGCGGCTCCAGGACGCTGCGGAATGGGATAGGGCCGGCCAGTTGCTCGCCGCCGAGGCCGGCCGCCTCGAGCGCGGCGGCGCCGATTTCATCCTCCTCTGCACCAACACCATGCACAAGGTCGCTTCGGCCATCGAGGAGGCGGTCCGCATCCCGCTCGTCCATATCGCCGATGCGACTGCGGAGCGGATTCGCGCCGCCGGGATACTCCGTGTAGGACTGCTCGGTACACGCTTCACAATGGAGGAGGATTTCTACAAGGACCGCCTCGCCGAGAAGCATGGGCTCGAGGTGCTCGTTCCCGATCACGCGGACAGGGCCCTCGTCGACCGGGTGATCTACAGCGAACTGTGTCAGGGCCAGATCCTCGACCAGTCACGCGAGGGTTACGTGCGCATCATCTCGGCGCTGGCCGACCGGGGTGCCGAGGGGATCATCCTCGGCTGCACGGAGATCGGCCTGCTCGTCAAGCAGGACGACTCGCCACTGCCTGTGTTTGACACCGCCCTCATTCACGCCGAGAAGGGCGTGGAGATGGCGCTCTCCTAGTGGTCGGACACAGAAGCGATCAGGCGTGGAAGGAGTCGGCCGGCGAAACCTCTCGCTTCATGTCGCGGTTGGCGGTCGGACACGGCGGGGGCCCTCGCTTCATGTCGCGCGGCGCTCGGGCCGAGATGCTGCACGGGCCGGGGCGCTCCGAATGTCCGCTCGTGGCCCCCGCCGCGTCCTCCCTTTCCCGTGGTACGGTGTCCGCTCCGAGGATCCGCCGGCCGACTCGGGCTTGCACGTCATCGCCACTGTGGCCAACCACTAGTCCCGTCACAAGAAACAAACGTTTATAGACATATTGACAGTATAGCTGTCATTATGGTAATATGGTTGCAGATGCGGAAGCTCGCTTGGCGCCTCGACTTGCAGGGGAGGTGAGGTTGTGAGAAGCCTAGGACCGCTTACGCTCGGGCAGCTGGCCGACGCGCCGTCGCCGGCAACTCGAACGGATGCCAGGGTGCGTGACCACGCCGCGGCCGAGGAGAGGACCCGGGAGCGGAAGGCGATCGAGCCCGGGGCCGTGGTAGCCCTGATAGATGAGAGCGTCTTGCTATTTCGCCGGCTGCGTGGCGTAGCGGCGGAGGTCCACGGCCGGGGGGCGCTGTCGGCCGGGAGGCGGTACCTGCTCAAGGACTTGTCGCGCCACGGTCCGCGAACGGTGCCGCAGCTGGCCCGTGCCCGATCGGTGACGCGCCAGCACGTTCAGGCGCTGGTGAATCCGTTGGTCGAGCGGGGTTATCTCGAGCTCACCGACAACCCGGCCCACAAGAGGTCGCCCTTGGTGCGATTGACGGCTTCCGGGAGAGGGTCCGTTGAGGAGATGAACCGCCGCGAGACGGGTCTTTGGAAAGGGCTGGAACCGGGCGTCTCAGCAGCGGAATTGCGAACCGCGGCGACCGCCCTGCGAGCGGTGCGCTACGCCCTCGAGAGAGAGGCAGGGAAACGGACTGTCTACTGACTACTGACTACCGACTACCGAGCACCGGCCACCGGCCACCGGCCACCGACCACCGGCCACCGGCCACCGGCCACCGACCACCGGCCACCGGCCACCGGCCACCGGCCACCGGCCACCGGCTACCGGCCACCGACTAATAGCCCTCGGCGGCGTCATAGATGCGTCGGAACTCGATGCTTTGCCGCACGCCGCTCACCTTGAAGACGAGCGATAGCTGCCGACCGCCTTCTAGGAGCTCGTAGGTCGTGGCGAGCTTGGCTCCACCCTCGAGCTTGCGTTCGACCTCGAGCCTCTCATCGTCCCACTTCGCCTTCGTAACTGTGGTGCCCAGTCCCTCGATGCGGCTCTCGACCTCTCGGCCGTCGTGGTAGAGGACGATATCACCGCCGGCGACGCCTATGATGGTCAGGGTGGAGTCGTTCTGCACGAGCTTGAAGACGCGCGTCGTCGCGACGATACTGGAGACCTGC
>JBDHHZ010000234.1:0-6478 GCA_039589115.1 Gemmatimonadota bacterium | reverse complement strand
TTGGTGTCCCCATGGGACATCCCGTGTACGCCTCCGCCCTGGGGCAAGCTCGTAGCGGTCGATCTCGCCGACGGGTCTGTGAGTTGGGGCGTACCGCTGGGCACGATCCGCGACATAGCGCCGGTCCCCATGCCGATCCAGTGGGGCACCCCCAACCTCGGCGGCCCGATCATTACGGGAAGCGGCCTCGTGTTCATCGGCGCTGCGATGGATGACTACCTTCGGGCTTTCGACTCGGAGACCGGCGAAGAGCTGTGGAAGGGACGTCTGCCGGCCGGTGGGCAAGCGACCCCGATGACCTATAGGATACGGCCAGACGGCAAGCAGTATGTGGTGATAGCCGCCGGCGGACACGGTAGCCTGGAAACCACGCTAGGCGATTATATCGTCGCCTTTGCCCTGCCGGACTAAAAGGATCGCCCTAGCCGGAACTACCGCGCGCTTTGTAGACCTCGCGGGATTCCGCTTCGGCCTGATCGCAGTCCTCACAGTCCGACCCCAACTCCTCGCATGGCACGCCGTCGGCTTGCGATTCACCGCAAGGCGGACCACCGGTATCGACCGCCTTCAGCTCTTCTTCGCCCGCCGTCTCGTTCCGGGAATCTTCCATGGTCCCTCACGCTGAGCTGCGAACTCTGTGCCCTCTGCCTGGCGGCAGAAGAAAAAATCTAAGCCATACACGTAGGGTTTGCCAGACGAGCGGGGGCACCTGCGTGCGTCCGGGCGCAGCCGTAGACAGCTGAAGACGGCGCCTGGCGACAGTGACATCGCAAAAACCTCTAAGCTAGATGCCAGCCGTTATCCACAAGCGCGTAAAGGGGGAGACGATGCGTTGCAGACTGGTCGTAGCGCTCGTGAGCCTGACGCTCGTCGCTGGTGCCGCGTGCAGCAGGCAGGAGACCGAGGCCGAGAAGGAAGCGAGATTGCTGGCGGCCCGGGCTGACTCGGTGGCGCTGGAGCGGGGCGGGGTGGTCTGGCGGGCGAGCTGCGAGAAGTGTCACGGCGGTAGGGGCCGGGGTGACGGCGAGGCTGTCGAACCGCTGGGGCTCGAGGGCAAGGTGCCCTCCTTCCTGGCCGAAGACTGGGAATACGCGGAAGACTACGAAGCTCTGCGCCGCCGCATCTATACCGGCACAGAGGGCGGTATGCCGCACTGGATGCCGCACTGGGCTTTCCATGGGCTCGGGTACCGTGATATCGATGCCGTAGTGGCATATGTAGAACTGCTGATAACTCCGGACCAGTAGGCGCGGTCGTCGAAACAAGAGAAATCCATGAGGCCTAGAACGGCGGCGCGGGTTCTCGGGGCAGCGCTCGTGTCCGTGCTGCTATCGGGCTGCGAGAGGGTCGAGGCTCCCGACGCATCACTTGGTGTCTCCTGGAGCATCGATTTCAAGCAGCCCCGCGCCAGCGTCAGCTCGGTGGGAGTCGGCGCCGCGGACATCGGCTTCGAGATCGTCAATGACCACATCGTGATCCCGGCTGCCGCTCTACAGGTCGGCAGAAACGAGGTCGAGATAGAGTTTCTGGCGGGAGATGGCTCTCTCAACCGGAATCGCGAGTTCCTCTACACGCTGTTCGTGCCCGATCGAGCACGCTTCGCCTTCCCCTGCTTCGACCAGCCCAACCTGAAGGCGCGGTTCAACCTGACTCTCGAGGTGCCAGCGTCATGGCAGGCCGTAGCAAACGGCAGGCAGATCGAACATGACGTGAGCGGTGGACGGGCCGTGTTCGCTTTCGCCGAGACGAAGGCCATCAGCACGTATCTGTTCTCGTTCGCGGCCGGTGATTTCCAGGTGGTCCGAGGCGCACGCGGCGGTCGTGAGATGCGGATCTACCATCGCGAGACAGACAGCACGAAGGTGGCGAGGAACACGAGCGCTATCTTCGACCTGCATGCAACAGCGCTCGACTGGCTGGAGGACTATACGGGGATCCCGTATCCGTTCGAGAAGTTCGACTTCGTTCTCATCCCGTCCTTCCAGTACGGAGGGATGGAGCACCCGGGTGCGATACTCTACCGGGCGTCCAGTCTCTTCCTCGACGAATCAGCCACGCAGAACGCCATGCTGCGGCGGGCCAGTCTCATCGCGCACGAGACCTCGCATATGTGGTTCGGCGACCTTGTCACGATGGACTGGTTCAACGATGTCTGGACGAAAGAGGTCTTTGCCAACTTCATGGCGGCTAAGATCGTCAACCCTTCCTTTCCAGAAGTTGATCACGAGTTGCGTTTCCTCCTGGCCCACTATCCGGCGGCTTATGCCGTCGACCGTAGCGAGGGCGCTAATCCAATCCGGCAGGAGCTGGACAACCTGAACGAGGCAGGGACGCTTTACGGCGCGATCATCTACCAGAAAGCGCCGATCGTGATGAGGCAGCTCGAGACCCTGATCGGCATGGAGCGATTGAGAGAGGGGCTCCGCCAGTACTTGCTCGAGTACCAGTACCGCAACGCCGCATGGCCCGACCTCATACGGATACTCGACTCACGTACTGAGGGCGACCTCGCAACATGGAGCCGCGTCTGGGTCGAAGAGTCGCGCCGGCCTACAGTCAATGTGGCGCCATCGATCGATGCTGAAGGGAATTTCATCTCCCTGGCCCTGAAGCAGTCCGATCCTGCAGGAGCCGGCCGCGTTTGGAGCCAGCAACTCCACGTGATGCTCGCCCGACCTGCCGACGTACGCGTGCTGCCAGTACAGCTCGACGCCGCGAGCGCTGAGATCACCGACGTCCAGGGACCAGCGCCCGATTTCATCCTGCCGAACGGCATGGGGGTCGGCTACGGGCTATTCGAGCTGGATACGGCGAGCCTCGCGTACCTGCTCGATAACGTGAGCTCCCTCTCCGGGGCGCTGACACGAGGGGTTGTCTGGCTAAATCTCTGGGATGCGGTGCTCGAAGGCCGGGTGAGGCCGGAGCGATTCGTCGATGTACTCGGTGCCGCGCTCGTGTCCGAGAGCGACGAGTTGCTCACCCAGCGCCTCCTTGGTTACCTGCGGGCCTGCTATTGGCGATATCTGCCGGTGCCCGAGCGTAACCGCCGGGCTCCGGAAATCGAATCTCTCCTTTGGGGGCTGATCGCTGGGGCGGAGTCGGCAAGTCTCAAGGCGACCTACTTCAACGCATTTCGTTCCGTCGCTGTATCTGATGACGCACTGGGTCGCCTGGAGGGCATCTGGGACGGTGAACTGACGATCGAGGGTCTGCCGCTTTCAGAGCGCGACTACACGCGGCTGGCGTTCGAGCTCGCAGTACGCGAGGTCGACTCTTGGGAGAGCATACTCGATCGGCAGGAAGCTCGCATCGAGAACCCGGATCGTGCCGCGCGCTTCATCTTCGTGCGGCCCGCACTATCTGCTGATCTTGCGGTTCGAGATCGGTTCTTTGAGAGTCTGCGGGACGTTGCGAACCGCGAGCACGAACCGTGGGTACTGGAGGCTCTGGGGTACCTGCACCACCCACTTCGCGCGGGCGCAGCGGAGAAGCACATCCTGCCCAGCCTAGAGTTGCTCGAAGAGATACAGGCGACCGGCGATATCTTCTTCCCGAAGAACTGGCTCGATGCGACGCTTGCCGGACATAGCTCGGAGAGCGCAACGCGGGCGGTTCGAGGTTTCCTCGAGGATCATCCGGACTTGCCGGCGCGCCTCAGGGGCAAAGTACTGCAGTCGGCCGACGGTCTATTCAGAGCGGCGTCCATTCTGCCAAACTAGCTATGGAGCGGCTTGGCGGGATCCATCACATAACGGCGATCGCCTAATCACGCCTCGGTTTCACCGCGCAGCTGCATCGGCATGCTCACCCCGGCCCCCAGAGCGCGATGCACCGGACAACGGTGGGCGATCTCGAGCAACCGCGCGCGCTGCTCGCCGTCTAGTGGCCCGGCGAGCTCGAGCTTCTGGCTGATCTCATCAGTCGCTTCACCCGCCTTCAGCTTGCGGTGCCGCAGGCTCACTCCGATCTCCTCCAGTGGCCACTCCTTGCGGTCGGCGTACATGCGTAGCGTAATCGTGGTGCAGGCGCCCAGTGCGGCCATCAGCAGCCCGAACGGCGATGGCCCGGCGTCGGCCCCGCCGGCGGTTTCCGGTTCGTCGGCCAGAAGTGAATGACCGGCGGCGAGGATCTCGGTCCGATAGTGCGCCCTGCCGGTTCGAACGATGACCTGGCTGTCCCCGCCCCGCTCCTCGCGTCGCGGCTCCTGCGAAGCGTCCAGGTAGCGTGCTGCCCAGGCCGCAATCACGGCCCCGACGTACTGAGAATCTTCCGGGCGCGACAGCAGATGGTCGGCACCCTCGAGGGAGACGTAGCTCTTGGGCTCTGCAGCCAGGCTGTAGATGCGTGCTGCGTCGTCGGCTCCGACGTTCGTGTCGGAAGGGGAATGAAAGACGAGCAAGGCCCGGCCCAGCGTTCGGATGATCTCCGCCATGTTCTGCTCGTCGAGATCATCGAGAAAGCCCTTCTTGATCGTGAAGGGGCGGCCGGCGAGCATGACTTCAGCTGACCCGCACTCCCGGATCTGGTCTACCGAGCTCTTCAAGTGGCGCATCACGTGCCTGGGCTCCGCCGGTGCGGCGATAGTGGCCACAGCCTTGCACGACGGGATGCGATGTGCCGCTTGGAGCACTGCCGCGCCTCCAAGCGAGTGGCCGATCAGTATGGCCGGCGCCTCCCATTCGTGCCGCATGAACTCGGCAGCAGCCACCAGGTCTTCCACATTCGAGGAGAAGGTGGTGTCCGAGAACTCGCCCTCGCTTTCGCCGAGTCCAGTGAAGTCGAAGCGCAGGACACCGATTCGGGCCTGGGCCAGGGCCCGGCTGATATTGACCACGGCCTTGTAGTTCTTCGAGCAGGTGAAGCAATGAGCGAACAGGGCATAGGCGACCGGCCGTTCGTCGACCGGAAGCTCGAGCCGGGCCGATAACGTTGCGCCCGTTGCGCCCTCAAAGGTCAGTCTCTGTGTTTGCATAAGGCCGTTCCATACCATGTGGTTGCGGTGAGGTGGTGCGTACGAAACGTTACCCCGGTAGCTTCCGTAGTCTAGGGGTGAAACAGAACCCTACAGATGGCAGGTCGATGAGCTCGGCACCGAGCACACAATTGAGGAGCTAGCGATGATGAAGCGACTTCTGATGGTGCTGGCGGCTTTCCTGGTCCTACCTAGCGCGATGCTGGCGCAGAGCGCCGCAGATTCCGCGGCGATCGTTAAGACGGCCCTCGACTACATTGAGGGCTATTACACGGGCGACGGCGAGCGGATGGACGGGGCTCTGCATCCCGAACTGTCGAAACGAATCGTATTGACCGAACCGAGCAGCGGTAATAGTCAGCTCAGGAACATGACTGCGGAGGAGTTGGTTGCTGCCACGGCCAGCGGCTACGGGACACGCACTCCCGAAGCTGAGCGCCAAATGGACGTGACCATCCTGGACATCTTCGAGAACGCAGCCAGCGTGAAGATCGTTGCCCACGATTGGATCGACTACCTTCATATCGGCAAGTACGACGGCAAGTGGGTCATCGTCAACGTTCTTTGGGAGTTTAAGCCCGAGGCTCTGGAGAGGATGCGAGGCGGCGGCTGAGCGCTCTCTGCACTCCGACTGACCGGTGCGCGAAGAACGCATCGGATTCTCGGTAGAGCCTACGGCGGTTCGAGTCTCGACGATTTTGCTCGAGCCCGAAAATCCGCGTTTCCTGTATGTATTGGCCCACGGCGCCGGTGCCGGCATGCAGCACCCATTCCTGGAAACGCTGGCGCGGCTTCTTGCTGATAAGCGGATCGGCACGTTCCGCTTCCAGTTTCCGTATATGGAGTGCGGGCGCAAACGGCCCGACCCGCCGCATCTCCTCCAGGCGACAGTCCGGTCTGCGATAGAAGCAGCGCGCGCTCGGCGCAGGGGCGTGCCTCTTGTCGCCGGAGGGAAGTCGATGGGTGGTCGTATGACCTCCAGCGCGGCCGCCGGGGCGTCGCTGACCGGTGTGGCGGGCCTGGTCTTTCTGGGGTTTCCGCTGCACGCGTCGGGAAAACCGGGCGTCCGACGTGCCGACCACCTCGACGACGTCGATCTACCGATGTTGTTCCTTCAAGGGACCCGCGACTCCCTCGCAGACCTCGATCTGTTTCGGCCGGCGTGCGAGCGAATCGGTGAGCGGGCCACCCTACACGTCGTCGAGGGCGGCGATCATTCCTTCGGCGTGCTGAAGCGATCCGGCAGGACAACCGATGAGGTGATGGAGGAGCTAGCCACAGCCATCTCAGACTGGGGCAACGAGATCCTCGGTGGGTCCGCCGCCTGACTCGGGTCCGGGCGCGCTTGCTATCATGTCCGTCGTCAGCCGCACTAGCTCATCTCGGTCCCGGACGTTGAAGTAGTACGCCCAGCCGTCGCGCCTCTTCAGATATATGGCGGGAATGAAGATGCCAAACGTCAGGGGCACGCACTTCCACAGGCGCCTGGTAAGCCACACGGATCGG
>JBDHHZ010000233.1:0-9902 GCA_039589115.1 Gemmatimonadota bacterium | reverse complement strand
GTGCGGAGGCTATCGAACTTCGCCTCCGAGACGGAATAGCCCAGGTCAATCGCCGCTCTCGTGAGAAGCTTGTTGCGAGTCATCTCTCTCAGGTAACCGTGCAGCGTTGCCGAGTCGGAGACGGCGAACAGGCGCCGCGAGGTAGGCGCACCTCTCTGGACGAAGTCGGCCCATTCGCCGACCGTCAGCACGCCGCCCTTGAACCTCACCAGGACCGCACTTCGCATTGCCGGGCTCAGCCGCTCCAGACCCGTCGATCCGGCCAGCCGCTTCACCAGGCTGACGGCACCCGGTGCGTAGCGTACCCGACCTGCATCGAACAGAGAGTCGAGGTAGATCTGTTCCAGGCTGCCCGTGCGCCTTTGTAGGTAACTACTCCGGTACTCATCCCGCATTTGCTCGTACTCCGGCGCCTGCCGGTCTGTGACTTTGAAGATGTGATACCCGAGCCGGGACCTCACTGTTTCACCGATCATGCCGGGCTGCATGGCAAGGACCGTCTGCTCCAGTTCGGGCACCAGGCGTTCCGGGCCGACCCAGCCGAGTTCGCCGCCACGAGTGTAGGTGGCCAGGTCCTCGGAGTGAACCCGTGCCAGCTCGGAGAAATCCGCGCCGACGAGTGCCTGCTCGCGGATACCGTCGGCGACGCGCCGCAGGCTGTCGGCCTCCGCTTCCGTCGCCGCATCGGGTACCCGGATCAGGATGTGCTGGGCGAACACGCGCGTGTACGGCTGTTCCCTCTCATACGATTCGCGCAGCTCAGCCCCAGACGGCTCCGCATCTGCCTCGATCACGTCCGCATGCAGCTTCCACACCATATTCTGGGCGTACTGGAGCCGGATCATCGGACCGACGTCGACGTCGGAGAACGTGTCGGCGCTGGCGAGCTCGCTGGCCAGCAGCGTGTAGCCGACCCAGAAACTGACCACTGCGTCGACCGCGGCGATTTCCGGGGTCTCGAGCAGCGGGACGCCAAAACCGACCAGTTCGGCGGCATCCTCGATGGTCAAGACATGTCCTTCGACCCTGGCGACGGCACCGTTGTGGCCCTCCATGCCCTCGCGGGCGGACGAGCATGCCGCCAGCCCCATAGCGAGCGAGCAAACGAGCACCGGCAGCGTAGAGTGTCTTTTCATGTTCATCCTGTTTTCCCGAGTTCCTGCTGCTCCTCCAGCATCCTCTCCAACGCTTCGACGATTATAGGCGTTACATCTTGTGACCCGGCGAGGCGAAAAACCAGGGATAGCGGCTGCAGCCTCCGCACGTCCACCTCCACCTCGCGGCCGGCCATGGCGTCGCGCAGCGACGTCAGTCGAGGCATGGCCCCGCGCCGGAAGTTAATGCGTGCGGTGTCCGTAGTCGCGAGCACGCGCTCCACGCCCAGCTGGGTACCCAGAATACCGATCTGCGAGGCGGCAATCAGGCGGCTGACTTCATCCGGCAATCGCCCGAAGCGATCTCGCAGTTCCGATGTGAGGTTCGCCAGCTCGTCCAGGCCGCTAGCCTTGGATAGCCGCCTGTACAGGTCGAGCTTCTGTCCCTCGTCTGGGATGAAGCTATCAGGAATATAGGTAGCCCCGGAGATCGAGACCTCCGGCGCCTGCCGGCGCCCCGAGGTCGCGCTGTCGCCGCTACGCATCACCGCCACCGTGTCCTCCAGCAGCCTTAGATACGTGTCGAACCCAACGGCCTGAGCGAACCCTGACTGCTCGGTGCCCAGCAGGTTGCCGGCGCCCCGCAATTCGAGGTCCTTGAGGGCGAGCCGGTAGCCGGCGCCGAGCTCCGTGTGCTTCTCCAGCAAGTTGAGCCTGCGCTCGGTCTCTTGCGGCAGGTTGGGCGGCACGATCAGGTAGCAGAAGGCTCGCTGGTGTGAGCGTCCGACGCGGCCGCGCAGTTGGTAGAGCTGCGCCAACCCGAAGTAGTCGGCCCTGTGGATGATCATCGTATTGGCGTTCGGCACATCGAGGCCGTTCTCGATGATGGCGGTGGCCACCAGGACCTGGATATCGCCGCGCACGAACTCGGTCATCACCTGTTCCAGCTTACGCTCCGGCATCTGGCCGTGGGCGATCTCGATTCGCAGATCGGGTAGCAAGCGCCTGACCTTGGCGGCTACTTCCCGTATCGTCTCCACCCTGTTGTGCACGAAGAAGACCTGGCCACTGCGGTCGACCTCGAGGCGGATGGCGTCTTCGATCGTCTGGTCGTCCCACGTCATCATGTGCGTGATGATCGGCTGGCGGTTGCGCGGCGGCGTTCGGATCACGGCCAGGTCGCGTAACCCGCTGAGCGAGATATGCAGAGTGCGCGGGATCGGAGTCGCGGTCATGGTGATGACATCGACGCTCCGTCTCAGCGCCTTCAACCGCTCCTTCTGTGCTACACCGAACTGCTGTTCTTCGTCGACGACCAGCAAGCCCAGGTTCTTGAACCGAACGTCCGGCGAGAGGAGGCGATGTGTCCCGATCACTACGTCGATGGTGCCCTCGCCCAACCGGCGCGCCACATCTTCCTGTTCCTTGGCTGTGCGGAAGCGCGAGAGCACCTCGACGATCACGGGGTAGTCGGCGAGACGAGCCCGGAACGTCTGGAGGTGCTGCTCCGCGAGTACGGTGGTTGGCGTCAGGACGGCTACCTGTAGGCCGTCCTGAGCGGCTTTGAACGCGGCCCGAATCGCGATCTCGGTCTTGCCATAGCCGACGTCGCCGCAGATCAGCAGGTCCATGGGGGTACCCTGCTGCATCGAGCGCTTGACCTGTTCGGCGACACGCTCTTGGTCTGGGGTCTCATCGTAGATGAACGCCGATTCCATTTCGCGCTGCCAGCGGGTGTCGGGGCTGAAGGCGTGAGCGGAGTTGACGCGACGGGCGGCGTACAGTTCCAGGAGCTCGGCCGCCATCGTCTGGATGGAATCCTGGGCACGCTTCTTCAGGCGCTGCCAGTTCTTGCTACCGAGGCGCTGGAGCTTGGGTGCGGGCCGATCGTCGCCATCGTCGGCATCGACTATCCAGCGCTCCACGAGGTCGGCCCGGTAATGCGGCACGCGCAGGATGTCGCCGCCGCCGTACTCGATGACCAGTGTCTCCAGCTCCCCACCACCGACCTTCATTCTTTCCAGTCCCCGGTAGCGACCGATACCGTGGTCGAGGTGGACCACGTAGTCGCCGGCTGAGAGGGCCGAGAGCGACTCCAGCGTCGCCCGGCTGGCGGCCTGGGGACGGCGGCGCGGCCGGCGGGCGCGTCGGAAGATCTCGTGGTCAGTGAAAATCCAGAGTGGCGGATCGGCGCCGGCGAGAACGAACCCGGCGGCCAGAGGGCCGAGCCCCAGGGTGATCTGACGAAGGATCGCTCTGCCGGCCGCGTCGGCGATGATCTCTTCCAGTCGCTCGAGCTGGCCTTCGTTGTCACAGAGGATGAGCACACGTGCGCCGGCTGCAGCGGCCTCTCGCATAGCGGCGATGAGGCGGTCGATTCGGCGATCGATGATGGGTGTAGCGCTGAAATGGAAGTCGAGGTCGGCATCGGCCTGGGACGGCACGACAGACAATCGGCCGAAGCGATCCAGCTTGGAGCGCGCCGCTTCCGGATCATCCTGGTACAACTGCGGCGTCTCGGTCCGGCGCTGAAGCTCGTCCCAACTCCGTCGTCGCTCGTCCTCCTCCTTGTCGGTGTCGATCTGAAGGACGAGCGTCGTTTCGGGTAACAGCTCGAGCAAGTTGCCCGTGGTCTGGTTCGAAGCGTCCTCTTCCGAGGGCCCGTTCGAGCCTTGGCCCGGGAAGGTGACGGGTAGAAGGTGTACTGACTTCAGGTGGGCGATCGAGCGCTGGTCGAGTATGTCGAACGAACGAACCGACTCGATCCGATCCCCCCAGAACTCCAGGCGGACGGGATCGAGAGTAGTGATCGGGTAGATGTCGATGATACCGCCGCGCACGGAATATTCGCCCACCGCCTCGACCATCGAGACCTTCTTGTACCCGGCTCTATCGAGGTCGACCAGGAGGGTGTCGCGATCGAGCTCCTGCTGGGGCTCCAGGCGGATTTCGAGGTCGGCCCAACTGACGGGGACCGTGAACCGCTCGCCGAGCGCCCGCCCCGTGGTCACGAGGATGCGCGACCGCCCCACGATGATTGCCTGTAGGGCGTCCACCCGGCGTGCGGAGATCTCGATGTGGGGGTCGGCGAGGTCGGGATGTACCGACTCGCGCTGCGGGAAGACGCGAGCGCGGCCGGGAACGAGCGCCTCGAGGTCCGCCTCGACTTCCTCCGCCGCGGGCGCCGTCGGGGCGACGAGCAGCAAGCTGCGCACCGCGCCTGCCTCGACGAGCGCGGCGGCCAGCACGGCCGGCGACGACCCGCCGAGGCCGGCGAGCGTTCGCAGGCTTCCCGGGCCGGGAATGTCGGCCGCCAGCCGGTGGAATTCCTTCGTGGTGCGGAGGCTCTCTATGATCACTGACGCCTAGATTGCTTTCTCAGCCCGTTCAGTCTGTTTGACTCGGGTCGCGGCCGGGATGCCCGCCCGTCGCCTGCCTGCGGCCGCCAGCGCCGCCTCGACAATAGAAACGAGGAGGAGGAGCGCAACAAGGGGCTTCCAGGCAGCCCTACCGCGCCGGGCACTGAAGACGGAGCTCTGCCAATCCGCCGGCTCGGTCCCGCGCACCCATGACCATTCCGCTCCCGGGAGGAGAGCTTCCAGGTCTTCTGGTTCGCCCGTGACCAGATCGGCCTCGGCCAGCGGGGCGTTGAGCGAGAAGGCCGCAATGATATCGGTTCCCTCGAGTACCGCGTAGTTGCCCGGCTGAGTCGCCTCGAACGGCGCGCCTCCCTCTGCGGCGACTGTGGCGCCATCGGGGTATCTGATTTCCCTGGCTCTGGGGGGGATTCGGATCGATGTAGCCCCGTCGAAGATGGTACCGGCGGTCGTGCCTCGTCGCACCCAGTCGCCTAGCGCGGCATCCAGGAACGGCACGTCCGAGGCCTCTTCGGTGAGCGGTGTGGCGAGCAGCATGTAGGCTGCGCTATCTGGCGTGGCGCCTCTGACCAGCCAGGCAGATCCGTCTCCGAGGCTGAGCAGGGTCGTGTCACTGGCCGAGAGACCATGGCGGACGAGTCGATACGCCAGCCGGATCTCCAGACCGCTCAGCCCCTCCAGCGGCGCGCCTACGTCGATTCGCCTGACCCCGCGGCTCTGGCCGTCGGCCTCGTAGCGCCACGGTATCCGCGCGCGTGCCAGCCGGTTGTTCAGGCGTCGCCGGAGGAACGACGATCACCGACACCTCGCCAGCCAGACCCTCCTCGAGACGCTCTCCGCCTGCCAGGATCCAGACTTCCGCGGCGTCGGGCGACTCGAGCTGTAGCCGGCCGCCCCGCTGTAGGGTCTCCAGAGCGTGGTCGAGGAAAGGGCCGGCGTCCCCGAGTACGGCGACGCGTGTCGGGGGCCGGGCGTACCATGTGAAGTGCCGCCGGTCGTCGGCCACGAGGCCGTGCTGATCGATCTCGACGTAACCCTGCACCCAACCATGGTCCTGCGCCGGTAGACTGAGCAGCGCCGACTCTCCGAACGCGGCCTCGGCGACTGCGACGACGTCGTCTCCCACGACGAGCCTTACCACAATGCGATCTGCAGGCCTCTCCTCCCCAAACCAGCGGAGCGGGACGGACACCGTCATCGGCCGCCCCGCGGTGAGCGGCACGACCTCCGGTCCCGGCGCGCCGGCGGCACCGGGTGGGAGCGACACCCTCTGTAGGTCGGTGTAGATGTGGATCTCGCGAGCTCGGCCGCCCAAGGGCTCGAGCCATGCGTGGGCCCGGCGGATCGCGCTCCCCAGGTCGGCGCGTCCGGCGGCGGGTCGCAGGCCTCGCAGGTACTCTCGTACGCCCGCCGGCTCGCGCGCCAGGACACCGGCGTCGGGCCGCACGCCGCTGAACAGAGCGATCTCGTCATCTGCGGTGGTCAGCTCGAGGGTGAGCTCGACGCGTTCCCTATAGAGATCGAGCAGGTAACGCTCGCCGACGATCTGGGCCGAGCTCTGGGAGTCATCTATCAGAATGGCGAGCGCGGTGGCACGATGGTCGGCTGGGCCGCCGCGGCCGGCCAATGGGCCCATCGCGGCTACTGCGAGAAGAAGGATGACGATCACGCGAACGGCGAGCAGCATCAAATGTCGTAGGCGCAGCCGCCTAGCATGGCGCTGCTCGGCCCGGCGAAGGTAGCGGATGGCCGGGAACGTGACCCGATGCAGCTCGCGGCGCCGGATAAGGTGGAGGAAGACGGGTATCAGCGCAGCGAGCGCCGCCAGTCCCAGGACGGGGTAGAGGAATCCGATCACCCTAGGCGCGTGCGTGTGTGAAGGTATTCGCCCAGGCAGAGCGCCAGCGGCTGATCGGTCGCGATCGGGTGATAATCGATCTTGTGCGAGCCGCACACGCGTCGCCACTCGTCAAGTGCGGAAGCGACGGCCTCGCGATACTGAGTGCGGAGCTCGGCGGAGCGGGCGGGAACCTCATCGCCCGTCTCCGGGTCGACGAAAACCGCATCGCCGGCGCCGGGCAACTCGAGCTCGCCAGGGTCGAGTATGTGGAAGACGAGCACCTCATGGCCCTGGTGACGCAGTTTCTTCAACGCCCGCTGCGTGGCTGGCTCGTCGACCAGGAGGTCGGACACCAGGATGACCAACCCCCTGCGCCGGCCGCGAGCGGCGACCTCGTCCAGCGCCTCCGCGGCGGCGCTCAACTCGCCGGCAGGCTGTGCCGCAAGCTGGCGCACAAGCTCCGTCCAGTGGGCGAGGGTCCCCCGTGGTGCGGTGCGACCGAGCACGCGCTCCGCGAAGCAGATCAGCCCGGCCAGATCGCCCTGTCGGATCAACAGCAAGGTCAAGCTGGCGGCCAGCCGCTTCGCATACGCCAGTTTGGTCAGGAGGCCGGCCTCGCGGCTGCGCCAGTCCATCGACAGGCTGACGTCGAGGCAGACCTGGGCTGACAGGTTCGTCTCCTGCTCGTACTGCTTGAGGAAGAAGCGGTCCGATCGACCGTACTTCTTCCAGTCGACGAAGCGGAAATCGTCGCCGGGACGATAGGCGCGATGTTCCGCGAACTCCACCGAAAAGCCGCGGCTGGGCGAGCTGTGCAAGCCGGAGATGAAACCGGTGACCACGGCCCGGGCGACGAGCTCCAGGCCACCGAGGGCGTCGAGCTCCGCAGGATCGAGAAGATCGGGCCGGCTCTTCAGGTGATCCTTCATAGAATGGGAGTGCGGCGCGTCGGCGCCCTTAGCGGGGTGCGTGTTTGCGGAGTCATGGCGTACACGAAACATATAACTCAATATCCAATATCCGACACCCAAGAGTCGATGATGAAGTGGGGACTTCATTGACCGATGGCCAAGCCCCAACTGCCAACAGCCAAGGGACGTGATCGAATGTCCGGGGATTGAGCCTGGGCTATTGCTGATTGATAATTGGTGACTGAGGTCTTATTTGGTCATGGGATGCTGGGTGTTGGGTGCTGGATATTGCTCTCAGACCTCACCGAAAGGTGGCAAAGTGATCGAAAGCAGAATTCGCTGCTGGGCCTTGGCAGCGGCAGCAGCAGCAGCAGCATGGCTCGGCTGCAGTGGCGCGCCAGGGAGCCCGAGCGGGGATCACGATATCACGCCGGGCGACATGCGGGCGCGGATCTCATTCCTGGCAGCCGATCGCCTGCAGGGCCGCGCGACGCCAAGCCAGGGGCTGGATATCGCCGCCAGCTACATTCAGACGGAATTCCAGCGCATGGGACTCAAGGCTCCTGCCAGCGGCTACACGCAGCGCTATCAGATGGTGATGAGCGAGATGGGGGACGGCTGGTCGTTGGCGCTGCAGCGCGGGAACCGGAGGGCCATTCTCCAACATCAGACGGACTTCTGGGGCCTGCCCTGGGCGGCCGGCACGGTCGAGGGCAGGCTGCGATTCGTGGGAGGTTCTCCGGCCCAGGTCGCGGTCGAAGGCGCAGAGCCGTCGGTCTGGATCGCTCGCCTGAGTCGCAGCGCGCTGCCGCGAGAGTGGCTAAAGGCGGCCAAGGCGGCGGGAGCGCTCGGCCTGATCTTCGTCCTGCCGGAGGACCTCGAGCCTTACATGGAGGGTTGGCTGGCCGAAGGGCGAACGCGGTACGACCTGGGCGATGTGGAACCGGGCCTGCCCGCAGCTCTGGTATCGGAAGTGGCGATGGCGGCGGCGTTCCAGCGGCTGGGCTTCGAAGCGTCCCCGGTCGCAGCCACGCAGTCCGGGTCAGGGAGCGGGACTGAGGTGCGGCTATCCGCCGATCTCCGGGTCGAGACGTTATCCGCTCCCAACGTGATCGGCATAATCCGGGGCAGCGATCGGCGGCTGAGGAACGAGTACGTGCTGCTCAGCGCTCACATGGACGGCCTGGGCGTCGGTCGGCCCGTGGAAGGTGACTCGATCTACAATGGGGCCGACGACAACGCCTCGGGCACGGCAGCGGTCCTGGAAATCGCCGAGGCCTTTGCCGCGCTGGAAGAGCCGCCCAAGCGCTCTCTGGCGTTTCTGCTGGTCAGCGGTGAAGAGAAGGGGATGCTGGGTTCGGCCTGGTTCGTAGAGCATCCGCCCATCGAGCTCGATGCAATCGTCGCGAACCTGAACATCGACATGGTCGGTCGGAACTGGGAGGATACGATCGCGGTGATTGGCAAGCCGTACTCGACGTTAGGGGCGCTGGTCGACAGCGTGGCAGCCGCACACTCCGACCTGGGCTTGGCTACGATCGACGACCCCTGGCCACTGGACCGCTTCTTCTTCCGATCGGACCACTTCAGCTTCGCACGTAAGGGCATCCCAGCGGTGTTCTTCTTCAACGGGGTCCACGAGGACTACCACCGGCCGTCGGACGAATCGAAGAAGGTCAAGTTCGAGAAGTCATCGCGCATCGCGAGATTGATCTATGAAGTGGCGCTGACGTTGGCGAACGCCGAGGATCCTCCTAGCTGGGATCCGGAGGCGCGAGCGCGAATCGTCGAGGACACTCCTTGATCCGTTTCGGCACCGCAGGCTGGAGTTATGAAGACTGGCAGGGCGCGGTTTACCCCGAGCCTCCACCCAAAGGCTTCGACCCGCTGGCCTTCCTCGCCCGTTATTTCGATACCATAGAGGTCAACTCGACCTTCTATCGACCGGTGCGCCCAGATGTACCTCCGCGCTGGGCGCGCCGGGTCGCCGACAATCCCGACTTCAAGTTCACTGCGAAACTCTGGCAGCGCTTCACCCATCAGCGCGACGAGGCATGGACGTCCGATGAAATCGACATGGTGCGCGCCGGCCTCGACCCCCTGGCGGAGCGCGACCGTTTGGGCGCTCTACTGATCCAGTTCCCCTGGTCGTTCAAGGCGAACGATCGGTCGCTGGAGTGGCTGGGCGATGTCGCCGACGCCTTCTCGACCTACCCGCGTGTCGTAGAGGTTCGCCATGCCTCGTGGAACGTGCCGGACTTCTACCGCTGGCTCGGCGAGCGCGGCATCGGCTTCGTCAACATCGACCAGCCGCTCTTTGGCAGCTCGATCGGCCCGTCGGCGGAGGCTAGCGGGCGCGTTGGCTACGTCCGCCTGCACGGCCGCAACTACGACGACTGGTTCCGCGAGGGTGCCGGTCGCGACGCTCGCTACGACTACCTCTATGATCGCGACGAGCTTGCGCCGTGGGTCGAGCGTATCCGGGAACTGGCTGAAGGTGCCCGGGTGGAGGACGTCTACGTCGTGACCAACAACCACTACCGCGGCCAGGCGGCCGCCAACGCCATCATGCTGGCTTCGATGGTGCGCGGGAAGCGCCAGCGGGCGCCGCGTACGCTCACCAGCGCTTTTCCCGAGGCCCTGGCGCCGTTCGCCGAGCCGGACCTCGGGCCGCAGACGG
>JBDHHZ010000232.1:0-5117 GCA_039589115.1 Gemmatimonadota bacterium | reverse complement strand
GGTGAAGTGACGAAGCCGGAGACCATCAACTACCGGTCGTTCAAGCCGGAACGGGACGGTCTGTTCTGCGAGCGGATCTTCGGTCCGGTCAAAGACTGGGAGTGTCACTGCGGCAAGTTCAAGCGGATCCGCTACCGCGGCCATGTCTGCGACAAGTGCGGCGTGGAAGTGACGCTCTCGAAGGTGCGGCGCGAGCGGATGGGGCATATCGAGCTCGCCGTTCCGGTGGCGCATATCTGGTTCTTCAAGACGCTGCCGTCCCAGATGGGATATCTGCTCGGAATGACGCTGCGCGACCTGGAGAAGGTCATCTACTACGCCAACTACGTCGTGGTAGAGCCGGGCAAGCAGAAGGTGAAGGTCAAGCAGATGCTCGATGAGGAGGAGTACTTCGAGCTCAAGACCCAGGCCAAGGATGCGGGCGACGGCGCGTTCTTCGCCGACATCGGCGCCGATGCCGTGCGCTCGCTCCTCAAGCAGGTCGACGTCGTCGAGTTGGCCAAGGACCTGCGCCGCAAGGTCGCGACCGAGACCAGCCAGCACCGCAAGAAACAGCACCTCAAGCGGCTGAAGGTGGTCGACGCTTTCAGGAACAGCGACCCGGACGCTGAGCGGCGCAACCAGCCAGCCTGGATGGTGATGGACGTGATTCCGGTCTTGCCGCCGGATCTCCGCCCGCTGGTCCCGCTCGACGGCGGTCGTTTCGCTACGTCGGACCTCAACGACCTCTACCGGCGCGTCATCAACCGTAACAACCGGTTGAAGAAGCTGATGGAGATGCGCGCGCCTGAGGTAATCCTGCGCAACGAGAAGCGCATGCTCCAGGAGGCCGTGGACGCCTTGTTCGACAACGGTCGGCGCGGTAAAGCGATCCGTGG
Source organism: Gemmatimonadota bacterium (assembly GCA_039589115.1). Classification (GTDB taxonomy): domain Bacteria; phylum Gemmatimonadota; class Gemmatimonadetes; order Palauibacterales; family KS3-K002. Next base: position 4,239 of record JBDHHZ010000232.1, on the reverse strand, counting down.
CCGCGGCAAGCGGCCGCTGAAAGCCCTATCCGACATGCTGAAGGGCAAGCAGGGGCGCTTCCGCCAGAACCTGCTGGGCAAGCGCGTGGATTACTCGGGCCGCTCGGTGATCGTGGTGGGGCCGGAGCTCAGGCTGCACCAGTGCGGCCTGCCGAAGGTGATGGCGGTGGAGCTCTTCCGCCCGTTCATCATCCACGAGCTGGAGCGCCGCGGCGAAGCCGAGACGGTGAAGCGGGCCAAGAAGATCGTCGAGCGGGGCGATGACCCGCGCGTCTACGAGGTGCTGGAAGATATAATCAAAGACCACCCGGTGCTGCTAAACCGGGCGCCCACACTCCACCGTCTGGGTATTCAGGCCTTCGAGCCGGTGCTTGTAGAAGGGAAGGCCATTCGCATCCACCCGCTGGTCTGTGCGGCGTTCAACGCGGACTTCGACGGTGACCAGATGGCGGTGCATGTGCCGCTATCCTTCGAGGCGCAGATCGAATGCCGTGTCTTGATGCTGTCCTCGAACAACATTTTGAAGCCGTCGGACGGCAAACCGATCGCCACGCCCAGCCAGGACATGGTGCTGGGACTCCATTACCTGACGAAACTGCCCGACAACTTCCAGGAGCGGATCGAGTCGGCGCCGCGCTATGCGGCGATTCACGAGGTGGAGCTGGCGCTCGCCAACGGCTGCTTCGTCAACCCGGACGGTTCGCTGGACTACCACGCGCCCGTCCACTACCACCACCGCGGTGAGTGGGTGGCGACCACGGTGGGCCGCTCCCTGTTCAACGACATCATCCCCGAGGAGCTCAGGTTCGTCAACACGCCGATCAATAAGGGAACCGCGTCGGAGCTGGTCTTCCAGAGCTTCCGTCAAGTCGGACTGAAGAGGACTACCGAGTTCCTCGATGCTCTGAAGGACCTCGGGTTCAGGTACGCGACGGTGGGGGGAACCTCGATCGGCATCGAGGATCTGGAGATCCCGCCGCAGAAGGCGGAGATCATCGCGTCGGCCCGGGCCGACACGGAGCGCTTCACCCGCGCCTACGAGCGCGGCGTGATCTCGAACGGCGAACGGTACAACCGCGTAATCGACGCCTGGACGCACGCGAACAACGACGTCGCCGAAGCCATGATAGGCGGCCTGCAGATGTCGCGCCACGGCTTCAACCCGGTCTTCATGATGTTCGACTCCGGGTCGCGAGGCTCGCGCGATCAGATCAGGCAGCTGGCCGGTATGCGCGGCCTGATGGCGAAGCCGCAGAAGAAGCTGACCGGCGGCATCGGCGAGATCATCGAGAGTCCCATCCTCTCCAACTTCCGCGAGGGGCTCACCGTGCTGGAGTACTTCATCTCGACGCACGGTGCACGGAAAGGGCTGGCCGATACGGCGCTCAAGACCGCGGACGCCGGCTATCTCACGCGGCGTCTGGTCGACGTAGCCCAGGACGTGACGATCTCCGAGGAGGACTGTGGTACGGTCCTCGGCCTCGAGGTCTCCGCCCTCAAGGAAGGTGAGGATATCATCGAGCCGCTGCGCGACCGGATCATCGGTACGGTGGTCCTCGAGGAAGTCGTCGATCCGATCGACGGCCAGCGGCTGGTGAGGAACGGCGAGATGATCCACGAGGACGCCGCCGAGGCGATCGAGGAATCCGGTATCCAGTCGGTCCGGATCCGCTCGGTGCTCACCTGCGAATCGCGCCGCGGCATCTGTCGGCAGTGCTACGGCCGCAACCCGGCGACGATGCGGATCGTCGATCTCGGCGAGGCGGTTGGCATCATCGCTGCTCAGTCGATCGGTGAGCCGGGCACTCAGCTCACGCTGCGTACCTTCCACATCGGTGGTACGGCGGCGCGTATCGCGGCGCAGACGCAGCGCAAGTCGAAGGTCGACGGCAAGGTCAAGTTCGAGCGCATTACCGTCGTCTCCAGCAAGGAAGACGAGCGGATCGTCACCAGCCGGGAAGGCGAGATCCAGATGCTGACCCCGGACGGGCAGGTGCGGTCGCGGTTGACGGTTCCCTACGGTGCGAACTTGCACGTGGAGGATGGCCAGCAGGCCGAGATTGGCGAGCTGCTCTTCAGCTGGGACCCCTACTCGGAGCCGATCGTGGCCGACTTGGGCGGTGTCGTGGAGTTCCAGGACATCGTCGAGGAGGAAACGGTGCGTGAAGAGCTCGATGAGTCCACGGGACGCCGGCAGCTGACGATCATCGAGGATCGCGAGAAGAAGCTGCACCCGCAGATCAACATCAAGGAGGATGGCAAGAAAGTCCGAGAGTTCATCGTGCCGGTCGGCGCCCAGCTCGTGGTCCGAGATGGTAGCAAGGTCGAGCCCGGCCTGACGCTGGCGAAGATCAGCCGTGAGGTCTACAAGACTCGAGACATCACCGGCGGTCTGCCCCGTGTGGCAGAGCTGTTCGAGGCCCGCCGTCCGAAAGACCCGGCGACGATCGCCGAGGTGGACGGCTTCGTTTCCTTCCGTGCCATCAAGCGCGGTAAACGGGAAGTCGTGGTCACTTCAGAGACCGACGAAGAGAAGGTGTACGAGATTCCGGTCGGAAAGCACCTCAGAGTCCATGAGGGCGATCGCGTCCGCGCCGGTGACAGATTGTCGGAAGGGCCCGTCAACCCCCACGACATCCTGCGCATCAAGGGGCCGCGCGCCGTGCAGGAATACTTGCTCAACGAGATCCAGGAGGTCTACCGCCTCCAGGGCGTGCGCATCAGCGATATGCACATCGGTGTCATCGTACGGCAGATGCTTCAGAAAGTGCGGATCGTGGATCCCGGTAACACCGAATTCCTCGAGGGCGAACACATTGACCGCGTCGAGTTCCTCGACACCAACGCCAAGATGCGTCAGGGGGGCAAGAAGCCGGCGCGCGCCGAACCACTCCTCCTGGGCATCACCAAGGCGAGCCTGACGACACGGTCGTTCGTCAGCGCCGCCTCTTTCCAGGAGACCACGCGGGTGCTCACCGACGCCGCCGTCAGGGGCGCCAAGGACACCCTGCTGGGCCTCAAGGAGAACATCATCATAGGACACTTGGTACCCGCCGGGACCGGAGTCCATCGCTACTCTGATGTCGAGTTCCTGGTGGAAGGCGCGCCCATCGAGCGGCAGATCGAGGAACTTGCCGAGACCCGAACGGAGCCGGAACAGGACGAAGCGGCGGCGGCGCCGGCGCCGGATGTCAGCCTCGCCGACCTGGTGAGGGGTGCCAGCAACCCGCCCAGCGAAACTGGCGCCGGCACGGGCGACTAGTCTTTCGCGGGATCCGTTCTTCGAAGGCCCCGGCGCCGTATGGCCGGGGCCTTTGTATTGTACTCGATATCCAATATCCGACATTCGATGATCGACTCCCAGGTCACAGCCCAAAGGCCGTCTCTCAACGTCCAGACCAACGTCCGAATCGCATCGGCACATATAGCGCTGGGCGTCGGGGCTTGGAGATTGTTCATCGGTAATCGAGAGGCGCGCCAGCGCCGTACACTTGGAAGTCGGATATCGGATGTAGGATACTGGATATTCGGTTTTTCTTCTCCCCCCGGCGGGGACCCTCGATGCGGCCGCGTCAAACCGGGCCCGACACCCCCGAAAGGCGTTGACATCCCGCGCGTCGGGGATACCTTTGTGGCGCCCCTAACAGCTGCGGGAAGGCAGCGGTGGAGCGGGGATCGGGGCTTGACGCGATAACCTGATCTCCGTAGGTTCGTTGGTCTGTCAACGATCCGGTCCTATCACCCTCAACGCGTCGGAGGCTTCGTACGTCTCCGGCATTTCTTTCGTGGGGATGGGCGCGCTCCTTGGGCGAACGCAAAACCACATAGAGACACGTATGCCAACGATCAGCCAGCTGGTCCGAGTGGGCCGGAAGAAGGTTGCGAAGAAAGACAAGGCTCCCGCTCTGGAGAAGAACCCTCAGAAGCGGGGCGTGTGCACGCGCGTCTACACGACAACGCCGAAGAAGCCGAACTCGGCGCTTCGCAAGGTGGCACGCGTTCGATTGACCAACGGATATGAGGTCACCGCCTACATCCCAGGCGAGGGGCACAATCTGCAGGAGCATTCGATCGTGCTCATCCGGGGGGGACGTGTGAAGGATCTCCCCGGCGTGCGCTACCACATCATCCGCGGCAAGCTCGACGCGGCCGGTGTGGCGGACCGAAAGAGGAGTCGAAGCAAATACGGGGCGAAACGGCCCAGGGCCTAGCTATGGCAAGAAGGCAAAGAGCGGTTCC
>JBDHHZ010000231.1:0-5160 GCA_039589115.1 Gemmatimonadota bacterium | reverse complement strand
AGTCCGCTACTAGGCGCCGAACTTCGCCAGGCGACCCGCGTGGGCCAGAGCCAGCCGCATCAGGTCTTCCGAGCGACACAGCCCACCTTCGCCGCACCGGCACCATTTCTCCCCGAACCGTTGCGCCTCGTCGCGCCTGCAGGTCGGCGAGGAGAGCAGGAAGGGGACCGGATGCCAGCTATGGTTGCGTAAAGCCGCCGGGGTCGAATGGTCACCGGTGACCAGAACCACGTCGGGCTTCAGGTCGTCGATCTTGGGGATGTGACGGTCAACCTCCTCGATGATGGCCACCTTTTGATCGTAGTCGCCGTCCTCACCCGCCTTGTCCGTCCCCTTCACGTGGACGAAGGCGAAATCGTAGTCGTTCCAGGTGCGGGCCAGGCTGTCGAACAGATCGTCCATCGAGGACCCGACATCTACCGCGTCCATCCCCACCAGCTTCGCCACGCCCCGGTACATGGGGTACTGGGCCACCGCCACCGAGCGCAGCCCGAACACTTCTGGGAAGCGCGGCCAGTCGGGCAGCCTGGCGAGCCCACGCAGCAGGACCATGTTGGCCGGCTCGGAGCCGGCCAATCGCCGGCGCGCTTCCGCCACGAACTCTCGCACCAGCTGCGCCGTCTCTTCCGCCTCTGGCTTCTCCGCCACAGCGTCCAGCGGTGGGCTGCCCAGATAACCGGGATCGGTGTCGGCCACGCCCTCGACCGTTCCGCCACCCCTCAGCACCAGCAGGAAGCGGTGCTCGCGAACCGGCTCGACGAACAGCTCGACACCCGGTAGCTCGATATCCCGAAGCTCCGCGCAGAGCTCGGCGCAGCGCTCCGTGGGGATGCGCCCGGCTCGGCGGTCGGTGACGTTACCGTCGGCGTCGACAGTGCAGAAGTTGCCCCGAGCGGCCAGGTCTTCTGGCTGCAGCTCGAACCCTACACCCAGCGCCTCCAGAACGCCGCGCCCGATCTGGTAGCGGATCGCGTCGTACCCGAAGAGCCCTATGTGCCCGGGCCCGCTGCCCGGCGTGATCCCGGGGCTCACCGGCTGGTGGAGACCAACGATGCCCTCGGCGGCCAGCCGGTCGAGGTTGGGCGTCTTCGCGGCCTCCAGCTCGGTCGGCCCGCCGGGCTCGATCGGCAGACCGCCCAGCCCGTCCAGCACGAGCAGGAGAATCTTGGTGTCCGCCGGTGTGAGTAGCCCGTGTATCAGTTCCAGATCCGCCATCTTTCTCGGCCCCTCGATTCGTTCAGTGCATCAACATCACGGAAGCCAGTATCTCGATCCCCGTCCAGAAATTGCCCAACCGGAGGTTCTCGTTCGGGCTGTGCTGGTTGTTATCGTGGTTCACGATCGGGACGCTCACCGTTGGCACGCCGAGCACGTCGGTGAACCAGTAGAGCGGAACGCTGCCGCCCGATGTGGGAATCTTCACCATGCTCTGCCCCATGTGGCCTTCCACCGAGTTGATCAGTGCCTGTGCGATCGGCAGGTCCATCTGAGTCCGATACGCCGGGTAGCCGTCGGAGGTCACGATCCTGGCCAGCTTCGGGTGCCCGCGCCGCGTCTCGGGGTCGGGTTCCTCGCTGACTATCTCGTAGCCCTTTTCCTCGATGTGCGCTACCAAGCGCCCCAACTGTTCACCCGGATCGACGTTCTTCACCAGGCGCAGGTCGATGCTGGCGATCGCCCGGTCGGGAACGACCGTGCGTGCTTCGCCGCCCACCCAGGCGCTGCGCAGACCCCGCACGTTCAATGAAGGCAGGTTGATCACCTCGAGTCGCTGACCTTGCAGCTCCGGCTCGGCGATAGCGAAGGCGTGCATCCGCTCCGCATCGTCGTTCGGCGCCGCCGCGATTGCCGCGCGCTCGAACTCGCTCAGCTCCACGACGTCATCATAGAACCCATCGACGAGCACACGACCGGTCTCCGGGTCCTTCATCGAGGCAAGTAGCTGGGCAAGCCGCATCGCCGGGTTAGGAGCCCAGTTGCCGTAGTGGCCGCTGTGCAGCGGCCGCAGCGGCCCGTAGACCGTGATCTCGGCGCTGATAATCCCCCGGGCGCCGAACTTCATCGTCGGTAGACCCGAGGGATCGGTCGGCCCGTCCATCGCAACGAGCAGGTCGGCGGAAAGTAGGTCTGCGTGATCTTGAACCAGTGTGCCGAGGTTGGGCGAGCCTGCCTCCTCGTCCGGTTCGAAGATGAACTTGAGGTTAGCGGCGGGCTCGAGCCGGCCGGCACGCAGCGCGTCGAGGGCGACCAGCATGGCAACGATGGGCGACTTGTCATCCGAGACCGAGCGGGCGAACAGACGCCAGTCCGGCTCGAACTTGCCATCGTCCGGGGCATCGATGATGTCACCGCCCGCCTCCAGCGCGCCATCCCTCAGCACCGGCTCGTAAGGATCGTGCCCGACCCAGCGGCTCGTGTCCACCGCCTGGCCGTCGTAGTGAGCGTAGAACATGACCGTCCGGGCCGCGCCAGGCACCATCAGCTCGCCGTAGACGTAGGGCGGGCCGGCGGTCTCCAGCAAGCGCGCCTCGATCCCGCGCCGTGCCATCATCTCCATCAGCGCGTCGGCGTTGCGCCGCATGGCCGGGATGTCGGCGGCGTTATTGGGCAAGCTGAGGAACTCGACCAGCTCCCCGACGACCTCGGCCTGATGCGACGACCAGTAAGCGCGTACGGACTGGATCTCGCCCGACTGGGCAAACGCCGTAGCAGGCACCAAGGCCACTATCATGGATGCCATCAGAGTGAAGATGCAGCGTCTCATTGTGGAGACTCCCACCGTGGTGACTGAGTGTTCGAATTCTGCATGCAGAATGCTGAATACCCGATACCCAGGTTCATTACTTCAGGGTGCACCATCACGGCCCGCAGCCACGACCCGTATCTGGTCCCCAACCCGTACTCGCCCGCCCTTCTTGACCCAGGCAAGAACCCCGCGACGTCCCCGGATCTCCTCCTTAAGACCGTCCCGTATCTCGTCCATCAGCGCGCACGGGTGACACGGCCCGGTGATCCATAGCTCGACCTCACGACCGAGTGCGAGGCGCGTGTCCACCGCCAGCGATGTGAGATCGATCCCGCTGGTGGTGACGTTCTCCTTGACCACCATCGGCTCAAGGCCGAACTCCTCCAGGTTCTCCTGCTCGATGAGCAGCACCTGGCGTCGGCTCCGCGGCTTGGCGTGCCAACAGCCCTCGAGCCCTGAGTCGGCGATGAAGACCGCCGGATCAGCGGGGCTCATGGGGAGCCCATGGCCGGGACAGATCTGTAGTGATGTGATGACGCCGGTGCCACCCAAAGTCCGCCTCCCGGTGATTCGAAGTCCGCGCGCGGCGGTAAAGTAGTCGGCGGGCAGGCCCCGGGGCTAGATGGGATTGGGAGGTCGGGAGTTCGGGAGGTCGGGAGCGCTGGTAGATCAGAGGATCAAGAGATCAAATGAGCCGCGAGGTTGGAGGTGATTTGGGCATCCGTCACCTCCAACCTTGCAGGATCCTCTGATCAACTGATCATCTGATCTACTAGGGCTCCCACCCCCCTACCTCCCCCACAGACGCGATCCTGGGCAGGCGAAGAAAGGAGCCAGCTTCTTCAGCTCGGCGGCGGAGAGGTTGCCGACGAGCGCGTGCTGGTGGTCACCGTCCCACCAGGTCGCCACCCCCAAACCGCTCTCGCTGGCCAGATCGGTGGGTCCCAACGATCCGTCGATGATGCTGGCATCGATCTCGGAGCGTTCCTCGGTGGCACCCTCGTGACGCGGGATGAGGTAGTACGAGATGCGCTGGCCTCGATTCCGGTACTCGACGACCCCGCCGCGGCGTCCGTTCATCAAGCAGATCGTCGCCCGCTGTAACTCGTACTCCGGCACCTCCGGCGGCGGCATGGAGACACCCAGCTCACGAGCGAAGAACGAGGCGATCTGCTGCCGATCGGACGTCCTCAGCTCCTCCTGCTCGATGACGCGCCGCAGGTAATCCTCCGCGAAGGCCGTGGCGGACGGCGCCGACGCGTTACCCTCGGCCAGCCAGTGACCGGCGAGTCCCAAGGCGAGCCCAGCCAACACGAGCGCAGCGACTGAGACTGGCCGTCGCAGCCAGGGCAGGCGTCCTACCTCCCCGATGGTCCCGGCGCGCTCCCGCGCCAGCGTCGTGTAGAGCCGCTCCCTCAGCGCGCGGGGCGCCCTGGCGCGCGGCACGCTTTCGCGGATGAGTTGCGCTATTTGGCGGTCCCGGTCTAGGAAACTGGAGCATCCGTCGCAGTCTTCGGCATGCTCGAGCGCCGCCTCGACTTCGGCGTCGCCCACGCGCAAGATATCGGCGGGCCAGAGAGTCCTACGAGCTTCCTTGCAATCCATCATTACTACTCCGCACCTCCTTCAGCATAGCGGTCCAACACGCGGGCTGCTCCGTGGCTCAGCACCCGGCGCGCCCGGTGGTGCCGTGCACGCACCTCGTCTTCAGCGAGCCCTGTCATCTCCGCCACGCGCCGGTGCCTTATCCGCTCGATGTCTGCGAGCCAGAGGATCAGCCGGTCACCGTCGTCGAGCTCGGACCACACGCGGCCGATCCAGTCGAGCAGCAGGCGGTAGGCCGGCGTGCCCGGCTCGGGGAACGGTTCTATGCTCCCCCGCGGTTCGGCGCTCAAGATCTCGTCGTCGAGCGTTCTGTCCGGCGCCAGCGGGTCGTAACCCTGGCGGCGCCGGCGCTGCAGGTAGGTCGACACCAACATTCCCAACATCGAGTATCGAAAATCCGAGTCCTGGCGCGGGAACTGATGGAAGGCTCGGATCGACGCCTCCTGCAGCAACTGCTCGGCAAGATGCTCGTCCTGCGTGAAGCAGAGAGCGGCCGAGTACAGATCGTCTAGGTGAACACCGATTAACTCTTCGAACGTCTGCGCCATTCTCCGCACCGGCGGTGAGAGGAGCCGTTTCGGCCCGTGCCCGGAGAGGCGGCGGGCTCCTTCCTCCGTAGAGAACAAGAATCCAAGGAAAATGTTTCTGGGCTGGGATGTAGGGAGGTGGGAAGGTAGGGAGCGCTAATAGAGTGGGGGAGCAGAGGAGTGGGGGAGACTTCGAGTTGAGAGTCACTCCTAACCTCGCAGTCTCCCTTGCTCAATTGCTCCCCCACTCTATTAGCGCTCCCCAACTCCCATAGAATGGGA
>JBDHHZ010000230.1:0-5162 GCA_039589115.1 Gemmatimonadota bacterium | reverse complement strand
GTCGCAAGCTGGCCAGCAAGCGGGTGCGGAGCGTACGGCTGAAGCAGGACCTGCAGGTCGAGCTACAGTATCCCACGTATCGTGAAGGTCTCCCCGCGGCGGTCGCGGCCGAAAGAAACCGATAGGGGGCAGGCCCGAAGGCCGACCCCTTATCGGCCGCACCGGTGAGGTTGGGCTAGCATTGCAGAAAGGTCACCCCCGGCGCCGTGTCCCTCCAGCCGTCGTCGTCAGCGCCCGAACAAGGGGGCGGCCCGCTAAGGTGCCGCTCCCCGGTCTCTCGTGCTTGCCGCCTGCACCTTCTCCTTTCTCTCTTGCTTCTTACTCCCGACCTGTCTTCCCAGCAGTTATGGGCCTACACAATATGTTCCAGCGTACGTGCCTTTGAGCACGCGTACAGTCGGGGGGGTGGTCGACAGATCGACGACGTACACAATATGGGCTCTGATGCGATCGCCGGACGCGTTCGTCAACATGTGATTCCACTGGACTATCCAGTTCTTTCCGTTATTAAGCCACAGCTCTTCCCCTCGACCCTGGTACCCGGTAGGAGTGGTAGTGACACTCACGTCCCTACGCATCACGCTACGGCCGTCGTGGTCGTGGATGAACTCCGTGCCCGAGAACGTGACCGTGTGGGTGAGCCCGCTGCACGGGTCCTCACCTACAATTGAAAAGGTGAATGGTTCTTCAATTGGTGCGCCGGCCAACACCGGACCGGTCGCGTCCACAGGGTCTGTCATGCCCAGGGGTTCCTGGCCTTCAGCGCAGCCCAGGATGGCGACGACTGAGAACCCGCAGACCCAACGGAGCGTTTCGATAACACGCATGATAATCCTCCTCTTCGAGGGTATAGAAGCCAAGACGACCTTTTGCTGCGCAGCGAGTATCCTGGCCAGGAGCGAACTGTGGGCCTAATATGAGATCGAAAGGTCACCTGTAGATCCACTGATCTCCACTGAGAATCAACAGGTCGAAGGCGCGAGTTGGTGTACCGGCTCAAACTGCTCGGCGGCCTTGTTCTAGAGGGACCATCGGGTCCGTTGTCGGGTCACATCGTTCAAACGAGACGGCTGGCGGTACTGGCGCTGCTGGCGGCCTCGCGCGATACCGGCCTCAGCCGTGACAAGCTGGTGGGCTACCTGTGGCCGGAGAGCGACGAGGAGCGGGCCCGCCACCGGCTCTCCAATACCCTCCACAGCTTCCGCAAAGAGCTCGGTGAAGAAGTTGTTCAGGCATCGGGGGAGATGCTGCGTCTGAACCCCGAGCTGGTCTGGGCGGATGTGCGGGCGCTGGAGGAAGCGCTGGAGCACGGCGAACCGGAGGCGGCGGTGGCGGTTTACGGGGGTCCCTTCCTGGACGGTGTCCATCTGGGCGAGGCGTTGGAGTTCGAGCGCTGGGTGGAGGGGGAGCGCGAGCGCTATGCGGGGCTCTATGCGCGGGCGCTGGGGGCGCTGGCGCGTGAAGCGGAGGATTCGGGGGACTACGGGAAGGCGGCGGAGTGGTGGAAGCGGTTGGCGGCGCAGGATCCGTACGACTCCCGGCTGGTCGTGCGGGTGATGGAGGCGTTGGCGGCGGCGGGCGATGTGGCCAACGCGCTGCAGCACGCACATCTGCACGAGCTGCGGCTCAGGGAGGAGCTTAACGTCGGGGCGTCGGCGGAGGTCTTGGAGACGGCGGAGCGGCTGCGGCGGGAGGCGGAGCGAAAAGGCCAAGCACTCCGGCAGGCGGTCTCGACGGCTGTGAGTGCCGAGGGACGAGCACCGGTTGTTGTGCGCGGGCGGCGGTTGACCTGGCGCACGGGGCTGGGAGGGCTGGTTTTCGCGGTTGCCATTGTGGTCGCGGTGTTTGTGGGTCTTCGAGCGCTAGGTGAGCCGGAAACCGGAGAGGCGCTGGATCCGAATAGGGTGGCGGTGCTGCCATTCACCGTCCGTGGAAGTGACGAGCTGACCTACCTCGATGAGGGTATGGTGGATCTCTTGAGCACCTCTCTGGACGGTGCCGGCGAGCTGAGTGCCGTCGACCCGCACGCTCTCTTGAGTTTCGTCAGGCGCACGGAAGGGGTGATGGGCCCCGAAGAGGCGGGGCGGCTGGCCCGTCATTTCGGCGCGGGCCGTTACATCCTCGGCACTGTGGTCGCCGCGGGCGACCGGATACGGGTGAACGCTGCTCTGTATAACGTCGACGGATCCGTGGTGACCCGTGTGCAAACGGAGGTTGAAGACGATAGTCAGCTGTTCGAGCTCGTCGACGAGGTATGCAGGCGGCTACTGGCCACGGGCGTGGGCGGCCCGGGGACACGCCTCAGCAGGTTGGCTGCGCTGACGACGGAATCGCTGCCGGCGCTCCGAGAGTATTTGCGGGGCGAGCAGGCTTTTCGGTTGAACCAGGATAACGAAGCTGCTGCCGCATACCAGCGCGCGGTGGAAGCCGACAGCACGTTCGCCCTGGCGTACTATCGGCTGGCGGTGGCGGGTGCCTACTACTTCACTGACGTGGATGCACGCAGCGTGATCCAGCGGGCGTTGCAGTACAAGGATCGACTTGCGGAGCGCGACCGCGCTTTGCTCGAGGCACACGATGCGTTCTTGCGCAGTGACGCCGGCGAGGCAGAGGACCGCCTTCGACACCTCGTGGCGCTCTACCCCAGCGATGTCGAGGCCTGGTTCTCTTTGAATAGACTGCTAATCTGGTACTTTCCGGCCCTGACCCCGTCCGTTTCAGAGCTCAGGACGACCGCTGAGCGCATTCTCGCGCTGGATCCCGATCACCCCAAGGCAACGTATGAGCTCAGCTGGGTCGCCGGAATGGAGGGCAAGTATGACGAAGCCCGGGCGCTGCTTGAGCGGTTGCTGGAGCTCGCGCCCGACGCCGATCTGGCCCCGGCACACCGGGCAGCGCTCGCCTTCGCGCGAGGAGATCGTGCGGAGCAGGAACGGACACTCGCTGAGCTGCGAGGAGCCGATTTTGGCCGGGTGTATTTCGCCATCGAGGATGTGACCAAAGCGTCCGATGACTGGGCGGGTGCGATCGAGGTCGCCGAGCTACTGACCGAAAGCTCGCGCTTTGAGCGATTCTATGCGAACGGTCTTTCCCTGGCTGCGCATCTGTACCTGGCATTGGGGAGGTGGGGGGCCGCGAAGGCCGAGCTCGAGCGAGCCGAAGTCCTGGAGGAGGCCCACCCGAGATGGCTGGCGCTCAAGGCCAGCGCGATACTCGCGGCGAGTTCTTTCCTGCCCGTGCCGCGCGGCGAGCTGGAAGAGCTCCGCGGCCGCGTGCAGCGCGTCGTACGCTCTTGGGTCTGGGACCAGGTTGATCCACCGTATCTGGCGGGCCTCCTGAGCGTGCGGCTCGAGGACTATGAATCCGCCGAACGGCACGCCCAGTGGTTGGACGCCTACGCGGAGGCGCCCGAGGAGGGGCCCGGCTCCGTCCAGCGGGCGGCGATGGCGCGCGATCTGGCCCTCAGCTTGCGGGCGTACGCCGCTCGGCAGGCCGGGCGGCCGAGCGAGGCGCTGGCGCTTCTCGATCAGACAGAGCCCGAAGCGTGGTGGGGAGTATTGTGGTGGAGGCGGGGTCTCAACCTCTTAACCACACGCGCGCTGGAGCGCTACCTCACGGGTGAAGTGCTGCGGGAGCTGGGGCGAGACGAGGAAGCGCTGATCTGGTACGAGGCTCTCGGCTGGCGGCCTTATGATTTGGCCTACCGGGTACCGGCGCACCTCCGACAAGGGGAGATCTACGAGCGGTTGGGTGATCATGAAGCGGCCGCTCACCACTACACGCGGGTGATCGAGCTCTGGAAGGATTGCGATCCGGAGCTACGCCCGTTGGTCGAAGCTGCGGAGCGTGCGCTGGAGCGACTGACGGGGGAATCCGACTAGCAGAACCGCTGTGGACGACCGTAGGCTGACTCCTTATCAGCGGCACCGGCGAGGCTGGCGATTGAGTTTCCCCCTACAGCCCGCGCTTCCGGGCGCGGTTGAAGCAATACGAATAAGGGGCAGCGATCGCTGCCCCTTATCATGATCAGAGTTCCGTACTACCTGACTACTCGCCGTCCACCCAGTCGGCGATGAAGATGTTGGTGTCGCCGAACTTCGCGTTGTAGCGGTTCGAGCCCCAGACGAGCTTCGTGCCGTCGGAGTTGAACATCGGGAAGCCGTCGAACTCCTCGTGATAGGTGATGCGCTCGAGGTTCGTGCCGTCGACGTTGATGGCGTAGAGATCGAAATTGCGGCCGCCCGGGTCGTGCATGTTCGACACGACTATGCTGCGGTCGCCGCCGGGGAAGAAGTACGGGGCGAAGTTGGCGGCGCCGTTATCGGTCAGCTGCACTTTGTTCGAGCCATCCGCATCCATCACGAAGATGTCGAGCTGGCGGGGCCGGATCTGGTCCTCGGCCAACAGCCGTAGGTAGTCAGCCTCCGCTTCCTCGGTCTTAGGGTGGTGGGCCCGGTAGACGATCTTCGTCCCGTCGTACGAGAAGAAGGGTCCGCCATCGTAGCCCAGCTCGTCGGTCAGCTGCACGACGTTCGTGCCGTCGGCGTTCATCGTGTAGATCTCGAGGTCGCCGCTGCGTAGCGAGGTGAAGACGATCTGCTCGCCGTCGCGCGAGATCGTCGCCTCGGCATCGTAGCGCCACGTGTCGGTCAGTTGACGCAGGTTCTGGCCGTCGCGGTCGGCGACGAAGATATCGTACGACGGGAAGAACCCCCACACGTAACCCATCGAGTGATCGGGCGGCGGCGGACAGGCCGGATCGTCGAGGTGCGTCGACGCATAAACGATCCTGTCGCCCGCGGGATAGAAATACGCACAGGTCGTGCGGCCGCGGCCGGTGCTCACCAACTCCATCTCACCGCCGGTCACCGGCAGCGTGAAGATCTGGTCGCATTCGTACTCGCCGTGGGTCGACTGGAGGATCAGGTATTGATCGTCGGCGGAGAAATAGGCCTCAGCGTTCTGGCCGCCGAAGGTCAGCTGCTTGACGTTGGCCAGGTGGGCCTCCTCGGGGAGGCTCAGGGCTGGCGTCTGTTCCTGGGCGGCTTCCTCCTGGGGCGCGCAGGAAAGGCCGAGCAGGAGTGCGAGTGGGAGTACGAGTACGATATCGAGTATGAGTACGAGTACGGGATTTCTGTTGCGGGTTATGATAAGGCCTCCTT
>JBDHHZ010000229.1:0-5435 GCA_039589115.1 Gemmatimonadota bacterium | reverse complement strand
CCACAGGGCAGCGCGCTGTGCTGGGCAGCGTCGGCCCCGGTCGGACGCAGGACCTGACGTACCGGGGGGAGATCTACCAGGGCGGTTCCTACCGGCTCGAAGTGACCGGTGTGGGTGGCCAGGACTTCACCTCCCAGCCCTTCGTCCTCTTCCCGGGGGCGCGGGTCGCATGGCAGCTGCCCATGAACAGCCTCAACATCTACCCTCCTGAGGGAGAGGGCGGAAGCTGATGGACGTCCCGGCTAGGGGGCGCTAAGGCCCTCGAGCCGTGCCGGGTGAGAGAGTAGGAACGTGGCTGGGAGTAGGGTGGTCAAGGTCGGTCGCCGACGGATGGTTGTGCCCGGCCATGTGATCATCTGTTTCCAGGTGGTTGTTTGGCAGGGTTGTCGCGGTTGGCTCCCATCGCCGCCCGGCAACCCCTTTGTTTTTGGAATGGAGATATTTGATGTTTCTGCGTAGATCGAGAGTCGCAACGCGTGCGATCGCCTTGGCCCTGCTCGGAGTGGCCGCGTGCCAGCATTATGTACCGGCCACCGTCAACGATCTCGAGCGGATGAACCGGGTGCGGGTGCGCCTATCCGAGCCACTCGAGGTCGAGCTCATGGATCTTACCGCCAACAATGCCACGCTTCTCGACGGCGAGGTCGTGCGTTGGGATGATGAGAGCTTGATCCTCTCCGTGTGGTGGGTGGAAGCCATGGGGGGATTGGAGTTCAGAGGTGTTGGCGAGACGGTCGAAGTGCCGCGTGACCAGATCGCGGAGCTGGAGGAAAGGAAGATCTCTGTCTTCCAGACCGTCGGGCTTGCGGCGCTGCTTGTGGCAGGCATGGTGCTCATCGGCAGCGCTTTTTCCGGGGCCGGCTCGTCGGGCGAAGATGGCGAAGACCCGCCGCCGCAATAGCGGGCTGAGCCCGCGGTAACCAGCCAATCAGCACGACATCTGCCACCGTCCCCGGGGTCGAGGGTGACTTGCCTGCTCCCGTCAGCCCCGTAGGTTGAGGTCGAACGGGGGTTGGGGGCAGGGTCCCATTCCAGGAGATCCCGAGGGAGCCAGGTGGCGAAATTCAAGCCCATAAGCGAGCAGCTGGAGCTGATCAGGGAGGATGTGGCTGAGATCATCCCTGAGGACGAGCTGGCGCGGAAGCTGGAGCGGTCGCGGGAGACCGGGGCGGGCCTGGTGGTCAAGGAAGGGTTCGACCCGACGCGTCCCGACCTGCACCTGGGCCACGCCGTGAGCATCAAGAAGCTCAGGACCTTCCAGGAGCTTGGGCACCAGGTAGTCTTCGTGGTGGGCGATTTCACCGGCCTGGTGGGCGACCCGAGCGGTCAGGACGAGACGCGGCCACAGCTTTCCGAGGCCGAGATCCGCGAGAACATGAAGAGCTACCAGGAGCAGGTCTTCAAGATTCTGGACCCGAAGAAGACGAAGGTCGTCCGCAACGGCACCTGGCTGGCCAAACTGAAGCTGGCCGATGTATTGGAGCTGGCCTCCCGCTACACGGTGGCCCGTATTCTGGAGCGCGACGATTTCGCCAGTCGCTACCAGGGTGGCCGGCCGATCTCGCTGGTCGAGTTCCTCTACCCCCTCATGCAGGGCTACGATTCCGTCGCCCTGAAAGCGGATGTGGAGCTGGGGGGCACGGATCAGAAATTCAATCTGCTGGTCGGCCGGACGCTGCAGGAACGCTACGGGCAGGAGCCCCAGGTCTGCGTGACGCTGCCGCTGCTCCGGGGGACGGACGGGGTGCGGAAGATGTCGAAGTCGTACGACAACTACGTCGGCATAACCGAGCCGCCGGAGGAGATCTACGGGAAGACGATGTCGATCCCCGACGAGCTGCTGGAGGAATGGTACCACCTAGCGTCGTCGCTGCGTGGGCCGCAGCTGAAATCGGCGCTGGCTCGGATCGCCGGCGATCCCATGGGCGCCAAGCGGGCGCTCGCCGTGGACATAACGCGGGTCTATCATGGCGAAGAAGCGGCCCGTAAAGCGGAGGAGCACTTCGACCGCGTGGTTCGCCAGGGCCGGCAGCCGGAGGAGATCCCGGCCGTCGAGATCGAGAAGAGCGGGCCCGAGATGTGGCTGGCGAAGGTCATGGTCGAGGCGGGACTAGCGACTTCCTCCAGCGAAGTGGTCCGGCTTATCCGGCAGGGCGCGGTGCAGGTCGATGGCGTCCGCGTAGAAGACAAAGACCACCAGGTGTCCACCGCCCAGCCGTTGCTCATCCAGCGCGGCAAGCGACGCTTCGCTCGGGTTCATTTTCGTTAGCATGCCCCGAGAGGGAAAAGCTGGACAGCCGACAGTCGACATTCTACAATCGACGTCCGAGTACTTCCCGACTCTCGACCTTCGACGTCCTACTTTCGACGTACGCCGAGCGTTGGACGCCGGGCGTCGGACTCGATCGTCGGGAAGTACTCCAGCGTCGAATATCGGCTATCGACTGTTGGCTGTCGGGTTTTCCTTGAAAGGAGTCCGAGTGCGCATCGAGGTGACGAAAGTCGAAAAGCCCTGGGGCCACGAGCTCATCTGGGCCCACACCGACCGCTACGTCGGCAAGATCCTGCACATCAATGCCGGCGAGTCGCTGTCTCTCCAGTACCACGAGCGCAAGGACGAGACAATCTTCGTCCTTCGCGGCCGTATGGTGTTCTTGGTGGGGGCCGAAGGGGAGGAGCTCCGGGAGGTGACGCTGGAGGAGGGCCAGAGCTTCCGGGTCCAGCCCGGGACCCGGCACCGCATGAAGGCGGTGACCGATTGCGATCTCCTCGAGGCGTCGACGCCCGAGCTTGACGATGTAGTCCGCCTGGAGGACCGCTATGGAAGAGCTTGAGCCGTTCGAGCAGTCTGAAGGCCCTGAGGAGCCGCGGGTCGGTTCCGTCATCCTCAGCCTGGGCTCGAACGAGGGCGATCGGGTGCGCTACCTGGAGCGCGGGCTGGAAGGCCTTAGGAGAGAGGTCAAGCTGGAGGCCGTCTCCTCGGTCTACGAGACCCAGCCGGTAGGGGTGCGCGACCAGCCCTGGTTCCTGAACCTCGTCTGCATTGGCACGACGCGTCTCAAGCCCGCCGCGCTGCTCGAGTTCATCCACGGAGTGGAGGACGAGTGCGACCGGGTCCGGATGGCCGAGCGCCACGGACCTCGTACTCTGGACGTCGACATCATCGCCTACGATGATCAGGTGAGAGACCAGTACGATCTGAAGATCCCCCATCCCAAGATGCACGAGCGGAGGTTCGTACTGGAGCCGCTGGCGGAGATCGCCCCGGACTGGCGTCACCCCGTGGAAGGGAAGACGGTCAGCGAGTTGATCGAGGAGTTGGACGGCGATGTCGTGCGTCCGTATTCGGATCCGCCGCCGGCATCGGGACCGGCACCGATCCTCTAATGTCATTTCGAGTCGCGATCCGGGCGTCTTACGACGCCGCCCTCTTCATGCCCGGAGATGACGGGCCCTCGGGACGGACGCACGGACACGGCTATACCGTGGAAGCGGTCCTCGAAGCCCGCGAACTGGGCGAGTCCGGGTTCGTCGTGGATTTCGACATCATCCAGCCCCAGCTGGCGGCGATCGCCGGCGATCTCGACCACAGGTTGCTCAACGAGCTGGAGCCGTTCCGTGATGGCGTGCCCAGCGCCGAACGCCAGGCCGAGTACTTCTATCGCCGTCTGAGCCGCATAATCGAGGCGGAGTACGGCCCGGCGGTGCGGCTGGCCAAGATCAGAGTCATTCAGGAGCCTGATGCATGGGCGGAGTTCGAGCCATGACGACCAGAGCCTGCGTCCTCGGCTTGCTGGCGTTCATCCCTCTGGTGACCGTCGCCTGTGGTCGGAATTCCGAGGGCCAGGAAGCCACGCGCCGGGATCCGAAACTCGAGCGCAAGGTCGAGGAAATGCTTCCTCGGATAGAGGAGTTCTCGCATCTGGCGGCGGAGAGCGTACCCACCGTGCGCCGGTCGAGCAGTGAGACCCTCGAGGCCTATCTCCTGGAGCGACTGGACGTCGAGTATCCGGGCGACACCCTGGAGAGCATGGCATCCGCGTATCAGGCGTTCGGTCTGCTCCCCGATACCGTGGACGTCCGGGGCTTACTGGTCGACCTGATGCTCGAGCAGGCCGTCGGCTACTATGACCCCGCCCGCGACATCCTGTTCATCCGCGACGAGGCGCCCGCCGAGATGGAGGACGCCGTGCTCGTGCACGAGCTCGTGCACGCGCTCCAGGACCAGTGTATCGATCTCGATTCGCTGATGCAGGCTACGACCGCCAACGACGCCCGAGCAGCGTTCCAGGCGGCGATGGAGGGCCATGCGACGGCCGCTATGATGGCCTACCAGCTGTCTGAGATGATGGGGTCATCTCTATCGGCCGAGCAGCTGCCCGAGGTCGGACCGGAGATGGCCGCCGCTCTCGCCGACCCCTCCCAGTTCCCTCAACTTGCCGCAGCTCCCGCCATCGTGCGCGATCCGATGCTCTTCGTCTACCTGGGCGGCGCCCGCTACGTCCAGCGCTTGTGGCGCCAGCGGGCCGACAGGCCGCCACCGTTCGGAGAATGGCTGCCCGAATCGACCGAACAGCTCCTGCACACGGAGCGGCTGCTGATAGAGCGGGACAGCCCGACTCCGATGAGCATCGCCCGCCCGCCCGGCGACTGGCGGGTGAAGTACGCCCGGGATCTGGGCGAGCTGGAGATCAAGATCTACTTCGAGCAACACCTGCAGAATAGCACGCTGGCGGCCGAAGCCGCCGCCGGCTGGGATGGCGATGCCTACACCCTGCTGGAGCGGAACGGCGAGCTGGCCCTGGTATGGTACACGGCCTGGGACAGCGAAGCCGACGCCGACGAGTTCGTGGAGGCCTATAAGCTGGCTTTCACCGCCCGGTTCGGCGGTGAAGCCACCGGCGACGAGCTGACGAGCCCCCAGCGCTGGACACGGGTCGAGCGACTGGTGATCTCGGGGATGCCAATAGTCCGGGTCGTGGAGACGCCTCCCGGGGCGCGGTTGGGAGAGCCGCCCGCCGTGCAGTTGGGTTCGGCGGGCGACTGACGTCCTACATCAAGGACGCGAGGACCAGCTCCTTCGGCAGCGGGTAGCGGTAGAGCTCGCCGGCGTAGTTCTGCAGCACCACCTCGTCATCGCTGATCTCTACGATGTAGTTGGGGAGCAGCGGGATCTTGCCGCCGCCGCCCGGCGCGTCGATGCAGAAGTGGGGCACCGCCAGGCCGGAGGTCCAGCCGCGAATCGCTCTGATGATCTCGAACCCCTTCTCGACGCTGGTCCGGAAATGCTCGGCGCCGGCGACCGGGTCGGCCATATAGAGGTAGTACGGGCGGACGCGGTTCTTGACCAGCTTCTGCATCAGCTCCTTCATGATCTCCGGATCGTCGTTCACACCCTTCAGCATGACCGTCTGCGAGCCCAGCGGGCAGCCGGC
>JBDHHZ010000228.1:0-5416 GCA_039589115.1 Gemmatimonadota bacterium | reverse complement strand
GAAGTCGCGCAGCGGGGTCGTCCGACCACCGCCGCCGGACGCGATATCGATCTTCGCGTCGAGTGCCATCAGGATAGGCGGCGTGTCGGCGGAATGGGCGGCCACGCAGTTGGTACCTCCTTTCACGACGTGACAGATATCGCCGTCTTTTTTCAGACAGTAGCCCAGCGCTTTCCGCCAGAAATGGGTCTGGTTGTAGTAGGTGCAGCGTGTGTCGAGACAGATATTGCCGCCAATCGTGCCCTGATTGGAAGTGCCGATTGACCAGCGGATCGCTCGCCACCGCTGTCAGGCTCACCGCCGCGCCGATGACCAACTCGCCGTCGCGCTCGTCGATGCCGTGCAGCTCTTCGATGCCCTTCAGCGCCACGAGGTGGCCCGGCGTGAAGAGCTTGTGCTTCATGTTGGGCACCAGGTCGGTGCCGCCGGCGATAGGCATCACGTCACCGGCGTGCTCCTTCAGCAGCTCCAGCGCCGCGCCCAATGTGTCGGGCCGATGGTAGACGTAAGGATGAAGCCTAAGCACTATGTGCTCTCCACCGGCTGCGGACCGGCACGCTGAGAATTCTGAATGTAGAATGCTGAATTCCCAATGCCCGAGTGAACTTCAGAATTCAGAATTGGGCATTCTACATTCAGCATTCGGAACCCGCACACCTTATTTGTCTCCTTTGATTGCTCTCCACACCCTCGGCGGCGAGAAGGGCAGGCGATCCATCCGCACACCCACGGCATCGTGGATGCCGTTGGCAATTGCCGGGATCGACGGGTGCAACGGGCCTTCGCCCGCCTCCTTCGCGCCGTATGGGCCCTCGGGATCCAGCGACTCGACGATCAGCGACTCCATCTCCGGAGTATCGAGGCTGGTCGGGATCTTGTAGTCGAGCAGCGACGGCGCGTTGTGCAGACCGGTTTCCTTGAAAACGTGCTGCTCCATGACCGCTTCGGCGAAGCCCATGTACGCCGAGCCTTCCATCTGGCCTTCCACCAGCACCGGGTTCAGCGCACGGCCGCAGTCGTGAGCGATCCAGATTTTGCCCACCTCGACGAACCCGGTCTCTGGGTCGACTTCCACCTCCGCCACGTGGGCGGTGAACGAGTAGGCCGGCGACGAGCCGATGGTGCCGCCCCGGTAGCTGCCGTGGATATCCTTCGGCGTGTTGTAGGAGCCGGTCGAGCCCAGGGCGCCGAACTTCGCCTCCGCCAGGTTGAACGCCTCGCTGATCGGCATTTTGCGGCCGGTGTCCTTCGCGTCGAACGCCCAGCCGCCGGCCAGCGCCACCTGGCGCGGCTTGCAGTCCCAGGCCTCAGCCACCGCCTTCTTCACCTGCTTCTTGATCTTCTGTGCCGCGTCTATGCAGGCGTTGCCGCACATGAAGGTGACGCGCGACGAATAGGCGCCGAGATCCACCGGCGTCAGGTCGGTGTCGGCGGAGAGGATGCGGATGTAGTCGAGCGGCACGCCCAGCTCTTCCGCCACGATGTAGGCTAGCATAGAGTCGGAGCCCTGGCCGATCTCGGAGGCGCCGCAGAAGACCGCGACGCGGCCCGAGCGGTCCACCTGCAGCTGCACCGCCGACTGCGGCATCTCGTTGGGGTAGATGGGATAGTTCGTACCCGAGATGTAGCACGATCCTGCGACGCCGACGCCGCGGCCGTACGGCAGCTTCCCGTGCTTGCTCTTCCAGTCCGACGCCTTCTCCACGGCGTCGAGGCAATCGAGGAAGCCGTTCGATCTGACCAAGAACTCGTTCACCGTGCGCGTGCCCGACCCGATGAAGTTGCGGCGCCGCAGCTCGATGGGATCGATGTCGAGCGACTCGGCGATCTTGTCGAGCTGGATCTCGATAGCGAAGCGCGGCTGTACCGAGCCGTGACCGCGCTTCGGCCCGCAGCATGGCTTGTTCGTGTAGGTGCGGGTCGAATCGAAGCGGTACGACTCCATGCTGTAAGGCGCCGTGACGAGCTGGCCCGAGTAGTAGGTGGTCACCAGGCCGAACGATTCGTAGCCGCCGCCGTCGAGTATGGTCACAGCGTCGACGGCCTTGATCCGGCCCTCCTTGTCGGCGCCGGTCTTGTAACGCATCAGCATCGGGTGGCGGCCGCGGTGCGCGTAGAAGACCTCCTCGCGCGTGTAGAGGATCTTCACCGGCCAGCCGGTGATCATGGCTAGCTTCGCCACACACAACTCGAGGTCGAAAGGCTCTGACTTGCCGCCGAAAGCTCCTCCGATCGGTGGTTGGATTACCCTGACCTTCGCCACGTCCAGATCGAGGACGCGAGCCAGCTCTCGGTGCAGGTAGTGTGGTACCTGGGTAGTCGACCAGACCGTCAGCTTCTCCGATCCATCGAAGTACCCGATGGCGCAGTGCGGCTCGATGGCCGAATGCGTCGTCCCCTCGAAGAAGTACTCGCTCTCTACGACTACATCGGATGCGCTCATCAGCTCGTCGATGTCGCCGAACTCCAGTGAGACCTGCTTCGAGATGTTACCGTTGTGGCCCGGCTTCTTCGGCTCGTGGATCGGCGTCTCCGGATGCGCCAGCGCCTCTTCCGGGTCGAGGAAGTAGGGAAGTACCTCGTACTCGACTTCGATCAAGTCGAGCGCTTGGTTCGCCGTCTCCTCGTCCAGCGCCGCCACTGCAGCGACGCCGTCGCCCACGTAGCGCACCTTGTCAATACAAAGCGCGTACTCGTCGCGCGCCCAGGGAAGGATCCCGTAGGTCTCCGGCATGTCGCTGCCGGTGACCACCGCATGCACGCCTTCCAGCGCCAGTGCCTTCGAGACATCGATCGAGAGGATCCGGGCGTGTGGGTGCGGGCTGCGCAGGATCTTGCCGTGCAGCATGCCGGGCAGCGAGATGTCATCGGTGTAGACCGCGCGGCCGGTGGACTTCGCCACTCCGTCGGTGCGACGCAGCCGGCGCCCGATCACCTGGAACTCCCGCTCCACCGCCGCGCGCAGTTCCTCTTCGCTCGCCGCGCTGGCGATTTGCCTTTCGCGGAAATCCTCCAGCTTCACGAGCTCACCTGCTCCGAAGCTGATCTCGCTTCACGCAGCGCACGCGCTGCCAGCTCGACCGCCTCGTAGATCTTCGTATAGCCGGTGCAGCGGCAGAGGTTGCCGGAGAGCGCCTGGCGAATCTCTCCCCCGGTCGGGTCGTCGGTTGTCGCGAGCAGGGCGGCGGCCGACATCAGGATGCCGGAGGTGCAGAAGCCGCACTGTGCGCCACCTGTCAGATCGAACGCGTCCTGCAACGGGTGGAGGCCGGTGGGGCCGGCCAGTCCCTCGATGGTGATGATCTCCCGGCCGATCGCTTCTTGAACGGGAAGGATGCAGGCGAGCGTTGGCACGCCGTCGAGCAACACGGTGCAGGCGCCGCAGTCACCTTTGTCGCAGCCCTGCTTCGAGCCGGTCAGCCCGAGACCGTAGCGTAGCGTCTCGAGCAAAGTGTAGTGGCTCGGGACGCCGACTTCGTGGGTGTCTCCGTTGACGGTGAGTTCGATGGCCTCGATCAAACACTCACCTCGACAGCTCGAGAGATGCTGCTAGGCCGGGCGGACGGGGCCTCGGCGCGCGGGATATTCGGATCGTATTGGGCCCCGATGGCCCAGTCAAGCGCGGTGGGCGGTCGGGCGCGGAAGGGGCTCTTGCTTCAATCGCGGTGGGTGGTCGGCTGCAGAGGGGGGCTTCGCTTCATGTCGCGCGGCGCTCGGGCCCAGACGTTGCACGGGCCAGGGCGCTCCAAATGTCCGCTCGAGCCCCCCTCTGTAGCCTCCCTGTCGCGGCAATTGTACGCTCGTAGCCCCTTCCGCGCCCTCGCTGTCGCGGTAGGAGGAGCGCGTCGTCACGCGGAACACCTCCGACACTTCTCAACTTCCCCGAGCCCCCGAATCACCGAATCACCGAATCAACTTCGAGGATTCCCAACAAGATGCTCCTTCCCTCAATCGGCTTGCCGTGCCATCCCAAACTCTCATTCCGGAAAGGCGATCGTGCCTTCGTAGGTATCGAGCCCCGTCTGGTTGGCTATTGTCAGGCGTGGGGGTCTTCTGCCTCGCGTCGCGGCGCAGCCGTAGTCGCCATCCTTGTTGATCGCCACGAATTTCTCGCCGGGCTGATAATCGAGGCCGACGGCCTGGTATCGCGCCTCGATCATGTGCAATGCGTCCTCGCAGGCCTGCTGCGGGGAGCGTCCGTCTCGCATCCGCATGACGATGTAGTAGGATGCGCATGACTTGATCACATCTTCGCCGCGACCGGTGGCGCCGGCTGCCCCGACCTCGTTGTCCACGTACAGGCCGGCGCCGATGATCGGCGAGTCGCCGATCCGGCCAGGGATCTTGTAGCTCATGCCGCTGGTGCTCGTGATGCCGGCGATGTCGCCGTTCGCGTCCACGGCCAGGACGTTCACCGTCCCGTGGGTCTCCGCCGGTTCGACATCCAGATGAGCGCCCTGTTCGTCGCGGCCCTTCAGATGTTCCGGAGTGCCCCAGTCGTCACGATCGCTGTGACTCTCGCGCCAGCGCAGCCACTGCTCGCGCGCCCTATCGGTCAGCAGTTCCTGCTCCTCGAAGCCCCAGGACTTTGCGAACTCCAGCGCGCCGGCCCCGACCAGCATCAAGTGATCGGTGCGCTCCATCACCAGCCGCGCCACGGAGGATGGGTTCGTGATGTTCTCGATCGCCGCCACCGCGCCGGCGCTGTACGTCTTGCCGTCCATGATCGAGGCGTCGAGCTGGACCACGCCGCGTTCGTTGGGCAGACCTCCGTAACCGACGCTCCAATCCTCCGGGTCCACCTCGATGAAGTTCGTGCCCTGCTCCACGGCGTCCAGCGCCGATCCGCCGCTCGAGAGAGTCTCCCAGGCCATCTCCATCGCCTGCCGCCCGGTGTCGTTCGAGTGGCTTGTGATGACCATCGGCGTCACGCCGGAACGCGATCTACGGGTCGCGCTGAACGCCACGTTCCCGTTCCGCCTCGGAGTGAGCCGGTCCCAGAGAAGGGCGCCGGCGCCCGCCAGAAAGCCGCGCTGGAAGAATAGCCGCCGTGTGATGAGGGTAGGCATTCGAGGTCTCTCCTCTCTGTGTGGATTGTATTGGGAGCGCTAATTGAGTGAGGGAGTAATGGAGTGTGGGAGACTGCGAGTTTAGGAGCACTCTTATCTCGAAGTCTCCCACGCTCCACTGCTCTCTCACTCCATCAGGGCTCCCTCACTCTATTCGTCTCCAGCGATGTACTTGGCGACGCGCTCCAAAAGACCGGAGAGGACGCCGAATCGTTTCTTAATGCGGCTCTGGTACCAGGTCCGATAGGCGGCATACGACCATCCCCAGGTCGCGGCCCCGATAAAACCGCCGAGCCACCATCCGATCCCCGCGCTCTCGGCTATGGCGACGGCTGCAACACCAAGCC
>JBDHHZ010000227.1:0-5189 GCA_039589115.1 Gemmatimonadota bacterium | reverse complement strand
GTTGGGCGCGGTCCCAATGGCGGCGACCGTCGGCGCAGCGCTCCTGATGCTCGCCGCGGCCAGCCTGGGGCTTGGTGTGGACCTCGGTGTGATGGTGCGCGGCCGGCGTGCACGGACCGCGTTGGGCGTCGGCTTGTGCGTGAGCCTGATACTTGGTTTATGGCTGGGCTAGGGCGGGTCCTCGGTCTACGGTTCCTGTTGCGGAGCCTGGTTGTACAGGGTTCGTGGAACTACAGCACGATGCAGGGGGCCGGTCTCGGATTCGCGCTGCTCCCCTTTCTCAAGCGGCTGCATCGCGGCGATAGTGACGGTCTGTCCGAGTCGCTCCACGAGCATACAGGCTTCTTCAACGCGCACCCATATCTCTCCACCGTGGCCATAGCGGCGCTGGCTCGGATGGAGTCGGAGGGTGCGGAAGTTGAACAGATAGAGCGATTCAAGCGCGCCATAGTGAGTCCGCTTGGCAGCCTGGGCGACCAGCTGGTCTGGGCGCGCTGGCGACCCCTATGCTCGCTGCTGGCGATTTCTATCTTTCTTGTTGGCGCTCCGTGGTGGGCCGCCGTCGGGCTCTTTTTGGTAACCTATAATGCGGTCCATGTCGGCCTCCGGGTGTGGGGCCTTCGCATCGGCTGGCGTGAGGGACGCAAGGTCGGCCGTGCTCTGATGGGGTCGCCTTTGCGGCGCCTGCCCGATCGCCTTACGATACCCCTGGCTGTCGTCGGTGGAGCTCTCGTGCCGCTGTTGGCCCTGGCTATTGGCGGCAATTCCGGTGTGAGCCCGTTCTTTTCCTTAGGTATCACCCTCGTCTTCGCGGCCGCGGGTTACTGGCGCCCGACTGTCGGTGGTCGGCTTGCCGTCTTCGGCCTCCTTGTAGGGTCGTTGGTGTTCTTCGTTCTAGGGAACTCCGTATGGTGAGCGTGGGGAACCAAGAGCATACACAAAACGTCACCGTGGCGAACGTGTACGGCCTGCACGCCAGGCCGGCGGCCGAGTTCGTCAAGCTGGCGAACCAGTTCACATCGGAGATCCTGGTCAGCAAGGACGGTTTAGAGGTGAATGGCAAGAGCATCATGGGAGTGATGATGCTGGCGGCCGAGAGGGGCTCGCAGATCGAGATTCGGGCGCGGGGCGCAGATGCCCGGGAGGCGGTCGAGGCCCTAGCCCGCTTGGTAGCCGACGGTTTCGGCGAGGAGTGAGGGTGAGCGAGACGGTACAGGGGATCCCGGCGTCCCCGGGGATCGTGATAGGACCGGCGTTCGTGGCTCGCTGGCCAAGGCTCGAGGTTCCCCACGCCACCGTGCCCCCCGATCAGATCGAGGTGGAGCTCGCTCGCTTCCACGATGCCCGGGAGGTGGCCAAGCAGCGCACGCTCGAGCTGCGCGTTCATGTCGAGAATCGTCTCGGCACCGTTCAGGCGAAGATCTTCGATCCCCAGATCATGATGCTCGAGGACCCGGACCTGATCGAGGGCACGGTCACCTACATCTGCGACAGCTACCTGACGGCCGAGCGCGCTTTCAGCCTCCGGGTCTTGGAGTTCCGCACTCGCTGGCTCGACGCCACCCACGCTCGCGTGATGGATCGCGTCGCCGACCTCAACGACGTGCAACTGCGCGTACTGGCCACGCTCATCGATCTTCCCGGTCCCGACATCGAAGGGACCGATGAACCGGTCGTTCTGGTGGCCCACGAGCTGAGTCCCAGCCGCATGGTGGACCTCGATCGGGATCGTATCCTCGGCGTGGCGACCGATGCGGGCACCCGTACCTCGCACGCCGCGATCCTGGCTCGCTCCATGGGGATGCCCTGCGTAGTGGGGCTGGGCGATCTGTCGCACCGGGTCGAGAACGGAATGGAGCTCGTCCTCGACGGGCATCGTGGCAAAGTTGTCGTTGGGCCCAGCGACTCGGAGAAGCATTGGTTTCACGACCGCGACGTTCGAGCTCGGGAGACGGAGAGAGAGCTTGAGAGTCTGGTGGACGTCGAGGCGACGACGCTTGATGGCACTCGCATCGGCCTCTACGCGAACCTCGAGCTGCCCGCCGATGCCCGCGCCGCCGCCGCCGTGAACGCCGATGGCGTGGGACTCTTCCGGACAGAATTCCTCGTCGTCGGCAAGACCTCTGTGCCCGACGAGGATGAGCAGTACGAGGCGTTCAGGAGCGTCGTCGACGCGATGGCACCACGGCCCGTGACGATCCGCACCTTCGACCTCGGTGGTGACAAGTTCCCCATGTTTCTGCCGCCCATCGCCGAGGAGAATCCCTTCCTGGGCTGGCGGGGCATTCGCATCTACGAGATGATGCCCGAGCTGTTCCACAACCAGGTGCGAGCCGTGCTGCGGACCGCCGCGCACGGGTCCGTGCGCCTGCTCGTCCCGATGGTGAACACCGTCGATGAAGTGCTGGCCATGCGCGGGGTGGTCGAGGAGGCCCGGCTCGAGCTGGTGCGGGAGGGGGTCGAGCACGGCGAGTGCCCATTCGGAGTCATGCTCGAGACGCCGGCCTCCGTTGCCATCGCCGATGTACTGGGCAGGCACGTCGATTTCTTCAGCATCGGCACCAATGACTTGATCCAGTACATGCTGGCCGTCGACCGCGGGAACGCCCAACTGTCCTCGTTCTTCGACCTCTATCACCCGGCGCTGCTCAGGTTCATCCACGTCGCCGTCACCGCCGCCAGGCAACTGGACCTACCCCTCTGCGTCTGCGGCGAAGCGGCCTCGGACTCTCTGGGGGCGCTGCTTCTGCTCGGTCTGGGGGTTCGCAATCTGAGCTGCTCGCCCAGCGCGATCCTGAGGCAGAAGAAGTTGGTTCGCTCGATCGATCTGGTGCATGTAGAGAAGGTGGCGAGCGAGCTGCTCGACGCCGAGACCGGGCGGGAGATCCGTGAGCGGATGGTCGAGGCGCTGGGCGAAGTAGCTGATCTCTCCGAGTAGATCCTGATACCCGCTTGTCACACACCGATTAGGGAAGTACCTTCGGCTGTTTTCAGTGTCCAGAGGCGACCGCCGATCTGGAGGTCGCTGGTGGAGTAGACCTGTCATCTCAGGTAGGAGCGCGTAAGTGTCGAGAAGGCGTCTGTTCACGTCGGAAAGCGTTACGGAAGGGCACCCTGACAAGGTCGCTGATCAGATCTCGGATGCCATCCTCGACGCGATACTCGAGAATGATCCCGGCGCGCGGGTTGCCGCCGAATGCTTGGTGACCACCGGACTGGCCTTTGTCGCCGGTGAGATCACTACCCAGACTTACGTCGACATCCCCGAGATCGTTCGCGCCACGATAGAGGGGATCGGCTACACCGAAGCCCGCTACGGCCTCGACCATCAGACCTGCGCCGTCGTCACCTCGATCGACCAGCAGTCGGGTGACATCGCCATGGGCGTCGATACGGGTGGAGCCGGGGACCAGGGCATGATGTTCGGCTTTGCGACACGCGAGAGCCCCGAGCTGATGCCGCTGCCGATCACTCTCGCTCACCGCCTGACCTTCCGTCTGGCTGAGGCGCGCAAGTCCGGTGAGGTACCTTGGCTGCGACCGGACGGCAAATCGCAGGTGACCGTCGAGTACGAAGGCGACTCACCTGTCGCGATCCAGGCCGTCGTAGTCTCAGCTCAGCATCACGATGAGATCGAGAACGGCGAGATTCAGCAGAGGATTAGGGAGTCGATCATCGAGCCCGTTCTGCCCGCCGATCTCTACGACCGCCAGACGACTAATGTCCACATCAACCCCACCGGCCGATTCGTCACGGGCGGACCGCAAGGCGATGCCGGTCTGACGGGCCGCAAGATCATCGTCGATACCTACGGTGGCATGGGCCGGCATGGCGGTGGTGCGTTCAGCGGCAAGGACCCCACCAAGGTCGATCGCTCGGCGAGCTACGCGGCCCGCTGGATCGCCAAGAACATAGTCGCCGCCGACTTGGCGGACGTCTGCGAGGTCCAGCTGGCGTACGCCATAGGCGTCGCCCAGCCGGTGTCCGTTCTCGTCGATACGCGCGGCAGCGGGCGCGCGCCCGACAATGCGCTGGAAGCGGCCGTTAGGGAAGTGTTCGATCTGACGCCGCGCGGCATCATAGAGGCTCTCGGGCTGCTCCGACCGCTGTTCAAGCGCACGGCGGCCTACGGGCATTTCGGCCGTGAGCCTGATGCCGACGGCGGCTTTTCCTGGGAGCGTACCGACAGGGTGGACGATCTCCGGACTGCCGTCGGCGGCTAGCGGATTTTGGACTCTACCGTTTCCTGAGTTTCGATTAGGAGAAGCTGCAATGACCGTTGATCATGATATCCACGACATAGACTTGGCCGATACGGGCCGCTTGCGAGTCGAGTGGGCCGAACGTTCCATGCCGGTGGTTCGCTTGATTCGCGAACGGTTCGAGAAGGAGCAGCCTCTAAGAGGCCAGAAGCTCTCGGCCTGCCTGCACGTGACCACAGAGACGGCGAACCTGGCCATCACCCTGCAAGCGGGCGGCGCGGATGTCGCTCTCTGTGCGTCGAACCCCCTCTCGACTCAGGACGATGTGGCTGCCCACCTGGTGAGGGATCACGGCATCAAGGTCTTCTCCATCAAAGGGGAGGACCACGACGTCTACTACGACCACCTTCGTTCCGTGCTCGCCCACCAGCCAACGATCAGCATGGACGACGGCGCCGATGTCGTCGGTGCGCTGCACATGATCGCCCTCGGTCGGCTGGATGACTTAGCCGGCCCTGTGAAAGACTGGGCGAAGGGTCTCTCGCAAGATGAGCAGGACGAGCTGGTAAAGACGGTGATCGGCTCCACCGAAGAGACGACGACTGGCGTCATACGTCTGCGCGCCATGGCTCGCGACGGCGTTCTGCAGTTTCCCGTGATCGCTGTGAATGACAGCCTTACCAAGCACCTCTTCGACAACAGGTATGGCACGGGCCAGTCGACGATAGACGGCATCTTGCGCGCCACCAACGCTCTGATCGCCGGCACGCGGGTAGTCGTAGCGGGCTACGGCTGGTGCGGGCGCGGCGTGGCGAGCCGGGCTCACGGGCTCGGTGGCAGGGTGATCGTCACAGAGATAGAGCCTCTCAAGGCGCTCGAGGCCGTGATGGATGGGTACGAGGTGATGCCGATGTCGGAGGCGGCGAAGATCGGCGACATCTTCGTTACCGTGACCGGCAACACGAGCGTGATACGTGAGGAGCATTT
>JBDHHZ010000226.1:0-5200 GCA_039589115.1 Gemmatimonadota bacterium | reverse complement strand
TCGCCGTCGCCGCGGTAGCGCTGACCGGCGCCTGCAGCGAGCCCACAGACGCGCCGGCCGATCCGGAGGCAGCGAACGCTGTCGCCTCCAGTGTGGTGCCGGAAAGTCCGTTCATCTATGGCATCCACGATCACGATCCCAACCCGCAGGAGTTCCTCGACCACGTGAACGCTGCGGGCGCCAGCGGGTGGATAACGGCAACGATCGCCATCGGCAGCAACCCGAACGACACCGGGGGCGACGACTTCTCGCGTTGGGCGGACCAGGGACACACGGTCATCGTCCGGCTCAACAACGGATACTGCGACGTTGGGACCATCCCGCCGCGGGACCGATACGACGATTTCGCGCGGCGCGCGGCCAACTACGTGGCAGCATCGCGTGGCGTGCACATCTGGGTGATCGGCAACGAGACCAACCTGGCCAACGAGTGGCCGCCGGTGAACGGCCACAAGCCGTACGTCGCGCCGGAGGATTATGCTCTGCTCTTCCGGGTGACGTACGACGCCATCAAGGCGGTCCGGCCGGACGACAAAGTGGTGCCACAGGCACTGGCACCCTTCGCGGGTCCCTACGGTCCGGGCAACGCCTGCGGCCATCCGCACGACGGCAACCCGGTCAACTGGGTGGACTACATGAACCGGATGCTCACCGCGATCAAGGGTAGCGGTGGCATCGATGGCATCGCGGTCCACATCAACTCGCGCGGTTACAGTCAGGACGCGATTCACAGCACGCAGCGGATGAACGCCGGCGGCCGCGAGCTCTACAACAGCTTCTACGTATATAAGGATTGGATCGATTACGGCATTCCGCAGGACCTCTATCACTTGCCCATCTACGCGACGGAGAGCAACGGCATCTTCTACTGGTCCGGCGGCCATCCCGAGAGCCCTGGCTCGCATTATGAGCCGGGATGGGTGCAGGAGATTTACGCCGAGATCGATCGCCACAACCAGCAGGCGGCGGCAACGGGGGTGCCGATCTTCCGGGCGGTGAACCTGTACCGTTGGTGCGCGTGGTGCGACGGCTGGAACATCGACCGTAGCACGTACAAGGGGCAGATCCTCTCCGATCTCGATGATGCCCTGGCCCAAGGCTATCGCTGGCCCGACGGCGGCGACCCGCCTCCACCACCACCACCGCCTCCACCACCTCCGCCGCCGCCGCCGCCGCCGGGGGAGAATGTCGCGCGGGGCGCCGTCGCCTGGACGGCGAGCACCAGCTTCAGCGCAGACTACGGCGGCGACAAGGCGATCGACGGCGTCGTGTCGCAAGCGAGCAAATGGACGAGCGATGGGCAGGGCGCCGAATCATGGCTCGCCCTCGACCTCGGGGCCAGCTACGAAGTGACCCGTTTCGTCGTGCGGCATGCCGGCGATGCGGGTGAGTTTGGATTCTACAACACGCAGGCTTTCGAAATGCAGACCGCTTCATCGCTGAGCGGTCCTTGGACGACGGTGGCGTCCGTGGAGAACAGCGGCCAGGCCAACGTATCGACGGAGACGCTGCCGGCCCCCGTGTCCACTCGCTACGTCCGGCTCTACATCACCGACGCCGGCATCGACAACTACGCCCGCATCCCCGAGCTCGAGGTCTACGGCACGCCCGTGCCCGACGTGACGCCGGCGATCGCCAACGGGGACTTCGCCGACGGGTTGAGCGGATGGTCGACCTGGGTGCAGCGCGGTTCGCTCGCGCCGCAGGTAGTGAACGGCCAGCTGCAGCTCGCCGCCCGCGATTTCAACGGCGGCGTACACCAACGCTTCGCGACCGGTGGAGCTGGCACGACGCTTCGCGTAGACGGATTTTGGAGCAGCGACCCGACGGAGGCGAACACCCAGTGGGCCGAGGTACTGGTCATCAACGGGGTCCGTCAGCCGCGTGACGGCGAGGACATCCACGCCGGCCAGGCCGATGTGGTTCTGCTCTACAAGAATGACACGTGGACCACGCCGGGCGGCTGGTCGGGTCGTCTGCGTGACACCGCGCCGGTGGCGGTCACGGACGGATTCGTCGCCGCCGGTCCCGAAGCCACGCTCATATTGAAGGCCGGCTCGGTCAGCGGTTCCACGACCGGCGTCCGCCTCGACGACATCGTTCTAGTCACGGAAGACGCGCCGCCTGGCAATCGACCGCCGAATGCCATGGCCACGGCCAGCCCGACGACCGGCCTGGCACCGCTGACCGTGACCTTCGACGGAACCGGATCGAGCGACCCCGACGGCGATGCACTCTCCTACAGCTGGGACCTCGGCGACGGAGCTCAGTCCTCCGGTCCGACCGCTAGCCACACGTATGTCGACCCCGGCAGCTACTCCGTCACCCTGACCGTGAGCGACGGCCAGGGCGGCAGCGACACGGCGACGCTGCCAATCAGCGTGAGCCGATCGACCGTCGTCATGCCGGACTACTGTCCCGCCGCTCTCGATTTCGCGGCGATCCGTGAATCGCTGGCCCAACAGGGCAAGTCGATGGCCACGGTGAAGATCGGCTTCCACGCCGGTCCCGGTGGCAACCTGACGGGTCTGGGCGAATGGATGCGTTGCCTCGACGCCGCCGGCATCCCCTTCTTCCTGAAGAGCGTCGATGCCGCCGGCCCGATCTGGGAGGCCGCCCAACTGAAGGCAGCGTCGGGGGTACCGCACGTCCTCGTCTATCGCAGAAGCACCGGTGCCGGCTGGAGCTGGGATGTGCCCGACTACAACCGACCGGCAGCGGAGGAGGCGGCCCGTCACTGGCAGCGTCACCGCGACGAGTTCCCGCCCGAGCTCGAGCCATACAAGCACATCATCTGGGTCGAATCGATCAACGAGGTGGACAAGAACCGCTCCGAGTGGCTGGGCGAGTTCGCGTACCACACGGCGCAGATCGCCCTCGACCAGGGATTCAACTGGGGGGCTTTCGGCTGGTCGTCGGGCGAGCCGGAGCGCGAGCACTGGACGGGCCCGTGGATGCAGCAGTTCCTGCGTCTGGCCGCACAGCACCCGGACCGAATCGCGGTGGCGCTGCACGAGTACAGCTACGTCCGCGACAACCTCGATCGACTCTACCCGCACCTGGTGGGTCGCTTCCAGACGTTATTCGACGTCGCCGACGAGTTGGGGATCCGACGGCCGAGCGTGCTGGTCACCGAGTTCGGTTGGGTCTACGATGACATCGCGTCGATAGGGCAGGCGATGACAGTCGACCTGCCGTGGGCGGCGGAACTCTACGCCGGCTATCCCGAGGTGCTGGGCGCGTCGATCTGGTACCTGGGACCCGGGTTCGGGGGCATCGCCAACAAGGCGCAGCAACTCATCGCACCGCTGACCGAGTACTCGCTGCAGACGTACTTCGTGATCCCCTAGCGACGAGCGAACAAGGCGGTGCCGGGCGGCTTCACGCACCCGGCTCCGCCTGTCATGTTACTCCACCCTCAGCGCCTCCAGCGGATCTACCCTCAAGGCCCGCCACGCCGGCAGCATGCAGGCGCCGAGAGCGACGACGAGGAAGAACCCGGTCACGCCGGCGAAGGTGACGGGGTCGGTTGGGTTAACCTGGAATAGCATCCCCTCAACCAGGCGCGTGGCGCCGACGGCTCCAGCGGTACCGAGGACCAAGCCGGCTCCGACCAGAATCATGCCGCGGCCGATCACCAGCCGCAGCACGCTTCCCCCGCTGGCGCCGAGCGCGACCCGGATCCCGATCTCACGGACTCGCTGAGTGACGATGAAGGCCAGCACTCCGTACAGGCCCAGTGCCGCTAGCGCCAGGGCTACCGCGGCAAACAGGCCAAGAACCGTCGTGACGGAGCGTCTAGCCGCCACCGAGCTCGCCACGGCGTCGTCCATGGTCCGGACATCGCTCAAGACGATATCACGGTCCAACTCCCAGATCCGCTCCTGGATGGGCCGGGTCAGGCTCTTGGGATCGATAGCGCTGCCCACCGCCAGGCGCATGGTACGCACCGGCAGTTGTGCGTAGGGAAAGAACATTGCGGGTCGCGTCGCGCCTGCCAGCGACGAGAGCTGGTGATCCTCCACTACACCCACGACCTCGTAGAGACCCGGCTCGTCCCCCCCGATATCCACGGCCACCTGACGTCCCACAGCACTGTGGTCGGGGTAGACGGTCTCGGCGGTGGTCCTGCTGAGGACGATTACAGGAGCAGATCCCGCCACATCGCTCGCCTCCAGGATGCGCCCTTCCACAAGCGGGATATCCATCGTCGCGAAGTAGCCGGGTAGGATGATGCGCCGGTCCGCCCAGGGCGCATCGTTATTCGTCTCGGGAGGTCGCTCCGGAGCCCAGATGGCGTAGTTGCCCGCCGTTTGAAGAATCGGCAACCGAGTGACCATACCCACCGTCTCCACTCCGGGCACCGCTTCGATGCCCTCGCGCAGGCTCTGGAAGAACTGGAGCCGCTGATCCCCTTCCAGATAATCGTCGCGAGGCAGGGATACCGTAGCGGTCAGAAGGTTCTCCACCCGGAAACCGGGATCGACCCCGCGCAGCCTGGCGAAGCTCCGAATGAGAAGCCCGGATGCCACCAGGAGGACCATGGAGAGCGCGACCTGCAGAACCACCAGTCCGCTCCGGTAACGAGTTCCGCTCCCCGATGAGGACCCCCGGCTGGCCTTCCTCAGATGTTCGGCGGGTTCCGCCCGCGCTGCCGCGAGGGAAGGGAAAACGCCGAAGAGGAGAACCGTGATCAGGGACAGAGAGAGAGCGATGCCCAACATGGTGGGAGAGAGTCCCACCTTTTGAATCCCCAGAAGATCCATGGAGACGAAGCCCAGGTTCAGGTTCTGCAGCCAGACGGCCATCACGATCCCCATGCTCCCGGCCGCCAACGCCAGGATCACGCACTCCGCCAGGAGCTGGCGAGTGAGGCGGGACCGCGTGGCTCCCAGCGCGGAGCGGACGGCCAGTTCCGAGGTGCGGGTGGAACCTCGAGCCAAGAACAGGTTGGCGACGTTCCCACAGGCTATGAGGAGGACGAGAACGATGGCTCCAGCCAGAACCAAGAGAGACGGCCTGTACCCCTCGACCATCGCCGAATGAAGATAGTCGAGCTGGAGTGCCTTTCTCCGGTTGGAATCGGGGTACGCCTCTTCAAGCTGAGCCGAGATGACGTCGATTTCCGACCGCGCCGCAGACAGGGAGACGTCGGGCGCCAGTCGTCCCACAAGGAGCCAGTTGTGGTATCGGCGAGTGA
>JBDHHZ010000225.1:0-5206 GCA_039589115.1 Gemmatimonadota bacterium | reverse complement strand
GACGCCGTCCAGATGGGTCTCTACCTAGTGGGCGCCGTCGCTGCTGCCGCAGCGCTTCAGATGCTCGTTCCCGGAGGTTGGGCTGCCGTCTTCTCGGCGGCTAGCGATGCCGGCAAGCTCGCTCTGATCGATGTCTCGATAGATCCGGGACGCGCCTATACGCTGTGGGCGGGCCTGCTCGGCGGCGCGTTTCTCTCCATGGCCTCGCACGGGACGGATCAGTTGATCGTGCAGCGGCTGTTGACCTGCAAGGATCAGCGCGCGGGCCAGCGCGCGCTCGTGGCGAGCGGCGGCGTCGTCATCGTCCAGTTCGCTCTGTTCCTCGCCATCGGTTTAGGGCTCTGGGCTTTCTACGGCGGGCGGTCCTTCGATCGGGCGGACGAGATCTTTGCGCAGTTCATAGTGAACGAGCTTCCCCCAGGGCTCGCGGGCTTGCTGGTGGCGGGAATATTCGCCGCGGCGATGTCGAGTCTCTCCTCCTCGATCAACTCGCTGGCTTCAACGAGCGTCTACGATTTCTGGGCGCCGGCCCGCGGGATCGAGGGTGATGATGTCGGCACCCTTCGGGTCGGGAAGTTGTTCACGCTGCTTTGGGCCGCCCTTCTCGTCGGCGGCGCCCTGATTTTCATCCCGTTGAGCCGGGGTACGACGGCGGTCGAAGTGGCGCTGGGGATCGCATCGCTCGTGTACGGAGGGCTTCTGGGCGCGTTCGCTCTTGCTCTCCTCGTTCCGGCGGCACGCTCGCGCGATGCGATTCTCGCCGTCACCACCGGGATTCTATCGGTCACCGCGATCTGGCTGTTCGCCCGTTCGTACGTCGCCTGGCCGTGGTATGTCTTCATCGGAACAATCGTGACCTTCAGCGTCGGGACGGTCTCGGCGCGTGTATCGAGGAGAGGTCCCTCCCACACTGGAATGGACTCGCCGTTATGAAGGACTTTGCGGTGATCGGGATTGACGGTGGCGCCACCGCCACGCGGGCGGTCGTACTCGACGAGAACGAGACGGAACTCGGGCGCGGCGAGAGCGGCCCGGCCCTGACGGGCAGGCCGGGGCACCCGATCGCCCTCGAGGCCGTACTCACAGCGGTGAAACGTGCCGCGAAGGCGGCGGACATCGAGCTTCCCGCTGCGGTACTTTGCGCCGGGCTGGCCGGCGTAGGCCGAGAGACAGAGCGTCAAACCACCGAGTCGTCCCTCGGGGTGTGCGGCTTGGCTTCCAAGATAAGAGTCATCACAGATGCTGAGGCGGCGCTCTTCGATGCGCACGGTGACGGGCCGGGCTTGTTGTTGATCGCTGGAACCGGCTCGATCGCTATGGGGCGCGCCGAGGACGGCCGTGAGGCCCGCGCCGGCGGATGGGGAACGCTGCTGGGCGATGAGGGTGGAGGATACGACATCGGGCTGAGAGCGTTGCGAGCGGCTGCATGGGCCGCCGACGGACGAGGCGGTGAGACCGAGCTACTTACGCGACTCAGTTCAGATCTGGCGATCGCCGAGCCGCAGGGGCTGATTCGATGGGTCGCCACCGCTGCCAAGGCCGACATCGCAGCGCTGGCTCCGATCATCTGCGAAGTCGCCGAGACCGGCGACGGGGTTGCCGCTGGGATCATTCACGATGCGGTCACATCACTGGAGCGGCATGTGGCGGCTCTTCTTACGCACCTGGGCCCGTGGAGCGGGCTTCCGGGTCTCGCACTGGCCGGCGGGCTGCTGGCTCCGGGTGGACCGCTGCGAAATCTCCTGACCGCCGCACTGGTCCAATATCCTTGTGCTTGTATGGATACGAGGGTTGAGGCCGTACGGGGGGCTGCTCGACTGGCGCTGCGCGACGCTACACGTCAGACGTCATGATGAACAGCGGTTGGCGCTGCAGCGTCTTGTATCTTGGGCGCAGGCGTTCAGGGTCGTAGTACTTGTGAACGTCGATGACTTTCTTGCGCCCCGTGATTCTGTCGATCGGCACGCTGTCGTAGACTCCGTTGCGCAGGCTCACCAGTCGACCGGAGCCGCCGGAGAGGATGAGGTCGAGCGCCAGATTGCCAAAGGCCATCGGCACGATTGAGTCCACGGCATCGGGATCGCCGCAACGCACCAGGTAGCCCAGTCGCTGGTTTACGATGTTGACGCGGCGGCCTTGGTTGAATTTTGGCGACAGGTCTTTGAGAAGTGCCGACACCTTGTCTCCTATCCCTCCCAGCTCGCGGTGTCCGTACTGGTCCACCTCCTCCGTCCTGAACGACATCTCGTCCTCGTGCTTCATCGTGGCGCCCTCGGACACCAGGACGACCGCGTAGTTGCTCGGATTGCGGTTGCGATCGTAGACGAGCAGTTCTAGAAGGCTCTCTATGTCGAACTTGTACTCCGGTATACAGCAGCGGTCGGCAGCGCCGGCCATCGTCGGCAGCAGCGCCGTATAGCCGGCGTAACGACCGAACACCTCGATCACCAGAAAGCGCTCGTGAGAGCCGGCCGATGTCCGAAGGCTGTGTGTCAGCTCGATCGTCCGGGTGACACAGGTGCTGAAGCCGATGCAGTAGTCGGTGCCCGGAACATCGTTGTCCATCGTCTTCGGGATGGCGATGACTTTGACGCCTTCCTGGTGCAGGCGGTGTGCGTAGCTCAGCGTGTCGTCGCCGCCGATCGGGATGAGAGTGTCAATCCCAAGGAACTCGAGGTTCTTCAACACGTCCGGCGTGACATCGTTCACGTCGTCGGTGTATCGGTCGGCCAATCGGTCGGGCACGACTGCCTTGGGCAGATGACTCGGCCGCGTGCGCGAGCTATGGAGGAAAGTGCCGCCCGTACGCCCCGCACGATTCACGACCTCCTCCGTCAGCGTCATCACAGAGGCGCTGTTGTCCGCTCCCTGCTCCGGGATCATATCCACCAGGCCCGCCCAGCCACGCTTGATCCCCACGACTCGATACCCTTCGCGCAGCGCGCGAATCGTGACGGCACGGATCGCTGGGTTCAGGCCCGGTACGTCCCCACCTCCCGTGAGAATGCCAATGGTGCCCCTGCTACCGGCCATGCGCACATGCCTCCTTGACCGCTGGTCTTGCCGTTGCCGGGCGGCTTGCCCGTTACGCTGGAGATGAATACTCGTGCCTGGAACAACCTCGCGAGGAAGTGCGGGGGTGCCTTCCAACCGTCAGTATAGCAAACACCCGCCGCTGGGGAAGAGGCGGACCATGACCGTCCAACCGGATACTTTCGGCTGGCCTACCGCGGCGGTACGTTAAAAACATCAATCCAGTTCGACAGGGCACCACTATAGTTAAGGACAAGCCTGCTCCTCGGACCCGTGCAGCCAGCGGAGGTGGCGTCATGGCAGAAGAACTCGTCGGCACGATCACACACTACTTCTCCAAGCCCGAAGTCGGAGTGGTGAAGCTGACCGCCGAGATCAAGCTCGGCGACGTGCTCCATTTCCGGGGCCATACCACCGACTTTGAGCAGGAGATCGCCTCAATGCAGGTGGATCATGGCGCTGTCGAGACGGCGGCCGCCGGATCGGAAGTGGCGCTCAAGCTGACCACTCGTGTGCGGAAGCACGACGAGGTGTTCAAGGTAACGCCCGACTGACGAGCGCACTGGGCGAGTGGTGTGCAGGTGCACGAGTACGGTCCCGTTGACTCCCGACAGAAGCGTAGCTGAAGCGTGACAGACCGAGGAGGCGTCATGCGTAGAATCCTTGTGGCCGCACTGTCTGTCCTTGCGGCCTCGGGCGTACAGCCGAGCGCTATTGCGGCGCAGCAGGGTGTGGCTGCCGACCGGCCCGTCGTCAACGAGGCCGCGCGGCTGCAAGACGTCGATTCCTTCGTCACCGCTATGATGACCGAATGGAAGGTGCCCGGTCTGGCCATAGCGGTGGTCCGGGACGGCGAAGTGATCCTATCCAAGGGCTACGGCTACAGGGATCTGGATGAGCGACTCCCTGTGACGCGACACACGCTGTTCGCCATCGGATCCATAACGAAGTCGTTCACCGTTACGGTCCTCGGCGCGCTGCAGGATGAGGAACATTTCGACTGGGACGAGCCGGTTCGTGCCTATCTTCCGGACTTCGGGCTCTACGACGATATCGCCAGCGAGCGAATGACGCCGCGCGATCTGGTCACCCACCGCTCGGGACTACCACGGCACGATCTGCTCTGGTATGGCTCCGACTTCACGCGTCGCGAGCTGTACGAGAGACTCCGCTATCTCGAGCCGAACGAGGATTTCCGGGCTCGCTACCAGTACCAGAACCTCATGTTCATGACGGCGGGTTACCTGGCCGGTCGGCTGACGGGAAGCCGCTGGGAGGATCTGGTCAGAGAGAGGGTGTTCGAGCCGCTCGACATGAGTCGCTCCAACTTCTCGGTCGTCGAGTCGCAGAGGACCGATGACTTCGCCTACCCCTACAACAGGGTCGGAGATGAAGTCCGGCAGATCGATTTCCGGAACATCGACGAGATCGGGCCGGCGGGCTCGATCAACTCGAGCGTCGAGGAAATGATCCGCTACGTTCAGCTGCATATAGAGAAAGGTAAGTACGGTGATGAGGAGTTGCTGTCCGAGCGGAACGCGGAGCAGATGCAGACCCCGCAGATGGTCATGCCTGGCAACCCGCAGTATGACGAGCTGGGACACACAAGCTACGGTATGGGCTTCTTTGTGACGACATATCGCGGCCAGAAGCTCGTACGCCACGGCGGAGGGATCGACGGCTTCATCTCGTCGCTCTCATTCATGCCGCGCCAAAAGATGGGAATCATCGTCCTTACGAACCTGTCGGGTAACAACCCCGTGCCTAACGCGGTCTCGCTCAGCGTCTACGATCGTCTGCTCGGCCTCGAGCCGGTCGACTGGGTCGGGCGTGTGAAGGAACGGGAGGCGGAAGCAAGGGAGGCACGGGAAGCGGCGGAGGAGGAGGGCGGCAGCGAGCGAGCAGAAGGTACCTCTCCCTCTCACGACCTGGCGGACTACGCGGGCGACTACGAACACCTGGGCTACGGCGCGATCCGGATCGAGCTGGATGGTGGGAACCTCTTCTTTACCTTCCACGATGTGAAGTCGGCGCTCGAGCACTTCCACTACGACGTCTTCGAGGTCCCTGAGAATCCGCTCGTTCCCTTCGGGGGGATGAAGGTGATGTTTCTATACAAGAAGAGCGGTGAGATCGACCGCCTGGTCGTACCCTTCGAGCCCAACGTGGATGA
>JBDHHZ010000224.1:0-5216 GCA_039589115.1 Gemmatimonadota bacterium | reverse complement strand
ACCGGCTACTGGCGACCGGCCACCGGCCACCGGCCACTGGCCAACGGCCACCGGCCTCACTCGAAGTCCGCTTCGTCGAGGTCGGCTTGGCCCTCTTCTGGGTCCTCTGGCTCCTCCTCCTCCCGGAGTCGCCGATACAGGAAATAAGAGAGCCCGGCGGCGCTGAGCGCACCAGCGGCCGAGGCCACCATGCCGGCCATCTTGCGACGCCGCTCGCGCTTGGCCTTTGCCCTGCGCCGCTTCTTCTTCGTGGGGCTCGCCCAGGACCAGAGGTGACGGTCCAGATCGCTCTGGTAGAGGTCACGAGTACTGCCGCGGCCGGCGCCGTCCCGGCGACGGGATCCGCGACGCTCTCCAACGGCTCGGCGATCTACTCCCCTGCGGCGCTCTTTGCCGTCCGCCGTCGGGGCGCCGCCCTCGCGTTTGCTTTTCCCTAGCCACAGGGGTGCCATC
This sequence comes from Gemmatimonadota bacterium, assembly GCA_039589115.1. GTDB lineage: Bacteria > Gemmatimonadota > Gemmatimonadetes > Palauibacterales > KS3-K002. The sequence goes on along the minus strand of JBDHHZ010000224.1, from coordinate 4,763 downwards.
GAAGAACCTCCATCGGGTCCGTTGTGCCCAGACGCACTACTCGGGAAGCTTCATCCTGCAGTGCAACGGGAGCGGGGCCGATGCCAGCCATGTAATTCTAACCCACACCTATGTACGCGTTCCAGCCCCGCTTCGGTTTCAATCGACGCGCACGTAGTGTAACTGTTCGGTCACCCGATCGCCTTTGTAGCGGCGAGTCTCGCTGTCACGGTCGCTTCGGTAACGCTTGTAAGCCTGCTCCAGCCTGCTGTAGCTGTCGGCCTTACCGCGCTCCCGCAGAACCCGCTCGATGCACTCCTCGGAGATGATGCCCTCGGAGTTGTAGCTCAAGAGGATGTGACGGCAGGGCGCGGCGGCAACGAGCATCTCGAATGCGGTTTCGCATCTGCGGCGTCGCGACCAGTCGGAACGTTTGTTTCCATCCTCCGGTAAGCCCGTCTTACCACGTAACTTAGGTGGCTCGCCGTACCAGCCTTCCGCGATGATCTCCGGGATGTGGTAGTAGCCCGCGTACTGTCGCGTGTTGTAAGGGGGGTCGAGATACAGGAGGTCGAAGGGTTCGAGCTCGCTCATCAGATCGAGTGCGTCGCGTTGATATGCGCGGCACGAGCGGCCCGTACCGGTCACCAGGCGCGGCGGCCGCAAGCGCAACGGTCGGGTCGCGTTGGGCTGCCAGCTCTTTACATAGGCGGCATAGACGCCGGTGGTGTTGGCGACCCTGTCGGCGGCCTCGATGAGAGCAGCGATCAGAACGTAGTGCTCGTCATCGGTCAGTAGATCGTCGGTTCGCCACTCATGGATTCGATGTCGCGCAGCATCGATCTTTGCCGAGTTTTCCGGCGTGAAGTAGCGGCGGTCGTGCTCGGAGCCTGCGAGGCCCTCGGGACAGAAGTGTTCGAAGATGAAGGCCTGCTCGGGCTCGAGTTCGTTCAGGTAACGGATGACGGCGCCCAGGGCATCGTCGCCCAGGTCGACCGCCGCGCCGAGACCGCCGAACTGGGGAGGCCGGTCGACGACTACGTACGCCCACTGGAGCGCATAGCTGAACGACATGATGTCGCTGGTGGTGACCGTGTAGCCGTGGGCCTTCAGGAAGCGGGCGACGGCGGCGGTGCCTGCGAAGGGATCGCAGGCCGAGGCCCCGGCGATGCCCAGCTCTTTCAGGGCCCCGCGGATAAAGGGTATGAGCTTGCTCTTGTTACCGATGTATCGCACAGGCACTCGTTCTATGGACGTGACAGTCGGGAAAGATCGGGAGAAGCGGGTTGACCAGCAAGCAGCGCAGCCCGGGTGCTGAAGGCTCGCCGTCGCGAGCTGCGCTGCTTTGGTCGTGGGGCAGATGGGCCAGAGGAGGAAGCATGCCAGACTGGGGTGTTAGCTCTGACGGCGAGCCTCCCTGTGCGACGTAACTTGAGGCAAGCATAGCTGCCGCCGATCAGTTGTAGATCAGGCGGCGGTCAGCGAGAGATCAGGTGAAGATCAGGCTATCAGGTGCGGCCCCCGTCGCCGGATCCTCTGCAAGTTGCCGCGGACACCAAGAGGCTTCAGTTTTGACGTCATGAAGCTCAGCGAGGTGCTCTACGACTGGGGGACGGAGGCGGGCCGCCGCGTGTTGCCGCGTACTCCGTTCCTGCCGGAGAAGGCGCGCCGTAGCATAGCCGGGCGGGAAGGGCTGGTCGAGCGGATCGAGAAGTGGGCCGCCGAGAAGCGCGGCGCGGGGCCGCTCGTCTGGATCCACGCGCCCTCGGTGGGTGAGGGGCTGCAGGCGCGGCCGGTGATTGAGGCGCTGCGGGAGCTGGAGCCCAGCTTACAGCTCTTCTATACCTTCTTCTCGCCGTCGGCCGAGCAGCTGGCCGAGGAGATGCCGGTAGACTACGCGGACTACATGCCCTTCGATGTCGTCGACGAGCTCGTGAAGGTCATGGAGGCGGTGAAGCCCGATGCGCTGGTCTTCGGGAAGCTGGACGTCTGGCCCAACGTGACTCGTGTCGCCACCTGGCGTGACGCGAAGCTGGCGCTGGTGAGCGGGACGCTGGCGCCCAACTCCAGCCGGCTGCGCTGGCCTGCCCGCAACCTTCTGGTGCCGGCCTACGAGCGGCTCGACGCGGTGGGCGCGATTTCCGAGGAGGATGCGGCGCGGCTGACACAGCTGGGCGTGCCGGCCGGGCGGATTCGGGTGACCGGCGACGCGCGCTTCGACCAGGTGTGGGCGCGGGCGCAGGCGATCGATCGGGATCGACCGCCCGTCTCGCTGCTGGCAGGGCGGGAGGGTGTCACGCTGGTCGCCGGGTCGACCTGGCCGGAAGGCGAGCGTCATATCGTGCCGGCGATCGCCCATCTGCGGCAACGACATCCGGAGTTACGAGCCATCGTCGTCCCGCACGAGCCGACGCCCGACCATCTTAGGCGGCTCGAGGCTCATTTGGAGATGGACGAGCTGGGTCACGTACGGCTCTCGCAGGTCGAGAGCGAGGGGGCGGGGGCGACGGATATCGTCGTCGTCGACAAGGTGGGCGTGCTGGGCGAGCTGTATGCGCTGGCTGACATCGCGTATGTAGGCGGCGGGTTCGGCCGTCGCGGACTCCACTCGGTGCTCGAGCCGGCGGCGCTGGGTGTGCCCGCCCTCTTTGGGCCGCGTCATGCCAACGCCCGGGAGGCCGGCGAGCTGATCGAAGGTGGTGGGGCGCTCGCCGTCGGTGACTGGGCGGCGCTGGAGGCGAAGCTGGGTCGCTGGCTCGACGACGCCGAGTTGCGGCGCCGGGCGGGCGATGCGGCATTGAGCTACGTGAAATCCAACCTGGGCGCTGGCCGGCGCAACGCGGAGCTCATACTCGGGTTACTGCGGGAGTAAGGGAGCGCTAATTGAGTAATTGAGTAATTGAGCAAGGGAGACTGCGAGGTACGAGTTGAACCCGCCACCTGGTCAACTCAAAACTCGAAGTCTCCCTTGCTGAATTACTCCCTCACTCTACTAGCGCTCCCTAACTCCCCAATTCCCGTCTTACTGTCTGCACGGCGCGCCCAGCTCGGGCACCGGCTTGTCCACCACCACCCGGTGGTCGAGGTTCGCGACCTCCCTGGCGATCTCGTACACGAGCTGTGACAGCCGCGCCATCTTCGGGAAGTTGATGTACTGTAACTCGTCGGTCAGTTGGTGGTAGTCCTGGTGACTCCCCGTGCTGAAGAAGACGATGGGGATGCCGTAGCGCGCGTACATGTAATGGTCGCTGCGACAGTAGTAGTTCTGCGGGTGACCGTCGGCGTCGAACGTATAGTCGAACTCGAAGTTGAGCCCGGTGCTCGTGTTCACACTCTCAACCAGATCGCCGAGCTCGGTCGAGAGCCGCCGCGATCCGATCAGTTGTATGTAGCTGGGTCCGCCGCCTTCGACGTCGCCCTCGCTGCCACGCCCGACCATGTCGAGGTTGAGTGATGCGACGATCGACTCGCGTGGAACGGTCGGGTTGTCGGTGTAGTGGCCGGCACCGAACAGTCCCTTCTCCTCTGCGGTGTGCCAGACGAAGAGTATGGAACGCTGCGGCTTCTCGGGGTTGGTCGCGAACATCTCCGCGATCTCAAGCATCGCTACCGTGCCCGAGCCGTTGTCGTCGGCGCCGTTGAAGATCGAGTCTGGACGCGCGGGACGCTGTGCCCGCAAGCTGTCGAGGATGGCGGTGATGCGGACCTGCTCCTCGTCGGTCGCTGGACGCATCGGGCTCTCGGCACCCTCCGGCCGTACCACGTGGTTGAACGCCCAGATGGAGTCGTGATCGGCCGTCGAGCCGACCCCGGTGTGGTCGTTGTGCGAGCCGATCGCCACGTACTCGTCGCGCAGCTCCGGGTCGCTACCTCGTACGATCCCAACCACGTTCCGTGCCGCGTAGGGCGCGGGCCGCTCATCGAAGCGGAAGGTACCTTCGAGTGTCTTGCCCGTGGTGCCGACGGTGACCTCGGCGAGAGAGAGCCCGAGAAGCCTGGCGGCAGCATCATGACTGATCGCCATTCCGAGCGGCCCCTCAGCGGCCTCGCCGCCGCCGAGCGATGTCGACGGCTGCTGGAGCATGTTCCTGACTTCGGGCGGCAGAAAGTCGAGCACGACGATCGCAACGCCGGCCGCCGTCGAGTAGGCGCCCCAGCCCTCGGGGTTCGGCTGTGCCGGTCCGGCCGGGGGACCCAGCACGACCAGCTTGCCCGCGACCTGCTCGAGGGTCAGTGAGGCCGCCGTATCGGTCATCAACCCGGCGTAGATCGCCTGGGCGCCGTCCAGCGACCCAGTCGTTCCGAACGGCAGGAAGCCACCGAACCCCGGAATCGGTAGGTAGTCGGTTCCCAGCTCCAGAGCTTCGCCCTCGAGAGCGATCGTGGCGTCCCCGGCCAGTGCGGTTTCAACGAGTGGGATCGTCTGGAAATACCCATCCTCGCCGGCCGGCTCGAGGCCGATCCGCTCGGCCTCGGCAGCGATGTATGCCGTGGCCATGTAGTTGCCCAGTGTGCCCGACTCGCGCCCCATCATCGAGTCGTGGGCGAGGACCGTGAGGTGAAGCTCGAGGTCGGCGGCGCTGATCGCGGCGGCGGTCGCCGTGGCGGCAGCTGCTTCCGGTGCCTCGGGGGTCGGCGCCTCCGGCGGCGGCGCGGACGAGCAGCCGACCGCCGCAAGCGTCACGGCCAGCGCCAACAAACGTGTCGTCTTAGACATATTGCCTCTCCAGGCGAGAGATGGATCTGTTTGAGGAAAGTGGGTAACGCCTCAATCTAGCCGAGCG
>JBDHHZ010000223.1:0-5303 GCA_039589115.1 Gemmatimonadota bacterium | reverse complement strand
AAACGTGTGCCCGACTCGGAGAGCCGCATCGCCAAGAGCGGCGACGGCTCGTCCGTCGACACGTCGGGAGTCAAGTTCGTCCTCAACCCATATGACGAGATCGCCGTCGAGGAGGCGCTCAAGCTGAAGGAGAGCGCGGGCGACGGTACCGTCACCGTGATGACTTTGGGTGGAGAGGAGTCGAAGGAAACACTGCGCACCGCGCTCGCCATGGGCGCGGACCAGGCGGTTCTGCTCAAGGGCCAGCCATCGCTCGACGGCCTGGGCACGGCGGAGAAGCTGGCCGAATCGATCGGCGGCCGCGAATACGATCTGGTCCTTTTCGGTAAGCAGGCGATCGATGACGACAACCTGCAGGTGCCCGCGATGGTCGCCGAGCTACTCGACGTACCTTCGGCGACCGTGGTGGTAGAGCTGCAGGTGAGCGACGGTGTCGTGACGGCGAAGCGTGAGGTCGAAGGCGGCCACGAGATCGTGGAGTTCGAGCTGCCCGGCGTCATCGCCGCTCAAAAGGGACTGAACGAACCGCGCTACGCCAGCCTCAAGGGGATCATGCAGGCCAAGAAGAAACCCCTCGAGGAAGTGGATGCCGGCGACGCCGAGTCGCGGCTGGAGCTGCTCGAGGTCGCGAACCCGCCGATGCGCTCGGCGGGTGTGATCGTCGGTGAAGGAGCCGACGCCGTTCCTGAGCTCGTACGCAAGCTTCGAGACGAAGCCAAGGCCATCTGAATACGATGAGCGTTCTTGCATTCGCAGAGCAGAGAGGCGGCTCGCTCCGCCAGGTGGCGCTGGAGACGGTGACCGCCGGGCGCGGGCTGGCCGATTCGTTGGGTGTTGAACTGGTAGCCGTGCTGCTCGGGCCGCCGGCGCTGTCGTCGGAGGTCGAGGTGCTCGGCCGGCACGGCGCCGACGTCGTGCTGACCGGCCTCTCCGCCGAGCTGGCCGAGTACGCACCTGAAGCCTACAGCGGGCTGCTGGCGAAGGCGGTTCAAGAGAGCGGCGCGAAGGCGATCCTGTTCGCGGCGAGCGCGCTGGGCAAGGATCTGGCGCCGCGTGTGGCCGCACGTCTGAAGGCGGGGCTGGCCGGCGATGTGACTCAGCTGGAAGTAGAGGGCGGCCGTGTGGTTGCCGTGCGGCCCGCCTATGGCGGAAAGGTCTTCATGCGCGTCGGCTTCACGGCGGAGCCGGCGGTGCTCAGCGTCCGGCCGCGCGCCTTCAAAGCGACCGAGGCGCCCCGGGAGGCCCGGGCCGAGGAGCTGTCTCTGGACGGCCTGGGCGCGGCGCGGGCCAAGGTGAGCATGGCGGCGGAGGAGAAGAAGGAACGACCGGACGTCGCCGAAGCGGAGATCATCGTAGCGGCCGGTCGCGGAATGCAGGGGCCGGAGAACTGGGCGCTGCTGGAGGATCTGGCCGATGCGCTGGGTCCCGCGACGGCGCTGGGCGCCAGTCGCGCCGTCGTCGATGCCGGGTGGCGACCGCACGGCGAGCAGGTGGGGCAGACCGGCAAGGTCGTCGCGCCGCCGCTCTACTTCGCTGTCGGCATCAGCGGCGCCATCCAGCACCTGGCGGGGATGCAGACCGCGGCATGCATCGTTGCGGTCAACAAGGATGCCGAAGCGCCCATCTTCAAGGTCGCCGACTACGGGATCGTCGGGGATCTGTTCGAGGTCGTGCCGCGCCTGACCGAGGAGATCAACAAACTCCGCTCCGGCGCCTGACCGATTTCGTCATCGCCGCGCCCGCGCCCTCCTCCTCGCCCGCGAGCCAGCTTGCGACGTCGCGTGCACGAAAGGTCGGGGTGCTATTTCTCCCGCAGGACTATCGCTTCGACCTCGGAGCCGGGGGGCAGCGCGCTGTCCGCCGGTATTCTTATCAGCGCGTCCGCCTGCGTCATCGAGGTGAGTATACCTGAGCCCTGGGGTCCGGTGAGCCGCGCTGACCAGCCGCCCTTCCCATCCTGTTCCAGCGTAGCGCGATAGAAATGTGTGAGCGGGCCCTTGGTGGTGATGGGCTCCGCCAGTCGCACGCGCCGCGTCGGTCTATCGTACTCCAGTAGCCCTTCCATCTTTCGCAGCGCCGGGCGGACCAGCACCTCGAAGGTCACCATCGCAGATACCGGGTTGCCGGGCAGTGCGAAGACGGGAACGTCGTTCATCATTCCGAACGTGAACGGGCTGCCGGGCCGCATCTTCACCCGGTAGAACAAGAACTCCATGCCCAGATCGTCCAGGGCATCTTTCACGTAGTCGTGATCGCCTACGGCGACGCCGGCGGAAGTGATCAGTGCGTCACAGCCGCTGGCAGATTCCAGTCGCCTGCGCGTGCTCTCCGGCTCGTCCCGGGCGATGCCCAGCATTTCCGGCTCGCCACCGACTTCCAGCACCTGTGCGGCGAGCGCGTACGAGTTCGAGTTCATTATGCGGCGACCGGCGTGCACCAGCGGCAGCTCATCGAAATCGGCCAGCTCGTTGCCGGTGGCGAGTATCCCCACCCGGGGTCGGCAAGCCACCGGTGCCGACGGCTGGCCGAGCATGGCGAGTACGCCGATCTCGGCGGACCGCACCAGAGTGCCGGCTTTCAGCGGACGGGCGCCGACCTTCAGGTCCTCGCCACGGCGGCGAATGTTGCGCCCGGCGTCCCCGCCATCGAACACGAGGATCGTTCCCGGCTTGGGACCAGGTTTGGTGTGCTCCAGTCGCGTCACACCGTCCGCGCCGGTTGGCACCGGCGCGCCGGTCATCACTCGAACCGCTTCGCCAGGTCCCACGGAGCGCGTCGGGAACGAGCCCGCCGGCACTTCATCCACCACCTTGAGTGTCACCGGTCGCTTCCTCGTCGCGCTGACAACGTCACGCGACAGGACGGCAAAGCCGTCCATCGCGCTGTTGTCCCACGCCGGGTGCGTAACCGCGGACTCGACATCGGCCGCCAACACCCGGCCCAGCGCTTCCGTCAGCCGCACGGCTTCGTTGCCCAGCACCGGGACCCGGGAGAGGATGATCTCCCGGGCACGATCGACCGGGAGCCAGTCAGGCTCTCTCTGCCGGCGTGCGGAGGTCGTTCGCTTCGTCATCGGCTCGTTAGGTCGGCTCGGCGCGCTGATTCCTCGGCGCGCTCCAGATCTTCCGGTGTGTTCACGTTGAGAAACAGAAGCTCAGGGTTGCCGAACCGGGCGATCTCGGCTAGCGGGATCACCCGCAGCCGGACATTCGGGAAGAAAGAGATGACGGCCCGGTCGCCCCGGTCGAGGGCCGCTTCGATCGCCGCCCGGCAGCCTGCTCCGTAGAAAGCGCAGAGCGGCTCCAGGCCGCGCCGCGACTCGCTCTCCGGCGCCACCACCTCGTCGGCTTCGGCGTCCTCCGCGAGCCGGCCCAGCAGCCCGGCCGAAAGGAAAGGCATGTCGCAGGCGGCGACCAGGGCACCGCGGTACCCTAGCTCTTCGGCCCAGCTTACAGCTGTAAAGATCCCACCGAGAGCGCCCAGACCCGGTCGCAGGTCGGGCCGCGTCTCCAGACCGAGCGACTTGAACGCCTCGCCGTCGTTGGCCACCAGGACCACGCGATCGGCCGCCTCGCCGAGCACCTGGATGGCGCGGACCGCGATGAGTTCGCCGCCGACCGACTCGAGAGCCTTTTGCCGGCCCTGGTAGCGGCGGTTGGCTCCGCCAGCCAGCAGAACCGCGAGCGCCGAGCCAGCGATATCCGTCACAGCAGTCGCTGGTGCCTGAGCTCTTTGTGCTGGGTTCTCAGGCACTGGTCCATCACGACGGTCAGGCCGGCGCTGCGCGCTTTGAGCGCGGCTTCCGCGTTGACGACGCCCAGCTGCATCCAGATCATCCGGGCGCCGATCTCGATGGCCTCATCCACGTGCGGCCCAACGAACTCCGGCGCGCGGAAGATGTTCACGATGTCGATGGGGCCTTCGCTCTCCCGCGCGGCGAGCAGGTCGGGATAGCTCCTAACGCTGAGGATCATGTCGTGCTTCGGGTTGATCGGCACGACGCCGTAGCCCTGCTCCATGAGGTAGCTCGCGACGGAGTTGCTGTCGCGATAGGTCTTAGGGGAGCAGCCCACGACGGCGATGGTGCGAGCCTCTTTGACGATAGTGATCGTATCGGAATCGAGGAGCATGGTGATTAGCTATGGTGTTCCAGGTCGAGTCCAGGCAACCCGTATTTCGGGTCGATGGCTCGGCGCAGCGGTTCGGTGGTGATGCGAAGCGTAACTTCCAGCGTCGGCCGTACGATGCCAGCGCGAAGGTGACCGCCCAGGGTCGTGCCGTCTCGACGACCCAGCGTGACGTGCGCGTGGACCAGCGGCGCGTCTTCGTACATCGCCACGTTGCCGACAAGTGCCAAGACCTCCATCTGCTCGTCGAGGTCGATGTCCTGATAAGCGTTGGTCTCGATGTCGAAGAAGGCGATGCGGGTCCACTTCATGGCGCCGATGCCCGTGAAGCTGCCGCCGGAGATCGACTGCGCAGCCAGAAACTGGAGGAATTGGTCCGGCACCGTCTCATCATCCTCGAAGCGGATCACGTAAGTGTCGCGGTCACGGACGTAGCGCATGCGGTCTGTCGTGGCTCCCAGTCGTTAGGGCAGTATCCTGGGCGTAATGTTGAATACCAGCTCGATCGCCGTCCGCGCCAGCACATAGGGCACGAAACCCGCCAGCGCCGTCGCCAGCGCGCGCCCCGTAGAGAAGTCCAGCGCCTGCCGGATCGCCACCAGGACCGTTCCGATCATCCAGACCAGGACCGCCAGGTACAAAACAGTCCCGATGCCGGGCATGATCCCGAAGACCAGCAGGATGCCGGGCGCCTGGGCGAACCCGATAGTGCGCAACAGCTCGCCCCAATCGGCGACCCCTTCGAAGAGCTGGACCCCGACCAGGTAGCAGGTGGCGGACCAGAGCGCCCAACCGGCGTAGGCACCGCCGACGCCGGCGATCAGCCCGCCGGGCCCCAGCTCCCAAGCGCCCAGCGCCGCGGCGATCGCAACCAGCCCCACGACCCCGGCCGCCTGGCCGGTCGCGCCGCGATCGTGCTCTACCTCTTCGTAGATCGGGACGCTGAACGTCGCAGCGCCCAGCAAGCGCTTGACGAACGACGAACGTGCGGCCGGCTGCTGTTCGTTGTTCTCCATCGATGGGCCTCCCGAAGACTCTGTTCGTACATCTGTCGCGCAATATACGAGACGTCGACGCTGGTGGGCCAGAACATGAAGGGGGCGTCTCAGTTGTGGGAAGGCGGTGGGTGGCTCGCTCGGCGTCAAAGGGGAAGCCTGTCGGGCGCCTTATTGATAG
>JBDHHZ010000222.1:0-5321 GCA_039589115.1 Gemmatimonadota bacterium | reverse complement strand
GGAATTGGTGGAAGGCTATGGCGATTGACTGTAAAGCCGCGTTCGAGCGGCTACTGGAAGCGGACCCGGCGGAGCTGGCCGGGAGCGGCGACACGGAGCTCGCTGTCCACGTGCAGGAATGCGCGAGCTGCACTGCAGTGGCGGCGCGACTGATCGAGGGTCAGCAGGATCTGGCCGGCGCGCTGGACGAGCTGGCCCCGCGGACCGAGGTGGAGGAAGCGCTGAGCATAGCGCGCGCTCGCCGGCGGCGGGCCGCGCGGCGACGCGCTGCCTGGCGATGGGCGGCGCCGCTGGCGGCGGCAGCGGCGGTGACCGCGGTGGTCCTGGCCCGGGGGCCGGGCGGCGGCCCGATGATGCCGGGTGAGATCGCCGCGCTGCCGGCAGCCCGCATCGAGCCGCTCGTGGAAGTCAGCGAGGGTCAGAACGTGATGGTGTTCGAGACGAGAGATAAGTCGGCGAAAGTGATTTGGTTCTACTAGATGGAGGCGAGAGCGATGCAATCGAAAGTCATTACAGGTGCACTGGTCGTTGTGTTGTTGGCCGGCGGTTGGCTGGTCGGGCGTATGTTCTCCGGCAGCGATGAGTACGGCGATCTGGACGTCAGGACGTTCCAACTCGAATACATCGAGCCGGACGCCGCGCTCCGCATCATCGATCCGTACGTGTTCGGCGATCGCGGCGGCGCTATCAGCACCGACGGTCAGACGGGAGCGATCACCGTTCGCGAGACTCCGGAGATGCTATCCAGGATCGAACAGGTGTTGTCTGACTATGACAAGCCGGATCCGAGTGTCAAACTGCACTTCCGGATCATCGAGGCGAACGGCGGCCAGACCGATCCAGGGCTCGAGGATATCACGGAGGCACTGCCCAAGGAGGTCTTTAGCTTCGAGGGCTTCCGTTTGGTCGGCGAGACCGTGATGACCGGGATCGAGTGGAGCGAGGTAGCGCAAAGAGTCGCCGCCGGCGATCGGACATTCTATATCCGCGGTGGGATCGGCGAGGTGCGCGCCGCCGGCGACAGCGGCACGGTGAAGCTCGAGGTCGGGCTGCACGCAGATGATGGGCTCGTCTTCCAGACCGGCGTGAACGCGCGGCTGGGCCAGACGCTGATTCTCGGGTCGGCGCAGCCCAACCCGAACAGCGGCGCTCTGATCCTGGTGGTGCAGGCGGATGTCGTCAGGTATTAGAGCAGGAAGCGCGCGGCCTGCGCCACCGCGAAGCAGACGGCGAAGGCTATGGCCAGTGGCATGAGCGCTCCCAACGATGTCCACTTCACGCTCCCCGTCTCCTTGTACATGGTCCAGATGGTGGTGGAGCAGGGGTTGTGGAGCAGCGAGAAGAGCATCAAGCATACGGCGGTCAGCAGGGTCCAGCCCTGCTGACCGACCAGTAGCCCCTGGAGCTCGGCCAGGCTGTCGATCTCGATCATCATGCCGGACCCCATGTAGGCCATCAGGATCGTCGGCACGACGATCTCGTTCGCCGGGATCGCGATGATGTAGGCGAGCAGAATCACACCATCCAGACCGATGGCCTGCCCCAGCGGATCGAGGTAGCCCGACACCCAGCCGGTCAGAGAGTCCCCACCTACCGAGAGGTTGCTCATCAGCCAGATGAGCCCGCCTGCTGGCGCGGCCATCAGCACGGCGCGCCAGAGCACAAAGAGCGTGCGATCGATGATCGAGGTGTAGAGTATCTGCGGGATGTTGGGACGCCGGTACGGCGGCAGCTCCAGCGTGAAGCTGCTCGCCTGGCCCTTCAAGACGGTGCGTGAGAGCAGCCAGGAGATGACGAGCGTGAAGAAGATGCCGACCATCGCGACGGCGAGGACCGCGCCGGCGGCGGCGAAGGACGCGAACGCCGACGGAACGGCGGCCGCAACGAAGACGATGCTCAGCATGATCAGCGTCGGGAATCGGCCGTTGCAGGGGACGAAGTTGTTGGTGAGGATGGCGATCAGTCGCTCGCGCGGGGAATCGATCACGCGGCAGGCGATGAGGCCGGCGGCGTTGCAGCCGAAGCCCATGCTCATGGTGAGCGCCTGCTTGCCGTGTGCCCCCACGCGCTTGAACAACCAGTCCATGTTGAAGGCGACCCGCGGGAGGTAGCCCAGATTCTCCAGAATGGTGAACAGCGGGAAGAAGATCGCCATCGGCGGCAGCATGACGGCGATGACCCAGGCGAGGCCGCGCCAGACGCCGTGCCAGACGAAGCCCGTGATCCACCAGGGGACGCCAAGCGAATCGAAGAGACCGGCGGCCAGGTCCTCGAACCTGAAGAGCACGAAGGCGATGGCCTGGGACGGGTAGTTGGCGCCGATGATGGTGACCCAGAGCACGCCCGCCAGCAGCGCCAGCATGATCGGAAAACCCCAGAGGCGGGAAGTGACGATGCGATCGATCTTCGCGTCCCAAGTGGGGCCGCCCGGCACCCCGCGCCGCACGGCACCGTCTGCGATGGTGTGGGCGTCCGAGTAGATCGCTTCGACGATCTGGTCGCGGAACGAGACATCGAGGCCGCGACGCAGACGCTCGGCGCTCTCCAGTATACGGGAGGCGGTTGGGGCTTCAGTCGTCGCCATGGCTACTCCGCGCCCGCAGGCTGCCGCTCGGAGGCAGCAGCCAGCTCCGCCAGCTCATCTCGCTCGATCGCGTCCTCTACTCTCCGGTCGCCCTCCAGCAACCGCATGGCCACCCAACGAGCGTTGGGCAGGCCCGGGTAGGCGGCCTCGATCATCTTCGCCAGCTCCTCCACCGAGCGTGCTGCTTCGCCGCTTACCCTGATACTGTGCGGCCGCGTCACTGCCGCCCCGCCGGCTATGCCGGCCACAGCCTCGATCAACTCTCCTATCCCGTGACCGGTGCGCGCGACCGTCGGCACTACCGGGATTCCCAGGTCCTCCGCGAGCCGATCGTGGTTCACCTCGATCCCTTTTCGCTTTGCCTCGTCCATCAGGTTGAGGCAGAGCACGGCCCGATCGGTGATCTCCAGGATCTGAAGCGCCAGATTGAGGTTCCGCTCCAGCACCGTCGCGTCCACGACGATCACGGTGCAGTCGGGCTGACCAAAGAGGATGAAGTCACGGGCGACCTCCTCGTCGGTGGAGGCGCTGAGCAGCGAGTAGGTGCCCGGCAGGTCGACCAGCTTGTACTTCTTGCCGTCGTACGCGAAACCGCCCTCCGCCCGGGCCACCGTTTTGCCCGGCCAGTTGCCCACGTGTTGCCGGAGGCCGGTGAGCGCGTTGAAAACCGTGCTCTTGCCGGTGTTCGGGTTGCCGCCGAGCGCGACGACGTAGTCCCAGTCGGTCGTATCGATCCCGAGCTTGCGTAGGCCCGGATGGACCGGGGCCCCGGGCTCTACGACGGGAAGCGGCCGCCGCCGTATCGATCGCGGGCGCTTGGTCGTCACTGGCTACCCTCCGCGCCGACCGGCTCGATCTCGATCCGGTCACCTTGCTCGGGCCGCAGCGCGATCAAGGCGTCCCGCACTCGGTAGGCCGTCGGCTCGCCCATCGGACCCGGATAGGCGCACTCCACTCGCGTGCCCGGCGTGAGACCGAGATCCAGCAGGCGCCGCCGCTCGAAACCCTCGCAGCGCAACGCCAGCACGCGGCCCGCTTCGCCAGGCTCCAGCGACGACAGCTTCACCGGTGGCCGCACGGGGTGTGGCAGCTCGCTCACAAAGACGTTGCTCGCTACCACCGGCGCCAACACCCGCTCGCTTGCCCCGTCCCAAACGACCAGCCGCTGCTCGCTCGACTCGAACACCTCGATGTGCATGTCGAGCGCGAGGCCGGCCGCCACGATCTGCGCGAGGGCCTCCGCTGGCTCGTCCTCCAGATGGACGATCTTGGCGGGCATCCCTACCGGCCAATCGGTGAGCGCCGTCGCATCCAGACTCTCCAGCGAGCCCGTGCTCGTCGGTATCGGATCGCCGTGCGGGTCTAGCTGGGGATAGCCCAGCTTGGCCTCCAGCTCGTCTACCTCCTCCGGCGTCAGCGTATGCTCTCGACGATCCGCCGTCGCGTGAATCTCCTCCAACGGCATGCGTAGCTCATCCGCCAGATAGCGCTCCAACAGGCGATGCGCGCGTATCACCCGCAACGCCAGCTGGCGACCGTTGGCCGAGAGACGCAGCCCAGGCCCGGTCGATTGCACTAACCCACCCTCTTCCATCTCCGCGATCAGCTCCAGCGCTCGCTTCACGCTCACGCTCAGCTTGCCCGCCAGCGATTCAGCCGTCGCCAGCGTACCGCGCAGCTCCCGGGCATGGATGTGCTTGAGCGCGTCCTCGGTCAGCATCCGCTCCGCCTGCCGCCGGGCCTGATACCAGCGGGCGAACAGGCCGCGGCGCGGCCAGAGGGTCGCGGTCACGAATGCGGCGAGAGCCGCTAGTGTGAACCAGAAAGGGAGGCTCATTTTAGTCTAGCCTAATAGTTTTCTTTAGGTGTTCCTAAACCTCAAATCTATCTCGGGCGCGGTGCTCGGGCAACGGGCGGCTCGGACAGAATCTTGAAGGCCGGGGCCATCAAGAAGCTGAAGGCCGGGCGTTTCGCGGGGTGGGCGTCTGCAGTGCTCCATCGCCATAACATGTTGTCTGTTTTGGGATTACGGTATCGGCTCGGTCTTGGTGGCGCTTGGCATCAGCCTTGCTTGGGATGAGTCACAGAGCGTGTTCATGTATGCGAGGCGAGGTTTCCGATGAGGTCAGAGCCACAACTCCGCGGTGTTTGGCGGATCCTCTGCGGTTTGACGCTGGTGATCGCCGGGTGCTCGGACCCGCTGGCGCCGACGGCGAATGAGATGGAGGCGAACCTGATGAAGTGGCGGTCCCTGGGGATTGGCGCGTACCGGTACGAGTACCGGGTGAACTGCTTCTGTGGGGGGCCCGGGGTCGAGCCGGTCGGGATCGTGGTTCAGGACGATTCGGTGGTGAGCGCGACTATCCTGGAGACCCAGGCGGCGGTGGACACGTCGGCGCTGGCCGGCTATCCGACGATCGACGACTTGTTCGACATGATCGCCGCCGCCATCGAAGGGAAGGCGCACTCGATTCGAGCCGAGTACGACACGCACTACGGCTATCCCACCGACGTATTCATAGACTACGAGGAGAACGCGATCGACGAAGAGTTCGGATTCTTCGCTTCGCATCTCCAGGGGATCAGGTAATCCGGAGGCTATGGTGTTTAGATGGCATTATCTCGCCGCTTGTTTGTTGATCATCGGGTGTGATTCCTCGACCGAGCCCGAGATCACTGTCCCACTCGAGCGCGAATTCACGGTTGGACTGAATCAGACGGTGGCGGTGGAAGGCAC
>JBDHHZ010000221.1:0-6232 GCA_039589115.1 Gemmatimonadota bacterium | reverse complement strand
AGCCTTAGGGTCAACAATGTCATAACTAGCGATGATGTAGGCAGTCATAGCACGCTCCTTTGTCGAACATCATTGATTCTACAGGGCCAGACCATTCACCCCATGCGGCCTAACTAGTCTTGAACTGCGGAGCCCCCAGTGGCAGTCTGCCTCACTATGTCTCCAAAGTACAACCCGATAGCGCCTGAAGACCAGAAACTCATGATTGGAACAACGCTGCGAGGTACGCAGTCTAAGAGTCCTCGCAGGCTAACGCGCAGCGCAGGGTTTTGTTCGTCGATTTGCCCGGGATCTAGCCGGCCGTGGGTACCTGACGGAGATAGGCCAGCGCCAGCAAGGGACGCGATGGGCCGGCGTAGGATGCCGGCCCATCTTTATCACGACTTAGTCCCCGAACTTGATTCCCTGCGCCAGGGGTAGCTCGTTGCTCCAATTGACGGTGTTCGTCTGGCGTCGCATGTAGGCTTTCCACGCATCGGAACCGGACTCGCGACCGCCGCCGGTCTCCTTCTCACCGCCGAAGGCGCCGCCGATCTCGGCGCCACTGGTCCCGATGTTGACGTTGGCGATGCCGCAATCGCTGCCGCGATGCGACAGGAAGTACTCGGCCTCACGGACGTTCTGCGTGAAGATCGACGAAGAGAGCCCCTGTGGTACGCCGTTGTGCAGCGCTACCGCGTCCTCGATCTCGGCTACGGCCTGCTGCGGCGACGACGACTCGCTGCCGTACCCTATGATATAGAGGATGGGCGCGAAGGTCTCTTCCTGGACGATCTCGTACTCGTTCTTCGCCGCGGCGATGCACGGCTTCACGTAATGGCCGCCCGGATAGTCCGGTCCGTCCAGCGGCTCAGGATCTCGCCGCCTTCCTCCTGGACCCGCTTGATGGCGTTCTGCAGGTCGGTCACCGCGTCGCGGGTGACCAGCGGTCCCATGAGGATCGAGCTGTCGCGCGGGTCGCCGATCGGGATCCCCTCGTACGCCTTGACCAGCCGGTTCACCAGCTCGTCGCGAACCGACTCGTGCACGATGATGCGGCGCGTCGAAGTACAACGCTGGCCGGCCGTGCCAACGGCACCGAACAGGATCGTTCGGATCGCCATGTCCATGTTGGCGCTGGGCGTCACGATGACTGCGTTGTTGCCGCCCAGCTCGAGGATCGTGCGGCCGAGCCGCTTGCCGACGACCGAACCGACGCGATAGCCCATCTTGCAGCTGCCCGTCGCCGAGACCAGCGGGATGCGCCTGTCGTGCAGCAGCCGGTCGCCCACCGTGGACCCCTTACCCACGACCAGTGAGAAGACCGCCGGGTCAGTGTCGTTCTCACGAGCCACCTGTTCGGCGATCTTGATGCAGGCGATGGCGGTGAGCGGCGTCTGGCTGGACGGTTTCAGCAACACGCTGTCACCGCAGACCGCAGCGATCGCTGTGTTCCAGCTCCAGACGGCGACCGGGAAGTTGAAGGCGGTGATCACGCCGACCACGCCTAGCGGGTGCCACTGCTCGAACATGCGGTGGTCCGGCCGCTCCGACTGCATCGTCAGACCGTAGAGCTGGCGCGAGAGCCCGTTGGCGAAGTCGCAGATATCGATCATCTCCTGCACTTCGCCTTGGCCTTCCGCGGCTATCTTGCCCATCTCCAGCGTGACCAGCTGGCCCAGCTCGCTCTTCAGCTCGCGCAGCCGGTTCCCCAGCAGCCGCACGATCTCGCCGCGCCTCGGGCCCGGCAGCTTCCGCCACTCCAGGAACGCCTGATGAGCCCGGTCGACGATCCCGTCGTATTCGTCTTCCGTGACCTGCTTGACGGTGGCGATCCGCGAGCCGTCGATCGGGGTTATCACGTCCAGGTCCGGCCCGGACCCTATCCATTCACCGGCGAAACCGCCCGGGTTCGTGTCCTCGATCCCCAGCTTCTTCAGAAAGTCCTGTCCCTTCGCCATTCCGGCACCTGCCTGTCTCTCTATTAGTGACACTTATAAACTGGTCGTTCAGCACGACGATTCTACATCCCTCCCGCAATCACGCCAAGCGCCGCTGCCGCGTCTACCGCGACAGGGAGGGCACGGAAGGGGCTACGAGCAGACTCCATTACCGTGCCAGGGAGGGTGCAGAGGGGGGCGCGAGCGGACATTTGGAGCGCCCCGGCCTGTGCGGTGTCGCGGCCCGAGCGCCGCGCGACATGAAGCGAGGCTCCCCTCTGCACCCGACCGTCCAGCGCGACATGAAGCGAGTTCCTTCCGCGCCCTCCCGGCAAGCGGCCGCCGGCTACCGCGCTGCGTCCGCCGCCGCCTCCGTCTCGTACAGCTGACCCGTCTCGATCTCCATCACGATCCGGTCGGCGTCATACACGTGATCGAGCGCCGCGCGGATCGCCCGCACGTCGACCATCACGTTCCGTCCCCGCTCCGGCAGATAGATGAAGTCTCGCGAGAGCCCCTCGATATTGCGATCGAAGTTGAGACCCACGATCTCGAGCTCCGGCGTGACCGCCGGCGAGCCCGAGTTGCCGCCGTACGTGTCCGAGGTCGAGCAGAAGTTGAGCGGCGTCGACAGGTCCAAGCCCGCCGGTGGCGTACGCCAGCGATCCGGCAGGTCCCACCAGGTGCCGGGCCCGTGCGCGCTGTACAAATCGTACACGCCGTAGAACGTGGTATAGGGCGGCGCGATGGTACCGTTGAACTCATAACCCTTCACCACACCGTCGGTGATCCGCGGCGAAAACGTGCCGTCCGGCGGGATGCTGCGGCCGTATACCTCGAAGCGCACACGGCCCAGGTCCCTCTCCAGTCGTCCCTCGTCGCGGGAGTAGTCCCGGAACGCCGCCTGCGACTCCCGGTAGGTGGGAAGCAGGGTAGCGGCCAGCTGGACGGCCGGGTCATCTCTGGTCAGCGACCCGCTCGTCACCGCTTCCGTTGCGCGCTCCGAGTCGCCGAGCACCGACGCCTCGCGCAACGCCGCGGCGGCCTCAGCCGGCTCGCGTCCCTGTAGCGCGGCCCGCGTGATTTCGTGGGCGGCACCGAAGTGCATCTGGAAGTCCTCGAAGCGCGCCGTCAGGAAACCCAACTCCATCTGCGGCGGGAAGTCTCCTATTCCAGCGAGCCGCTCCTTCATCGCCTCGATCGTATCGGCCGGCGCGCCGGCGGCCTGGGCCTCGAAGTAGGCGTGCGCCGCCAGCCCGCGCCGCAGTGTGGCGGACCCATAGGCCTGGCTCTCCAGCGCCAGGAAAGCGCCATACGCTCCGCCGATCCGTCGCCTAGCGGCCTGGATCTCCGCCATCTCGTCGATCAGCGTCCCGTATTGCTGGCTCAGCGTCGCATCCGCGCCGATCGCCTCGATCAGCTGGCGCTCGGCGTCCTGTTTCCTCGCCAAGATCATCGGATCTCTGAGCGCTGTCAGGCGGCCTGTCGATGCTTTCAGCGAGTTAGACAGCCCGAACATCCGGTTGCGCAGGTTCATCGCTTCGCCGGCTTCGGGCTCGGCCTGGTAGAAATCGTTCAGCACGTTCCAGCGACTATCGAGGAACCTGACCACCGCCGGCACCTGCACATCGCGCTGGAACTCGAGCTGCGTCATGGTGCGGAGCCGGTTGGTCGATCCCGGGTTCCCGATCACGAAGACGACGCTACCCAGCTCGACGCCCTGCTCGCCCCAGCCGAGGTAGTGCTCCGGCCGGTGCGGGTTCCCTTCACCGTCGTAGATCCTCAGGAAGGCGAAATCGAGATCGTAACGCGGATAGGTGAAGTTGTCGGCATCACCCCCGAAGAAGCCCATCTGCAACTCCACCGCTACGACCAGCCGGACATCGGTGAAGCGATGGAAGACGTAGGCAGAATACCGGCCGCCGTGATAAAGCGGTACGAGCTGAACCCAGATCGAGTCGCCTTGTTCGGCGTAAACACCCTTCAAGCGGGCCTCGATCTCCTCCAGCTTCGCCTCGCGCACTTGCTCGCGCTCTTCCTCCGTCGCCGCCAGATCCGTGGCGCTGAACACCTCGTCGCTCACGTCCTCGATGGCGATCAGCTGGTCCGCGTAGTAGCGCGGGATCCGCCGCTCCTGCTCCAACGAGGCCGCATAGAAACCGTCATCCAGCAGGCTTTCGCCTTCCTCGGTCACCCGGGTGACCGCACCGCGAACGCAGTGATGGTTCGTGGCGACCAGCCCGTTCGGCGAGACGAACGAGGCCGAGCAGCCGGGGATGCGCAGCACCGAGAGGCGCGCCCGCTCGAACCAGGCATCGTCGGCTTCGAAGCCGTAGGTCTCGCTGAAGTAGTCGCCCGGCGCGTACTCGAACGTCCACATCTTGCCGAAATCGAACCGCCCAGCGCGGACGGCATCGAGGTCGGCCTCCCCCGCCTGGGCATGGGCCGTCACAGGAATGGCGGCCATCAGCACGGTCGCCAGCGCTGCGAGGCCGGCAAGCCTGAAGCCGCGGGTCTGCAGGCGGTCACTCGTCATCGATCGCATGGTTCGTCTCCCAGAACACGGCCTGGGGCCGCAGAGCGGTCTTCGCCCTGGGCCGCCGGGCACCGGTTCACCTGGCTGTTGGAAAACACATGATCCGCGACGATTGGGGCACCGGGCATTCTACAACCTTGCGTCGCGCCTGGCCACCGATGCCCAACCGGTGACCGGTGGCCGGTGGCCAGTGATCGGTATTCAGAGATCGATGGTGAGTAACCCGAAAGCGGTGGTCGCCGGGCTACTGGCTACTGGCTACTGGCTGCTGGCTACCGGCCACCGAGATTTCGAGCCCGTCGGCATATCCCCGTCGACGGCACGTCCGCCCTACCATGTCACAGAACGAGAATATGTCGCCGGGCTCGAGTTCCCAGGGCCACCACCTCCCCTAGGCCAGCGGTAGCAAAAAGAGCAGCAGCAGGGCGGCGAGGCTCCAGACCACCTCGGACCTGAACTTGAGACCTGTTGCCATGGCTCTCTCCCTCCACTTGGGCGCCACGCGGCGCGTCCCCTTGATCGGCTGACAGCTGCTATCAAAGCAGGTGGAGGGCCACGCCGCGGCCCGGCGAGCTCTCATCTTGTAAGTGGTTTTAAGGCAGCGAGTTAAGGGCTCAGGAGAGAAGCGAGAACAGCACGCCTGAAGGTCGGTCGTGTTTCGGCGGACACGCCCTCGGCTGCCCCCTTGTGTCCAGCCGGACACGGCCTGCCCCGAAAGGCTAACGACGCAGTCGCTTGATCTCCTCCAGCACCTCGATATCCGCCGCGTCCTGGAGACGGCCGGTGCGCTTCGAGGCGATCAGGTGGTCGATCGATGCCGTGGGGATCTCCACACCTTCCACTTCAATGATCGCGGCAGCGGGACGTGCCTCCTCGTAGCTAACCGTCCACGCGACCGTGAGTATGTCCACTCTCGGCGAGTCCCCGAGGACCGTTACCGGCCTACTTGCCACCTCCTCGGCCAGCCACTCTCTCGCCAGACCGAAACCCAGGCCCGCTAGGGCCGCAAGGACGCGCCGGGCGTTCTCGACCGTGGGCTCGATCAGTATGTCGATGTCCCGGGTGGCGCGGGTGCTGCCCCAAAGCTGCAGGGCCGACGCGCCGAACAGCACATAGCCGGCACGATGCCCGTTGAGAAGGGCGCAGACCCGGGCGAGGCGAGTCTCAGGCGGTTTCATCGAGACGTGAGGTCCGCCCAGCGCTCCCAGGCCAGGTAGTCCTCGTAGCGGTCGAACATCAGAACGCGATCTCCCTGCCAATCCCGGCTACTCACCTCGCTCAACCGAGCTGTCTCCTCCGCCTCCCGGACCCGCTGCTCAGGCGTCAGCGCCAGGTCCGCCTCCAGCTGAGCGCGGCGGTATTCTCCAAGGTCAGGCTGGGCATACGGTGTGCTTGCCGCCTCACGCACTATGGCCGCTGCAGAGCGACCCGAGTCGCTCTCACCGACTTCGCTCAGGTATCGGCGCAAGGCCTCGGCCACGACCCAACTGCGGGAGCGGTCGAGCCGTGCAGCTACCCCGTCGGCGGCTTCGACCAACTCGCCGGAAACGGTGATTGAGATACGCGATAGAGTCATATGCGCCTCATACTAAGTATTACTTGATATGATAGAGGGCGATACGCCGAAGGTCAACCGTGAACCAGTCGGCTTACAACGAACTCAGCATCTCGGCGATCTTGGAAAACCCGCGGATCTCGAACCGCCCCCAGCCGGACTCGGCCATTCGCTGGGTGTCCCCGCTCTTGAGAAGCTTTTCCAGCGTATCCCCGAGAGACG
>JBDHHZ010000220.1:0-8316 GCA_039589115.1 Gemmatimonadota bacterium | reverse complement strand
CGCGTCGAGCAGTCTACCGACCAGAGCGTCGGCGTAGGCGATCGAGGCGAGATATCCCTGGACTGCTCTTCGCCACTCGCCGGCCTCGACGATATGCCTGTGGTAGTTGCCGCCCCGGTAGGCGATATCGCGGCCTCGCTCGCCGATATCGTCCAGATCGCCCTCCAGCGCGGCCGGTGTTTCCACCGACTCGAGTGGGAACATATCGAAGTACTTGCGCGGGACGTACCACGGAACGTGCGGCCGATAGATGCCGGCGGCTAGGAAGAAGGGAGCGTCGTGCTCTCGTTCCAGCTGGCCGATCACCCAATCGACCGACTTGTAGTCACCGGTCTCCTCGTCCGGGATGTCGATGGGCGACCAGTCGAAGTCGCCATACATGCTCTCGAAGGCCGGCATACTCACCGTCGCGCCAGGCGTCGGGTAGTAGTAGTCCGGCATGTGCTTTTCCTTGGACGGGAAGTAGTCGTCCCAGGAGCGTGGGTCCGGCATGTTGTTGTGGAAGATCTTTCCGGCGCCGGCCGACCAGTATCCGTGCTCCGAGAAGTACCTGGGCAGCGTCACCTCGTCCGGCAGCACCTCGCGCCATTCCTGATAGTTGGAGTACATGCCGGTACGATAGGTGTGCCTTCCGGTCAGCAGGGCCGTCCGCGACGGGTTGCAGGCCGGCGACGCCGTGTAAGCGCGCGCGAAGGTGACGCCCTCGTCGGCCAGCCGGACCAGGTTGGGCGTGCGTGCCTGCGGATGTCCCCCCAGCGGCTGGATCCAGTCGTTCAGGTCGTCTACGGAGATGAACAATATGTTGGGCCGCGCCGGCGGCTCGGCCGCCTGCTGATCGGGGCTGGCTCCTCCGCAACCCAGCGCAGCCAGCGCCGCCAGTACGCGTCCGCTCATCAACAGCGCAGACGATTCCGGCAGGAGCCGGCAGATTCTCCTCACGGGAAGGCCCTCCTGTGGATGATCTGCGGTACGGGCGATGGCCTAAATGTGCAGGCTCATCTGGGCTTCGCCAGTCCGGGCCGCCGGTCGCTGGATGGGTGCCCGCGCGATGCCGGCTAGCTCGCGACCGCGCAGCGGCAGCATGAGCGGCACCCCGTTCCGGTCGCCGTTCTCCTGGCCGGGGTTGCTCAGCCGCACCGCGTCGCCCGACCGGGTGAGAGCTATGGCGCCCTCGTCGGGTAACAGGTCGAGGAAGCCTACGAGGTTACCGGCCTTGAGTCGCGGCGCTATCAGGTTGACCCCCTTACCGCCGCGTGCCTGCATTCGCAGGTCGTCGAGTCCTACGATCTTGGCGTAGCCTTTCGCCGTGGCGCCCAGCAGAGTCGCATCGCGTCGCGGCGCGACGAACGCCGTGACCCGGTCGCCGCGGGCCAGAGTCATCCCTTTGACGCCGTTCGCCGAGCGACCCATCGGCCTGACCTCGGACTCCTCGAACCGGATGACCAGACCCTTGGTCGTGGCCATGACCAGCTGGCCACCGCCGTCCGTGATGTGGACATCGACGATCTCGTCGCCTTTGTCGACCCCGGCGGCGATTATCCCGCCGCTCCGGATGTTGCGGTACTCGGAGAGAGCCGTTCGCTTCACGCGTCCCTTGCGCGTCGCGATCACGACGAAGCGGTCATCGCTGAAGTCGCGGACGGTGTGAACGGCGGCCGGATCCTCGTCCAGCTCGAGCACGTCGCGCAGGCGCCGCCCGCGCGAGGCTCGCGTCCCCTGCGGGATATCGCTGACGCGCGTCGCGTGGACCTGGCCGTCGCGCGTGAAGGCGAGCAGCTGGTCCTCCGACTTGCAGAGCCAGAAACGCGTGACGAAATCGGCCCGGCCTTCCTCCAGGCTCTCGGCCGCGGCGCGACCGCCGTCGTTGTTCGCACTGCGGGCGGGAAGCGCCTTCAAGTAACCCCAGTGTGTCAGGAAGACCTGCATCTCCTGCTCTGCGTCGCCGGTGGGTAGCGGGAACCGTCCTTCGTCGGAGAGGATCTCCGTGCGGCGCGCATCGCCGTAACGCTCGGCTATGACCGCCAGCTCGCGCCGCACCAGGTCGCGCCGCCGCTTCTCGTCGGCGAGGATCGCCTGCAGCGTTTTGATCCGCCGGGAGACTTGATCCAGCTCTTCCTTCAGCGCGCGGGTCTCCAGGTTGGTCAGCCGGCTCAATCGCATCGCCAGGATGGCGGCCGCCTGCTTGGCGCTGATCTTGAGCGTCGACCGCAGGTTCTTCGAAGCCGTCTCCGGCGTGCGGCTCGACTTGATGATCTTGACGACCTCGTCGATCCGATCGAGCGCGATCAACAACCCCTCCAGGATATGCGCCCGCTCTTCCGCCTTCGTCAGGTTGTGGCGCGTGCGCCGCACGATCACGGCCAGCCGGTGAGCGATCCAGACCTCCAGCGCCTCCTTCAAGTTGAGCTGGCGCGGCACGCCGTCGACGAGCGCCAGCATTATTACGCCGAACGTGTACTGCAGCTGGGTCTTGAGGAACAGCTTGTCGAGGATCTTGCGCGGATTCGCATCGCGCTTCAGCTCCAGCACGATGCGCACCCCGTCCCGGTCGCTCTCGTCCCGCAGGTCCGTCAGTCCCTCCAGCTTCCCGTTGCGCGCCAGCTGAACGATGCTCTCGATGACCCGCTGCTTGCTCACCTGGTAGGGGATCTCGGTGACCACCAGCGACGGCTTGCCGTAGGCGCCGGGCTCGATGTGGGCGCGAGCGCGCATGACGATCCGACCGCGCCCCGTTCGATAGGCACTCTCGATGCCCTCTTCTCCCCAGATGTAGGCGCCCGTTGGGAAGTCGGGCCCGCTGACGATCTCCAGTAGCTTGTTCATCGAGGTGTTCGGCCGTGCCAGCAACTGCTCCGCCGCGGCGGCTATCTCGCGCAGGTTGTGCGGCGGAATCTTCGTCGCCATCCCCACCGCGATCCCGTCGCTCCCGTTCACCAGTAGCTGCGGGAAGGCGGCCGGCAGGAATTGCGGCTCCAGCAGGCGGCCGTCGAAGTTCGGCTTGAAGTCTACCGTGTCCTTCTCGATGTCACGCAGCAGGTCGGTGGCGAGGTGCGCGAGCCGCACCTCGGTATAGCGGTAGGCGGCGGCGGGGTCGCCGTCGATCGAGCCGAAGTTGCCCTGGCCGTCGACCAGCGGGCAGCGCATCGAGAACGGCTGCGCCATGCGGACCAGAGTATCGTAAACCGTGACGTCACCGTGCGGGTGGTATTTGCCTAGCACATCACCGACGACGGTGGCGCTTTTCTTGTGCGGCCGCTCGGGCGCCAGACCCAGCTCGTGCATCGCATACAGGATGCGTCGCTGGGCCGGCTTCAGGCCGTCGCGCGCGTCGGGCAACGCACGCTGCACGATCACGCTCATCGAGTAATCGATGAACGACTCGCGAAGTTCTTCTACAAGGAAGCGCTCTACGATGCGCTCGCGGCGAGGATTCTCGACCTTGACCACAACCACCACTCCTCTTCCACCATCAGGTCGGCGCGAAGATACCCCGAAAGGACATCAGCAAGTTAAGCGCTGGGATCGTTCCCCTCAACCCACCAATCCCCATCGTCATCGTCTTCGTCTCGCCCGCGCCCGCGTCCGCGCCCGCGGCTGTTGGTCGATGAGGATGACGATGGCGATGGCGATGGCGCGGGCGAGGGCGTACTATGTTGCTGGATCTTTCGTCGCAACATGTCTAGGAGGGAGTCCGCTGTGGCCGAGCCTGTACTGCCCGATGTACCGGAAGAGGGAATACTCGAGCTTTCCTGGGAGCTGTTCGGCGAGCTCTGTCGCGCGCTGGCGCTACGGGTGGCGCACGAGTACGACCCGGAAGTCGTGGTCGGGATTGCCGCGGCGGGCGTGATCCCCGGTGCGGTGATCGCGGCGATGCTGCAGCGCGAGTTCTACGCGATCAAGATCACGCGCTGGGACGAAGAAGGCGGTTCGCGCTCGCCGCCGCAGATCCTCTCGGCGGCGCCGCCGCAGTTGGCGGGCCGCCGGGTCCTGCTGGTGGACGAGATCTGCGATACCGGCGAGACGCTTCGCCTGGCGCTGGCGGCGATCCGTGATGTAGACCCGGCGGAAGTGCGCACCGCCACCTCGCTCATCCACGCGGGCGGCTACGAGCCGGACTACCACGCCCTGGCGACGGAGGGGACGGTGGTCTTTCCTTGGGACCGGGAAGTGCTGGATGAAGAGAGCGGGCGGCTGGTGGTGAACCCGGACTACGAAGATTTGTTGTAATGGGAGGTGGGGAGGTAGGGAGCGCTGGTAGAGTGAGGGAGCAGTGGAGTGTGGGAGACTTCGAGGTGCGAGGTGACTTGTCGCAGGTCCGTCACCTCTAAACTCGCAGTCTTCCGCACTCAATTACTCAATTACTCAACTAGGGCTCCCCAACTCCCACTCAGCCTTCCTGCATCGAGTTCAGGAACTCCTCGTTGTCCTTCGTGCGCTTCATCCGCCCAAGCAGGAACTCGATCGATTCAGCCGGCGGCATATCGGCCAGGAAGTTCCGCAGCAGGTAGATCCGGTTCAGCTCCTTTTCGTCTAGCAGCAGCTCCTCACGCCGCGTGCTGGAGCGGTTGAGGTCGATGGCGGGGAAGATGCGCTTGTCGGCGATATGCCGGTCCAGCACGATCTCCATGTTACCCGTGCCCTTGAACTCCTCGAAGATGACCTCGTCCATGCGGGAGCCGGTCTCGATCAGTGCCGTGGCGATGATCGTCAGGCTGCCGCCCTCTTCCAGGTTACGGGCGGATCCGAAGAAGCGTTTCGGTTTGTGGAGCGCGTTGGCGTCGACACCGCCGGAGAGGATCTTGCCCGAGTGCGGGACGACGACGTTGTAGGCGCGGGCCAGGCGCGTGATCGAGTCGAGCAGGATCACCACATCCCGCTTGTGCTCGACCAGACGCTTGGCCTTCTCGATCACCATCTCGGCGACCTGGGTGTGCCGATCGGCCGGCTCGTCGAAGGTCGAGGAGATGACCTCGGCCAAAACGTGCTCTTCCATGTCGGTGACCTCTTCGGGCCGCTCGTCGATCAGCAGCACGATGAGGTGGATCTCCGGATGGTTCTCCGTGATCGAGTTGGCGATCTTCTGCAGGAGGATCGTCTTACCCGCCTTGGGCGGTGAAACGATCAGCCCGCGCTGGCCCTTACCCGTCGGAGCGATCAGGTCAATCACCCGGTTCGCGATATCGCCGTTCTTCCGTTCCAGGCTGATTCGTTCTTCCGGGTAGCGGGGCCGCAGGTTGTCGAAGCTGATCCGGTGCTTCGACTTCTCGGGATCGGATCCTCCGAGTTGACCGCCTCCACCTTCAGCAGCGCCAGGTAGCGCTCGCCTTCCTTGGGAGGTCGGACCTGGCCCAGGACCGTGTCGCCGGTCCGCAGATCGAATCTCTTGATCTGCGACGGCGAGACGTATATGTCGTCCGGCCCGTACAGGTAGTTCCAGTCCTGACTCCGCAGAAAGCCGTACCCCTCCGGCAGGATCTCCAGGACGCCTTCAGCGCGGAGGATCACGTCGGAGTCGAGCAGGTTCTGTTCGATTCGGAAGATCAGGTCTTGTTTACGGAGGGAAGAGTAGTTCTGAATGTTCAGCTCTTCCGCCATCTGGTGGAGGTCGGCGACTGATTTCGCCTTCAACTCCGCGATGTCGAGGGATGTCGTACTCATCTGCTTCTGCTATGTGGGTTCGTTCTAGGTTTGTGGGGGAGTTTCAGTGACAGGGGCCGTAGCCATCCTGGTCAATCCGCCAGCCGGTACGTATGGCCCGGCAGCGATATGTTGTTAAGTTCCTTAGTCTTACGTAATCCGCTGTACCTGGTGTTTTCTTGTCAGTGGTGCAGTTGGGAATCGCGGCGCGATACGCGGACGTCTGGCTGGTGACACTGGATTCTAACAATCCCTATCCCGATGGTCAAGGGTCGCTGGACGACCGCGGGCTGTCGGCCGTCTTCTCGATCTACCGTGTCGAGTCGGTCCGGACGGGCCGCTTGGTCACCGGTAAGCTCCTTCCAGGCCTCACGCCCGACTCGCCGGAGGTGAGAGAGTTCCTTGAGCGCTGGCGTTCCTCGAGCGCTGGCCCGGGTCGAGCGGGCGGCGCGAGAGTCCTCTCGGTTGGGAGCTTCTCCTATTCGAGGCCGTTCCTCGTCGCGAGCGCTGGTGGCTGCACGTGCTTCTGCTGCTCGCCACGCTGTTCAGCACGGTCCTGGCCGGCAGTCTGCTGGCCGGGTACGCGCCGATCTTGTTCACCGAGGTGCCTCTCGCGCGGGGTTGGTGGCTGATGGTGCCCATCGCCCTCGACTACGGCGCTCTGATCCCCGGTCTGCCGTTCGGTCTCGCGCTGGTTGGAGTGCTGGCGCTACACGAGGCGGGCCACTACTTCGCAGCCCGCTACCATCGCATCAGCGTATCGCCGCCCTTCTTCATCCCGTTCCCGCCCTACTTCTCGATCATCGGGACCCTGGGCGCGTTCATCCGGCTGCGTTCGCCGACCCTCAGCCGGACGGTGCTGCTCGATGTCGGTGTGGCGGGCCCGCTGGTCAGCTTCCTAGTCTCGTTGCCGCTGCTCTGGTGGGGGCTGTCGCACAGCCAGGTGGTCCATGTGTTGTCCGCGCCGCCCAGTCCCTACATGCTGGGTTTCGTATCCCAGCATTTCTGGCTGGGTGGGTCGCTGGCCATGTCGGGTCTGACTAGCCTGGTGCTCGACCTGCCGGGCCCCGGCCAGGTGGTGGACCTGCACCCCATAGCGTTTGCCGGTTGGCTGGGCCTCTTCGTCACGGCGCTGAACCTGCTGCCGATCTCGCAGCTGGACGGCGGCCATATTCTCTATGCGCTGCTCGGTGCTCGTCAGCGGTTGCTTGCCTGGCTCTTCTTCGTGGTTTTGGTGCCGTTGGGATTCCTGTGGGCTGGCTGGTGGATCTGGGCGGTACTGGTTTTTGCCGTCGGTCGAGGGCGCATCCAGCATCCGCCACTCTATAACGCGGAAGAGAGCCCGCGGGGCATCCGCGTCTTCCTCGGTCTGGCCGCCGCCGTCGTGTTCGTTCTCTGCTTCGTACCGGTTCCGTTTCGACTTTAGCGGCGCGCCAGGGCCCGGCTTGACGGGTCTGCCCTATTGAGAGAGATTGACCTTCCTTTTCGGGAGAAACTCGGATTCTTCCGCCTGTCCATTGGAGGGACAATAGCCGCATGGCCCGGCACAACCGCGAGGGAGAAGGCACAGACCAGCACGGTGCCCGCTACACGATAAGCTACCAGCCGGACTGGCTGCGCCAGATCAAGATTTCGCGCACACTCTCGAAGAGCTCACGCCAGTCCACCAAGACCCTGTTCCGCAACCCGGCCAGCTTTGCCGAGCGGCCTCCCGGCGACCAGGTGCGAACGCGACTAACCTCGGCGGACGGCAAGCTCGATTTCGAGATAACGGTGGCGGAGAAGGCGCAGCAGGTGGAGCAGGTGGTGGTGACCTCGCGGACGGCGGACGGCAAGGAAGAGATCACGTTCATCATAGACGGTTCGCTGCCTGGCCCTGGTGATCTCGGTAAGGCCCGGCGCGGCCGCCGCCGCGGCCGTTAGGGCTGCCCCGGGCCGCTCGCGGTCCCCGCGAAGTCCGCTCTCAGCGCTTCCAGCATCTCACGCGTTCTAGCCAGCTCGTCGACCAGAGCCCTGTCGTTTAGGAACCGGGGGATCGTTCCGCGCCCCGAGCCGACGCGCTCCGAGAGGCGGCCGATGTTGGCCCTGATCCGCTCCAGGCGCGGGGCCAGCGACGTGTCCTCGGCGAAGCGCCCCACGCTGCCACTACGCTCGTCCCACCGGACGGCCAGGCTCTCCAGGCGCGGCCCGATCCGGCCCAGCGCCGCCTGCACTTCTTCGTCCGCCAGCACGTCGGCAAAACCTCCGGCCACGGCTCCCAGGCTCGAAAAAGTCGCGTTCAGCTGGCTCAGGTTGTCCAGCAACTCGTCTAGCTCACCCGGCCGGCTCCTCATCCGGGCCAGGGTGCCGTCGCCGTTCTCGAGCCGGTCGAGCACCTGGCGCCAGCGCTCGGCGACGGGTAGCACGGAATCGTAGAGAGCCTTCGAGCGACTCGTCAGCTCCGAGGGATCGAGCACCGTGGCCGATGGCAATTGGTCACCGTCTCTCAACGGTTCCGTGTCCTCGGCGGAGGGCAGGATATTGACGAGCGCCACGCCCAGTAGCCCGGCGGAGGTGACCTGGGCAACCGCGCCCTCCGTGATGAAAGGCTGAGCGTCGCTGCTGATGTGGAGCTCGACGACGAGATGGGCGGGCTCACCATCCCTGGGTGGCCGGAACTCCAGGCCACCGATCAGTCCC
>JBDHHZ010000219.1:0-5404 GCA_039589115.1 Gemmatimonadota bacterium | reverse complement strand
ACTGCGCGGACAGAACTACGAGCCGCTGCTGCCGGAGGTCGACGCGCAGTTCCGGGAGCTGGATTCGCGGATCCGCCTGCGCCTCGAGCAGCGCAAGCACCTCGGCGAGCGCCTGCAGGCGATGCTGACCGCGCCGCGTCCGGATTATCTGGCGACTGCGGACGAGCGGATCGCCGGCGAGCGCATCGTACTCATCGAAGAGCAGCTCGGCGACTCTGACAGTCCCGAATCGCTCGCGCTTCGTCAACGCGCGGCCCGCCTGCGCGGCGTGCTCACATGGCGGCTTGAAACCGAGTACGACGAGCGGCTTACCGCGGCACATGTGCACCTCAACGAATTGAATGCGCATGTCGACGCTCTCAATCGGCAGTACGACGCCTTCGTCAGGACGAGGCAGGCAGCGACGCACAGCCATGTCGGATACGACGTCCAGATTGAACGGCTCCGCGAGCGCGTCGGCGATGTGCTGCAGCGCCTCGACACCTTGATGGCCCGGCAGGGACACATGATCGAGACCGTCGCCATCAACCAGCTCAACGCCCGCCGGGAACGCCTGTCGGCCCAGCAGACCCAGGCGCGCTACGCCGTCGCCGATAGCTACGATCGGGCCGCTCGCGTCCAGTCCGGCGCGGAGGCACGCTGATGCGTCGCCTCACCATCCCGATGGTGCTCGCGCCGGCTCTCCTCGTCGGCTGCGCCGCGCGTCCCGAAAAGGTGACGCACGGGACGCTGGCGGAGCTACGTAACGTGCGCCCGGACGTGCAGGAGGCGGAGGTCGAGGAGGGCCTCGAACAGGCCATGCAGCACTACCGGCGCTTTCTCGAGGAGACACCGGAGACGGCGATGACTCCGGAGGCGATGCGGCGTCTCGCGGACCTGCAAATCGAGAAGCAGTTCGGCATCAGTGCGGGCGACGGCAAGCTGCGGGAAATGGCCGCCCCGGAGCCCGCTCAGGCATCCGCGGGCGCGCAGGCCGACACGCCCGATCCGGCCGCGGCGGTCGCCGAAGCCGGCCAACGGGAAACCGACGAGGATTTCGAACGCCGCACGACCGCGGAGAGCGGGATACTGACGGGCAGCAACGCCGGCGCTCTACCGGCGGGTGCGGTGCCCGCCGACGCAGATCCCACGGGTCCACTCGAGGCGATCGCCCTCTATGACCGGCTGCTCACCGAATACCCGAGTTACGAGCACGGCGACGAGGTCCTCTATCAGAAGGCCCGGGCGTACGGAGAGATCGGCCGCACCGCAGAGGCCATGGAGACCATGGAGCGCCTGATCCGAGCGAATCCGCATTCCGAGCACTACGACGAAGTGCAGTTCAGGCGGGGCGAGTACTTCTTCACGCGCAGACACTATCTCGACGCCGAGAGCGCCTATGCGGCGATCATCAGCCTGGGCGCAGAGTCCTCGTACTACGAGCTCGCTCTCTACAAGCTCGGGTGGACGCTCTACAAGCAGGAGTTCTACGAGGAGGCCCTGCACAAGTACATCGCCCTGCTCGACTACAAGGTATCGATCGGTTACGACTTCGATCAGACGCACGCCGAGGACGACGAACGCCGCGTGGCAGATACCTTTCGGGTCATCAGCCTGAGCTTCAACAACCTCCGCGGGCCGGAGGCCGTCCCGGAGTACTTCTCCACCTTCGGGAATCGCTCCTATGAGGACCGCGTTTACAGCAATCTTGGCGAGCACTACCTGGCCAAGCTGCGCTACGACGACGCGGCGAAGACGTACAGGGCTTTCGTAGCGCTCTACCCGTTCCACCGCGCTGCGCCGCATTTCAGCATGCGCGTCGTGGAGACTTTCACCGAGGGCGGGTTCCCCAAGCTCGTGCTGGAGTCGAAGCGGGAGTTCGCGTCCAAGTACGGACTGCAGGCCCAGTACTGGCGGCACTTCAAACCCGAAGAGTCGCCCGAGGTGCTGGCCTACCTGAAGGTGAACCTGAAGGACCTCGCGACGCACTATCACGCCCTCTATCAGAGCACGCAGGAAGCGGACGAGAAGCTCGCGAGTTATCGCGAGGCCCTCCGATGGTACGGCGACTACCTCGAGTCCTTTCCGACGGACCCCGATTCACCGCCGATCAACTACCAGCTCGCGGACCTTCACCTCGAGCACGAGGATTTCGGCGAGGCGGCCAGGCAGTACGAGCGCACGGCGTATGAGTACGCGCCGCACTCCCAGTCGGCAGCCGCGGGCTACGCCGCGGTCTACGCATACCGTGAGCAGCTGAAGGTCGCGGCCGATGAGCAGCAGGACGCCGTCAAGCACGATACGGTCGCAAGCTCGCTCAAATTTGCCGACGCATTCCCGGAGCACGAACACACCGCGGCGGTCCTGGGAGCGGCCGCCGATGACATGTACGAGATGAAGGACTACCGCGCCGCCGTCGCGTCCGCCCAGCGCGTCATCGATACGTATCCGGACGCGGAGCCGGCCATCCGGCGCTCCGCGTGGATTGTCGTCGCGCACAGCTCGTTCGAGCTCACCGAGTACGCGCATGCCGAACACGCCTACGCCCAAGTGCTGACGGTCACGCCGGAGGACGACGAGTCGCGCGCCGCGTTCGTCGACAACCTCGCCGCCTCGATCTACAAGCAGGGTGAGCTCGCAAACGACGCGCAGGACTATCGCGCGGCCGCCGACCACTTCCTGAGGATTCGCTCGGCTGCGCCGACGTCCACCATCCGTGCGACGGCCGAGTACGACGCAGGCGCCGCGCTGATCCGGCTGGAGGACTGGACGGAGGCCGCGCGCGTGCTCGAAGCGTTTCGCAGCACCTTCCCCGAGCATGAATTGCAGCTCGAGGCCACCAGACAGATCGCATTCGCCTACCGGGAGAACGGTCAGTTGTCGCGCGCCGCTGGGGAGTACGAGATCATCGCATCCGAGTCGGGGGATCCGGTCTTACGTAGCGAGGCGCTGCTCGTCGCAGGAGACCTCTACGAGCAGTCCAATTCCCGGGATCGCGCGTTGGACGTGTACATCCGCTACGTCAACGAGTTTCCCCGGCCGGTCGAGACGGCGCTCGAAACCCGCTTCAAGATCGCCGAGATGTACAAGGCGACGTACGACGAGCCGCTCTATCACCAGGAGCTGGCGGAAATCGTACGCATCGATGCGGAGGCCGGGCCGGAAAGGACCGGCCGGACCCGGACGCT
The DNA here is from genome assembly GCA_039589115.1 of Gemmatimonadota bacterium. Lineage (GTDB taxonomy): Bacteria > Gemmatimonadota > Gemmatimonadetes > Palauibacterales > KS3-K002. The sequence goes on along the minus strand of JBDHHZ010000219.1, from coordinate 2,237 downwards.
CGCCGCACGTTCGGCACTGGTCCTCGCGGAACAGCTCTACCAGGACTTCGTGGTCGTGAAGCTGCTGCAACCGTTCGAGACCAGCCTGCAGGAGAAGCAGCAGCGCATGGACCTCGTGATCGAGGCGATGAGCCGGCTGGTGGCGTACGAAATCGCCGATGTGACGGCGGCCGCCACGTATTACATGGCCGAGACCTACTTCGATTTCAGTCGCTCGCTGGCGGAGTCGGAGCGGCCGACCGACCTGGAGCCCGCGGACCTGGATGCGTACGAACTGGTCCTCGAGGAGGAAGCGTTTCCGTTCGAGGAGAAGGCCATCGACTTACACGAAGAGAACCTGGAATTGTTGCAGGCCGGCGTCTTCAACGCGTGGACCGAGAAGAGTCTCGGCGAGCTCGCCGAGCTCGTGCCGGGGCGCTACGCGAAAAACGAGATGAGCAGCGGCTTGCTCGGCGCGATCGACAGTTACGTGTACCGATCGCCCGCGTCGCTGATCTACACATTGGGCAGCGCCGACACGACGCCTCGAGGCGAGCCGGCCGAGACGACGCAGCTGGCACCGATGCCCCTGGACGACGGAGTGGTGGAAGATGCGAGTCCGCAATAAGACCCGCGCCATGAAGGCGATTTGCCGTGGCATGCCGTGGTTGGCCCTGTTCCTCGCCATGGGCTGCGCACCTGTTGCCCGACGCACCGTGACCGCCGACGGGGTGACGATGGCGAACGAGCCGGTGGAACAGCCGGCCGCCGTCGTGGACATCGCGCAGGATGCAGGCGGGTTCACGATCACGCAGCACGTGAACGTTACGGACGAGGTGCGCGCCGACTACGAGGCGGCGGTGCGCATGCTGGAACAGGCGCGGTACGAGCCGGCCATCGCCTTGCTGCTCGAGTTGACCGAACGGGCGCACGCGGTGACGGCACCGCACATCGCGCTCGGCATCGCGTACGCCCGCACCGGCGACCTGGACCACGCCGAGGCCAGCCTGCAAAACGCGCTCGAACTGAGTCCTCGACACCCCGCCGCCTTGAACGAGCTCGGTCTGGTGCAGCGGCGCAAGGGGCAGTTTGAGGAGTCGCGCGCCAGTTATGACGCGGCTTTGGCACAGTTCGCCGACTTTCATTACGCGCACAGGAACCTTGCCATCCTGTGCGACCTGTATATCGGAGATTACGCGTGCGCGCTGGAGCATTACGAGGCGTACAGCCGGATCGTCCCGGACGACGCCGAGGTCTTCAAATGGATTGCCGACCTTCGCAACCGCGGAAGCCAACAGGAGAACCCATGACCCGGAATATGTTGTTGTTCGTGCCGCTGCTACTGGCCACGGGTGTCGTCCTGGCCGATGACGTGCCCGAGGCCAAGCGCGTCGCCAGTGCCGCCGAGGCGCGGGCACAGAAGGAAGAAGGCGCGAAGTTGCTCTCCGGCATGTCCGTCCTGGGCAATCGGGAAGCGCCCAAGTCGCTGGTCATCGTTCCCTGGAAGAGCTCGGAAATCGGCGACTCGCTCGGCATCTCGCCGATGCTCGACGACTCCAGGCAACCCATAGACAAGGAAGTGTTCATGCGTGCGCTGAATTACTACGAGATCCAGCACGCCGGTCGTGGTGGCGCGGCCGACGTTGGCGAAGAAGCAGGTCGGAAATGACGCCCAGAACGGCCGTCGGGGCTCGTTGTGGTTGAACACGGGAAGCTCTCGAGAAGGAGGTTCGAAGATGGATGCCTTGTATTCCATGCTTAGATTCTTCGTGACGGGGGGGCCATTCATGTACCCCATCCTGATCGTGTTCGCGGTTGGCGTCGCGATCGCGGTCGAACGCTATTTCACGCTCACTCAGGTCAAGCGCCGGAACCAAGAGATGTGGGGCAAGCTCCAGCCCGCGCTCGCGAGCGGGGACTTCGACAAGGCGCGCGAAATGACCAGCAAGGACGACTCCACGGTGTCGCGACTGCTGGCCATGGGCCTTGCGCGCCAGGGCGCGGTGCGCCGGCGGGAAGACATCGAGATCGCGATGGAAGAGAGCATGATGGAGATCATCCCGCAGCTGGAGAAGCGCACGCCCTACGTCGCACTCGGCGCGAGCGTTGCCACGTTGCTCGGCCTGCTGGGCACGATCATCGGGCTGATCCAGGCGTTCACGTCGGTGGCGAATGCCAATCCGGCGGAGAAGGCCGACTTGCTGTCCGCCAGCATCTCGGTCGCGATGAACACGACGGCGTTCGGGCTGATCGCCGCG
>JBDHHZ010000218.1:0-5420 GCA_039589115.1 Gemmatimonadota bacterium | reverse complement strand
CGATCTTCCCTATGAGGTCGTCGTACGTCCAACCGGCGACCTTCGCCTGCCGGGCGAGCCCGGCGTCGAGCGATAGATCGGGGTTCGGATTGACGTCGATGACATACGGAATGCCCTCGGAGGTGAGCCTAACATCGACGCGCGCGTAGCCCCGGCCGTCCATCAGGCTCCAAACCCGCGCCGCCAGCCGCTGCAGCTGCTCCGCCTGCTCCGCCTGCAGTGGTGCCGGGCAAATCGGACGCGTGCCCAGGAACTCCGCGCTGCTGCTTTCCCACTTCGCCTCGAAGGAGACGATAGCCGGAGCACCGTCTGGCAGCGTGCTGAAATCGATCTCGGCCGGCGGTAGCACGTGCCGGCCGACGATGGCCAGGTTGATCTCGCGTCCCTCGATGTACTGCTGGATGAGGGCGAGGTCCCAGTTCTTACGCAGGCGCTCGATGGCCGCGGTCAACTCAGCCTCCGTGTTCACCACCGAGCTCGGATGGACTCCGTTGGACGCGTCATCAGCCGCCGGCTTCACTATCGCCGGGAACGTCGTCCAGCCGGTGGGCAGCGCGTCCTCCACCCCCACCAGCTTCCAGTCGGGAACTGGGATCCCATTGGCATGCAGGACGGCCGAGCAGCGATCCTTGTAGAGACAGAAGAGCAGCGTAGCCGACCGGGCGCCGGTCATCGGCAGGTCCAACAGTTCGACGGCCGCGGCCGGCAGGTGCTCGCCTTCAGCGCTGCCGCCCAGCGTCTCGCAGAGGTTGAAGGCGACCTGGTAGTCGTCCGCCATGAGGCGTTCCAGCCACTCGGCCGCCTTTCCGGGCCGCATCGCCAGTTCGGCCGGCTCGTAGCCCAACGCCTCGAGGGCGCTGAAGATGCGGGACGTGGACTGGTTCGGCGCCAGCTGTCCGGTGGCGACGGCCTCCAGCTCCGCTATCTCGTCCACCAGCACCACAACGCGCCTGGAAGATTCCTGGCTCGTCGCGCCGTCAGCCGGGCTCTCGCTTGCCGCGATTCTTTCGTCAGTCCGGGACTCTAAGTTCATAGCGCGCGGCGGCTGTCCGTAGTACGGCCACGATCAACTCATCGAATGAGAGACCGGCGGCCCGGGCAGCCTTTGGGTAGCACGAGTTCGCGTCGGGGTCCGGGATGACACCGGGCAACGGGTTCACCTCCAGGATGTGAGGATTACCGTCGTCGTCACAGCGGATGTCGATCCGGGCCCAATCGCGGCAGCGGAGACTCCGGTACGCTGCCATTGCGATCGCTTCGATACGGTGCTGCAGCTCCGGCGAGCACCGTGCCGGACACTTGAAGATGTCCAGCGGCTTCTCCGGGCGGTCCCAGATCCATTTGGCCTCAAAGCCATAGACTTGGTGGGCGCCGCCGGGGAGCGTATCAAAGTCCAGCTCCACGATCGGTAGGACTCGCCCGTCTCCGTCGTTCCCGAGGACCGCTGCGGTGAACTCTCGTCCACCGAGGAACCTCTCGACGATCGCGGGCTCGTTGTACCGTTCGACCACCCGGGAGACTTCGGTCTCGACCTCGTCCCAGGTGGCGCAGAAGGATCGCTGTGTGATGCCCTTGCTGGAACCCTCGTGAAGCGGCTTCACGATGACGGGCAGCTCGATCGAGCGGGTCAGCTGCTCAGGGCACTCCACAACTTGGAACTCGGGCGTGGGTATCCCATGGTGGGTAAGCGTCTCTTTCGTCCGCGCCTTATCGAGGCAGATCCCCAGTGCGAGGGGATCGCTGCCGGTGTACGGGATACCCCAAAACTCGCAGAAGACGGGCACGTACGACTCGCGACTGGGTCCGCCCATGCTCTCTGCAAAGTTGAAGACGATGTCGGGTTGTGTTTCACGCAGCTTGAGCGGGAAGTCGGTGTCGGCCTCCAACCGGATCACGTCTCCGATGTCCGACAACGCTCTCTCGATGGCTGCTATCGTCGACTCGTCGTCCCATTCGGCAAAAGTGTCATCGATGGCGGCGGCACCGTTGCCCGCAGCGACCGCTTCCACTTGGCTGGGAATAGAGTCGAAGGTAGGACCTGAAGCCGTCTCAGCTTCTTCCGACGACACTACGTCGTCCGTCGGCTTCAGGTTGAAGGCGAATCCGATACGGAATCTCTTCGCGCGATGCTCTTCTACTGCAACGGGAGCCGATCGTGCTCCAGAGTTTCCTATTGGGTCCCCTCCTGTCGAAGTCCATCGCGTGTTGCTGAGCCTGATGCAGAAGTTATTTTCAACGTCACCTCCACCCGAACCGCACTTCGACCACAACTCGCAACAAGATAGGAGGAAAATAAAAAAAAAGAAAGAGTTTCGTAACCCCCTTTATCAAGATGGGGCCGGCGTCCGCCCGGGAAACACTTGTAGTCAATTCCCGATTCTCGACCGACTACCCGTTTGATACTCTTCCGCCCCTCGAATACCTTACCTTCTTCGCTCGATTGCATCGATGACGCATAACTCGGCGGCCCGCACGAACGATGAACAGACAAGAGGAGCAGTACCGTCGAACGACGGTGACAATTGGGGGATCAACGGCGTCATCTTATGACGTTCTGATCCGTCCAGGCCTCATCGGTGAGGCGGCATCGCTCGTCGCGAGCGCCTGCCCGGCGCACCGATACGCCGTCATCACCGACACTCAGGTCGGGCGACACTACGGCGGCAGGGTCGTCGAGGCGCTGGCCGCAGAAGGAACGGAGGCGACGCTGTTCCAGTTCCCCGCCGGCGAGTGGAACAAGACGCGGGACATCTGGAGTCAGTTGACCGACGACTTGTTGCGGGCCGGATTCGGGCGTGACTCGGCGATCATCGCCCTCGGCGGTGGCGTCGCCGGCGATTTGGCTGGCTTCATTGCCGCCACGTACATGCGCGGTCTGCCCGTCGTCCAGATTCCCACCACCCTACTGGCCATGCTCGATAGCTCGGTTGGTGGCAAGACGGGGGTCGATACCTCTGCCGGCAAGAACCTGGTCGGGGCTTTCCATCAACCCAGACTCGTCTTGATCGATCCCACCGTGCTGGCCACGCTACCCGAGCCACAGTTCGTGGCCGGCCTGGCCGAGGCGATCAAGCACGGTCTGATCCTCGATGCCGCGTACTTCGAGAGCATCGCCGGAGACCTGGACGCGGTCTTCGCCCGTGAGCCGGGCGTCTTGACCGATCTCGTCGCCCGGTCGGTGGAGATCAAGGCGGAGGTCGTGAGCCGGGACGAGCGGGAGAGCGGCTACCGAAAGGTCCTGAACTTTGGCCATACGGTGGCCCATGCCCAGGAGGCGATATCGGGCTACGAGTGGCTGCACGGCGAGGCTGTGGCGGCCGGTATGGCCCTAGAGGCGGAGATCGGCGAGGCGGCCGGGATCACCCGGCCCGGCGTCGCGGAGCGCGTCCGAGAGGTCCTGGAGGCGGCACGCCTGCCGGTGGTGTTGGACGAGGACATCGACCAGGCCCGTTACTTCGAGGCCATCGAGCTGGACAAGAAGCGCGAGGGCGGTCGGGTCCGCTACACGCTGATCGACGATATAGGGCGCGTGGCGGGCTCGGAGGAGGGGGGGTGGACCCACGCGGTGCCGGACGAGACGGTTCGCTCGGTGCTGTTCGGATAAGCTGGGGGAAGGGTTTGACGGGCGGTCATCTTCTTGTCAGATTTCATGATTCGGGAATATCCGCCTGGGAGGAGAGTTATCGGGGATTTAGCCCGGTTCGCGGGCCTGTCTGTACATGACCTGCTCGACAGGTCGACCGCCGAGGAACCCGACAGGGCGCTGGTGAGGTTTGCCGAGGAATCGCTGTCCTACGAGCGAGTCCAGGTGCAGGCGCGTGCCCTCGCCGCGGCGCTGAGTAACCTGGGTGTCGGCGCTGGGGACCGCGTCGCCATCGACCTCCCGAACGGGCCCGAGTTCGTCGTTTCCGCCTTGGCGGCGTCGAATCTGGGTGCGGCGATAGTCCCACTCAACCCCGCCTATTCCGTCCACGAGCTGCAGTTCATGCTTCGCAACTCGGAGGCATCGGTCGTGATCGCGGTCGAGGAGTTCGAGGGGCAGGACAACCTGGAACTGTTCGAGCGGATGCAGTTCAGCCTGCCGGACCTGCAGTATGTCGTTACCGTGGGGGAGGAGGACCTGTGGTACGACGACCGGATCTTCCAGTTCGAGGATCTTCTGTCGAGCGGGGAGGGGAAGAGCCTACCCGAAGTGAGGATCGATCCGGAGGAGGACGTCTACACGATCCTCTACACGGCCGGGACGACGGGTAAGCCGAAGGGCGTGATGCTGACGCACGCGAACCTGGTTCGCACGAACGCGGCGATGGCGGCCGCCCTCGGAATGACCAGGCAGGACATAGCGGTTCTCACGGTGCCGATGTTCAATATATTCGGGCTGGGAGCGCTGGTCGCCACGCTGGCCGTCGGATCGACTCTGGTGGTGCTGGAGAAGTTCGACGCCGTGCGTTCCTTGGAGCTGGCGGCGGAGACGCAGGCCACCGTGCTGTACGGTGTGCCCACTATGTTCGTCATGCAGCTCCGAAGTGGCTTGGCCGACCGGCTCGACCTGTCGAACCTGCGGACGGGGATCGTGGCAGGGGCGCCGGTGCTCGATCGGTTGGCCGGAGAGATCCGCGAGAATCTGGCCAAGGATGTCGAGATCGGCTACGGTCTGACGGAGACGTCGCCATGGGTGTCGCTCACGCGCCGGGACGATCCGCCCGAGAAGCGGAAATTCACGGTCGGCCGTCTGATCGAGGGAGTGGAAGCCGTGGTGCTGGGCGAGGACGGCTCGCCACTGCCGGTGGAATCGATCGGCGAGTTGGCGATCCGCGGGTCCAACGTGATGAAGGGCTACAATAGGCAGCCGGAGGAGACGAGTCGATCGTTCACCGAGGATGGGTTCTTCCTCACCGGTGATCTCGGCATGGTGGACGAGGACGGCTATCTCCATATCGTCGGCCGCAAGAAGGATACGATCAATCGCGGGGCCTATGTCATCTTTCCCCGCGAGCTCGAGGACCTGCTCCGCCTGCATCCGGCCGTTCTGGAGGCGGTTGTGGTCGGTGTGCAGGAGGAAGTCCTCGGCGAGTTGATTTGCGCCTGCATTGTGCCGGTGGAAGGCGCGATCATCACCGGCGACGAGATCAAGGAGTTCTGCCGGGGACAGGTCGCCCAGTACAAGGTCCCCGACCTTGTACGATTCGTTGACTCGTTCCCCATGACGGGGAGCGGTAAGATCCGACGCGTCGAGCTCGCCCGCATGGTCCGGGCGGAGCAGTCGGCGCGCCGGAGCTAGTTTCGTTGCTCGAGAGAGCGGAACCGTTGGAGTTCGCCCGAGCGGCTTGCTGAACCGGAAGCCATGCTCGGCACGGCTGCTGGGACCGGGTGGAGCAATCCCGAGCCGGTCGTCGGCGCCGTTGCCAAATGCAGAGTGT
>JBDHHZ010000217.1:0-5460 GCA_039589115.1 Gemmatimonadota bacterium | reverse complement strand
GTGTGACGCTGGAGCTGCTGCGCGGGCTGGGGGCGGAGCAGGGACTGGGCGACCAAGGCCGGGCCTTCACCGCCACATCGATGGAGGCGGTGCGGTCGTACCTGGCGGGCGTGCAGGCGCTCCGCCGCTCCGATTGGGACGGCGCCGTCGAGGTTCTAGAAGCCGCGCTCGCCGTCGATTCCACCTTTGCAATGGCCGCCCTGCGTCTGAGCGACGCGTACGGCTGGCGCTACTATGCCGGTCACCCGGCTGCGGCTGCGGCTTCCGCGCATGCCCTGCGCTTCGCGGACCGGCTGCCGGCCCGCGATCGAGCCATGCTGGAGGTCACCCGCCTGATGGATCAGGGGCGAGTCGAGGCGATCGATAGGGCCCGCCGCCTGGTCGCTCGCTACCCGTCCGACCCGGAGGCTTGGAACCACCTCGGCGAAACCATCTATCACCTCGGTCAGAGCGAGAGCATCCCATTCCGCGAGATGCTCGCACCGTTCGAGCGGGTCCTCGCACTCGATTCGACATTCCGTGGCCCGCTCGATCACCTGACGGAGCTGTCGGCCCGAATCGGCGACCTGGAAGCCTTCGATCGCTTCACGCGCCTCTACCTGGCCCAGGACTCGAGCAGCGGGGACGCGGAGGCGCGTCGCCTGGCCCACACCCTGGTGCGCGGGTCGGCCGCCGACTCGCTGGCCGCGATGGACAGGTTGAAGGACCTGTCGCCGACCCAACTCTCGCAGATCATCCTGGTCCTCTTGAACCCGGAATGGACCGAGCTGACGGTGCAGATCGGTCACGAGATGGCGGCGCCTCGACACGCCGCGGCGGACAGAGCGGTGGCGTACGACTTCTGGATCCAGTTCCAGGAGATCTGGCGCGGACGGCCTGCGGCGGCGGAGGAGGCCATCCAGCAGTCGGAGGCGCTGGGCACCAGACCGAGGGTGACCGCATACTATCGCCTGGCCTACCTGGCTTACGGCTTCGGCGACCCGGAGCTGGGCCCGAGCGCCATCGCCAAGGCCAGAGAGACGGGTGTGTTCGAGCGGCCAGCGGGACGCTCGATGCTGGGAGTGTACTATCTGTACCACAACGAAGTCACCCGAGTCCCGGCACAGGCCGACACCATCGATCTCCTGGCCGACAGCCTGCGGGTCGCGGGCGACTCGATCGGCGCCGAGCGGGCGACGGGGCTGGCGATGGGACTGCGCGGCCTGCTGGCCGGACGGCGCGGCGATCACGAGGCCGCGGTGACGGCGTTGCGCCGCGCGATCCCACAGTCCAGCGGCCTGAACCCGCCCGGTTGGCTTGCCATGAACCAGCAGCAGCTTGGGCTGGCGAACTCGCTGCTCGAGCTGGGCGAAGAGGACGAGGCGCTGAGGATCCTGGAGGGCTCGTTCGAGATCTCGCACCTCGACGCGCCGACATCTATCGCGCGTGGACAGATCTACGAGCGGCGCGGCCAGCGGGAGGATGCGATCCGCGCTTACTCGCGCGCCGTCGAGCTGTGGCGCGACTGCGACCCGGAGCTGCGGCCGCAGTGGGAGCTGGCGCAGCAGGCGCTGGAGCGGCTGCTGGCCGAGGGCTGAGTCTGGCCCGACCAACTCCATCAGTGAAGTGGCACCGGCCTCAGAGCTTCGCGCGGCACTCCTTCGGGTAGCCCCTGCGGGAAGCGGGCGAACTCGCGCAGCTGCCAGGGGTTGTCCCGCGGGTACTTCCGCTCCGGGTGGTGGGAATGAGCGGCCGCGGAGGTGATCGAGGTGATCAGCCAGATCGGGAGTGACGCTGCCAAGAAATAGCCGTGCGACACCGTCAATGCGGTGCCGAGCGTTCCCCAAACCACCAAGTTTTCCGTGCCGGCGTTGTAGCCGGTGAGAGTGGCCTCCGACACGCTAGTCCAGGGGATCGCTCGCAGAGTAGACGATTTCAGTACGAAGACGCTATCGCCATCCACCGCGATCAGCTCGCCGTGCGTCTCCACGCAGTCGTCCGTACTCTCGACGCAGCGAACCGAGATCCATCCGCCGTAGGACTCGCGTTCGGCCTCTTCCGGGCTGGGCAGCCAGCCCCGTGGCGCCGTGTTGCTCGCGCATCCCACGGCAGTCGCGGCCAGCAGACAGAGCACCACAACCGTCGACATCCTAGGGGCGCACATAACGGCTCCTCCAGAAGTACTTTTCCATTTCAGGCTCGACTCGCTTGTATTCCGGCGCCAGCGATCGCAGCGCCGCCCCCGGGTTGAACAGCATCATCGCGGCGCGGGCCGGGTTCTCATCCTTCAGCCACTCCTCTCGCATCCACTCCAGGTAGTAGCCCTTGCTCTCGAGGAAGAGCTCGTAAGCGTCGTGCTCCTCCGGCAACCTGTAGAACAGCGTGTACTCGTCGCCGGGCAGCGTGGTCAGCGCATCGTCGGGATCGAGCAGAGCCTGTCGCGCAGTTTCATCCACCTCTCCTTCGCGGAGCACGCGGAACGGCTGCAGCCGGGTCGGCTCAACGCGCTCCCCCAGCTCGACGAGCGCGATCCAATCGAGCCGCCACAGACCGCGCGTAAGCCGCAGACGTATGCGCACGCTTTCCGAGTCGCTGCGACCGGTCGGCACGACGCGCACGTCCGTCGCCAGCGGCCCCGTCTCCCGGATCTCGCCGGCGCTCACCCACCCCTGTGGGCCTTCGACCAGAACCTCGATCCCGCCCAGCATCTCTCCGACACCATTCACGCGTTGCAGCGCCGTCGGATCGCTGCGCTCCAGAGCGGCCAGCCAGGTGCCGGCCGATTCGCCCATGTAGGCGAGAGCCTGGTAGAACAGGTAGGTCGTGAGGAGGGTCTGCCGGGCGGCGATCACCAGGCCGAGCTCGGCGCCCGGCGCGGTGGTGAACTCCAGTTCGATGTGCTCGCGTGCGGCGAGGTCGGTGGAGTCGGCGAGGCTGAACCGCTCGATCCCGTCGAAGGCGCGCACCGCTTCGCGGCAGTCGCCGTCCTCGGCATCGCAGCGACTTGCGGCGACGAATCTGGCCGCCTCCCTGAACTCGCCGTCGCTCGTGGCGAAGACCCGGCCATCAGCGGGACGCGGCAGCGCCAGCACATCCGCGTAACGGACCACGTGCGTCTCGAGCGCTTCGTTGGTCATGCGTAGCTCGAGTTCGTCGCCCGACGGTCGGGCGCGGTATAGCGCGTCGATGTCCCGCGCCTCCAGGGCCGGGCTCACGCTCGAGGAGAAGCCTTCCGCCTGCAGCCGCGAAGTCTTACCGTCATCCACGTAGAAGGTCGGGCAGGAGCCGAAGCACGCCTTCGGGTTGGCCGCGCAGTAGGCCGTCGCGCCGAGAGAGATGATGGTCAAGATGGTCAACGGCACCACCGACGGCGACACGCTCCGCCGGTTCGTCTCGAACAGCGCCACCGAGTCTACCGGGAACGCGAACTCTTCCGTCGCCACGACCCGTCGATGCATATCGCGCAGGTCGCCCGTGCCGCGCACTGTGTCGTCCTCCACCCGCCAGTCACTCAGCACATAGACCTGCCCGTCCGCCATGTGCGCCTTCAAGAAGGAGGACTTCACATCGAGCTCCGCGACGTCCTCCGGCGGCGTGATTTCTCTCGTCAGCTTCTGGACGCAGCCGGGCGAGGCGAGAACGCCGCAGAGAAGGACGACCAGCGTCCTCGTTGTCCTCGCCGACCGGCTAATTCGCACCGTCTTCATGCGCCTTCTCCTGGCCGTAGTGCGTCAGGGCCTTCGCGGTCTTTCGCGTAGGGTGTCAGCGGGGGGTCAAGCGAGAGTCAAGGGACAGCGGTCCAAGCCGCATGTTGTAGTCGCGGGCGCGGGCGCGGGCGCGGGCGATGACGCGGCGACGACGAAGGACGATGTCCGGTCGGTGACGGGCATGGGTGCCGAGCGAGGCACGGGCGGATGACGATTTGTTGTCAGCGCGGCGTCATCGTTCGAAGCAGGCCAGGATCCGCGGGCCAACGACTTGACGTTATAACGCTAAGATGCTATGATTTCACTCGTGAAGACCAAGCGGGTGACCGTCTACTTCGATCCCGAGATCCACCGGGTCCTGCGTCTCAAGGCTGCGGAGACGGAGCGCTCGGTGTCCGATCTGGTGAACGACGCGGTGAGGTTGAGCCTGTCCGAGGATGCCGAGGACCTGGCGGCGTTCGAGGAGCGGGCCGGCGAGCCCAACATCTCCTTCGAGGACGTGCTCAAGGATATGAAGCGAAGTGGCAAGCTATAAGGTCTTCATCAAGCCTTCAGCCGCTGCAGAACTGGAAGCCATCCCCCACAAGAAGGAACGTCAGCGTATCGCAGGCAGGATCCGGGCTCTGTCTGAAAACCCGCGGCCGGCGGGGTGCGAGAAGCTTCAGGCTCGAGAGAGATACCGGGTCCGGCAGGGTCGCTACCGCATCGTCTACTCCGTCGATGACGAGGAGCGAGCGGTGATCGTCGTGAAGATCGGGCATCGGAAGGACATCTACCGGTTGTAGTCGCGGACGCGGGCGCGGGCGCGGGCGATGACGCGGCGACGACGATGGAGAATGTCCCCCATCGGTGACGCTCTTGGGTGCCGAGCGAAGGGTTCGGAGACCGTCAGCGCCAGGAACAAACGTTTGTTGCGGGTGCTGTCCCGCAGACTTGCCAAGAGCTAAATTGTCCGTCGCCCAATCCCAAATAGCCGTTTACCCAAGCTAGGAGCGACCATGGAAAAGGTCGGCAAGTACGCCTTCATCGCAGGCCTCATCATCTGCGCGCTGGCCGGGTTCGGCCTGTCGGCAGCCTGGGTGCCCTGGGTGCTGGCAGTGCTCGGCCTCGTCGTCGGCGTCCTGAACGTTGGCGACAAGGAAGTACAGCCCTTCCTGATCGCCGCGATCGCGCTGATCATGTCGGCGTCGGCGATAGCGTTGCTGCCGTTCGTCGGAGGAACGCTGACGACGATCCTCGCGTACGTGACCGTCTTCATCGCGCCGGCGGTTCTGATTGTCGCGTTGAAGTCTCTGCTGGTGACGGCGAAGGACTGATCTGGAATAGCGAAGCGAGGTCCTACGCTGTCAGCGGGGCCCGGCTGAGTTTCCGGGCCCCGTTCTTTTATAGGAGCGCTCCGACGATCGACACGAGGAAGTAGAACACGAGGAAGACGGCGATCCCCGCCACGCGACCGGGGCCGATCTCGCCGTGGGCGACGACGATCCCCCCTTCCCTGTCCCACGAGGTGGCGCCTTCGCGGAGCAGCTTGGTGCGCGCCACCGCCATGGTGAACAGGCTGATCAGCGGCAAGCCACCGCCCAGCCCGAAGAACCAGACGCGCAGGCTGCGGTGGACCGCCTGCTCCAGCGTCAGCGACCGGCCTTCGTGTGTCCGCAGGTGCGTGTTGAGCAGCGCCTTGCCGGGCGTGTTCTCGAAGTGGACGAGCACGAACGGCTCGACGGCAGCCCAGACGAGCAGTACGAGGACCGTAGTGGCGAAGCTGCTGTTGAAG
>JBDHHZ010000216.1:0-9505 GCA_039589115.1 Gemmatimonadota bacterium | reverse complement strand
CGAAGCTCGCCTTCGCAGTCCAGGCAAGCGCCGCGCGTTTCTCGACGATAGAAGCTGAAGATCGTGCCAAGCGCTCCGTTGATATCCGTGTTGGAAGAGCCGTCGAGAGGATCTACACAGAGCAGGTAGCCGGCTTCGTCGTTACAGGCGATCGTGCGCAACTCATCCATCTCCTCGGAGACGATCGCCGCCACCATTCCGCTGTCGACGAAAGCATCGACTACGACTTCATTCGCATAGACGTCGAGCTTCTTCTGAGAATCGCCGGTAGGGTTCTGTCCGCCGGCCAGCCCCAGCCTACCCACCAGGGCCGCGCGCCGGATCTCGTGTGCCAGAACCTTGGATGCGAGAGCCATCTCGAGGATGAGCGACGCGAGCTCCGGTGCAGGAAGTCGCTGCTTCTGCTCGGCCATGTACCGAGTCAGGTCCACGCCGGGCTCGGCGGTCGGGGCCCTCTTCACCACCGGCCTACGCCTCAGCTCCGAGGCTCACGGCGTAGCGTGCTGCGCCGAGGAGCGCGGTGTTCTTATTCATGATCACACGCACGGGGGTCGCCTCGAGCAAAGGTCTCATGCGGCCCTTGTCGACGAACGCGTCCATAAAGGCAGGCGCCTTGAGTTTCTCGACGATCCTCGGTGCGATCCCGCCGCCCAAGAACAGGCCGCCGGTCGCCAGCATCTTCAAGGCGAGGTTGCCGGCTTCGGCACCGTAGAGCTCTGCAAACAGGTCGACAGCGGCGACACATATCTCGCAGCGACCGTCCAGCGCCGCCTGCGTGATGACGGGCGCCGGGTCGCCTCGTTCTCCAGCCTCATCGTCGAACCAGGCGGGCTTCTCCGCGCTCCGGTGATTGAGTAGAAAGTCGAAGATATTGACGAGCCCGGGGCCGGATACGATGCGTTCCCAACTCACGCGCCCGAACCGTTGTGTCAGGAAGTCCAGGAGTGCGATCTGCAGCTCGCCGTTCGGCCCGAAATTGGTGTGCCCTCCTTCGGTGGCGAACGGGTGATGTGCCTGGCCATCCCAGTAGAGACCGGCCTGGCCCAGCCCGGTGCCGGCGGCGATCAGCGCGGCGTTGCCGGTGGCCGTCTCGCTCCCCCTGTTGAGCACCACGAAATCCTCGGGCGCCAGCCCGCCGATCCCATAGGCCTGGGCTTTCAAGTCGTTGATGACCGCCACCGCCTCGACGCGCGCCGCGCCAGCGAGCTTCGATGCCTCCACCAGCCACGGCAGGTTAGTGGTCTCGGCCACCCCGTCTTTCACCGGACCGGGCACGCCGAAGCAAGCCCGCTGGGCTCGGACTCCATGCGCTTCCATGAACCCGGTGACGACCTCCTCGAGCGTCGCATATTGGCGGCTCGGGAAGACTTCAGCGACCAGCGTCTCGTAGCGTGTGAGCTCGATCTCGTAGATGGCCAGCCTGGCGTTGGTGCCGCCGATGTCACCGGCGAGTACGCGCATCACAGTTTCCTCCAGAGCCGGCCGTCGTTCCGCATCAGCTCACCCGCAGTCTCTGGTCCCCAGGTCCCAGCGGCGTAGTTAGGGAACTCGCGCGGCGGCAGCGCGCTCCACACATCGAGGATCGGGTCGACCACACTCCAGGCGGCTTCCGCATTGTCGCCACGCTGGAACAGCCCAGCGTCACCGTTCATGCAGTCGTAAAGGAGAGTCTCGTATCCCGTTGCGGGCGTGGCATCGAAATAGTTCTGGTTACAGAAGTCCATGTCGACGCCGCCGATCCGCATCGTGGGTCCCGGGATCTTCGCGCTGAAAGACAGCGCGATACCTTCGCCCGGTTGTATTCGCAGCACCAAGACGTTCGGCTTCAGGTCTTCCACCGGCGTCTTCTCGAACAGAACCAGCGGCACGCTCTTGAACTGGATGGCGATCTCGGTGTAGCGCTTCGGCATGCTCTTGCCCGTGCGCAGGTAGAACGGCACGCCCGCCCAACGCCAGTTGTCGATCATGAGTCTCAGAGCCACGTATGTCTCGGTCGCTGATTCCGGGGCCACCTTCTCCAACGATCTATAGGCCGGTACCTGCTGCCCATCCGGCCCGGCACCTTCGCCGTACTGCCCTCTGACGGCCTCGGCCAGGACTTCGTCCGGCTCGATAGGATTGATCGCCTGGTAGATCTTGCCCTTCTCGTTGCGGACCGCATCGGCCTCGAAGGAGACCGGCGGCTCCATGGCGATCAGTGCCAGCAGCTGGAAAAGGTGGTTGGGCACCATGTCGCGCAGCGCGCCTGCCTCTTCGTAGTAGCCACCCCGGGTGCCGACATCTACCTGCTCGGCCACGGTGATCTGCACGTGATCGACGTAGCGGCGATTCCAGATCGGCTCGAAGATCGCGTTGGCGTACCTGAAGACCAGGATGTTCTGGACGGTCTCCTTGCCGAGATAATGGTCGATGCGATAGATCTGCGACTCGTCCAACGCCTCGAGCAGCTGGCGGTTCAGCGATCGAGCCGACTCGAGATCGCGCCCGAATGGCTTCTCCACGATGACGCGCCGCCAGCGGCCCTCTTCCTCTCGCGCCAGCCCGGCCTGATGCAGCTGCCTGGGGATCTCGGAGAAGAAGCTGGGCGGTGTCGACAGATAGTACAGATAGTTGCCGCCGGTACCTCGCTCGGCGTCGACCTGCGCCAGGGTCTCCTTGAGGCGCGTGTAGGCTTCCGGGTCATTGAAGTTTCCGACGACCCGGTAGAGACGCTCCTCGAGCCAGTCCCAGATGTCCTGCTGGAACTCACCCGTCAGGTGGGCCCGTGCCTCGTCCTTCAACTGCTGGCGGTACTTCTCGTCATCGAGCCGGCGCGCGAAACCGACGATAGCGAACTCGTCGGGGAGCAGCCCGGCTTCGGCGAGATTGTAGAGCGCCGGGATCAACTTGCGCCGGGTCAGGTCGCCCGCCGCACCGAAGATGACTATCGCGCACGGACCCGTCGGTCTAGAAGATTGGTCGTGTGTACTCGTCATTCCCTGTTTCTCGGATCAGAATTCACAAATCACCGATTACCGGCCACCGACCACCGGCTACCGGCCACCGGCCACCTACCACTTTCCGCCCGGCGGCTCGGTGTGCCCGCCGAACCCGTGGCGCATTGCCGAGAGTACCTTCTCCGCGAAAGTATGCTCCTGGCGCGACCGGAAGCGGGCGTAGAGCGAGGCGGACAGCACATCGGCCGGTACGGCCTCTTCGATCGCGGTAAGGATCGTCCAGCGCCCCTCGCCGGAGTCCTGCACGAAGCCACTGTAGTGGGAGAGCCCGGGATCCTTGAGGAGCGCGGTAGCCGTCAGATCGAGGAGCCATGACGTGACCACACTGCCGCGCCGCCAAACCTCTGCGATGTCGGCGAGCTCGAGGTCGTAACGACCGACGCTGCGCATCAGATCGAAGCCCTCGGCGTACGCCTGCATCATCCCGTATTCGATGCCGTTGTGAACCATCTTCACGAAGTGGCCGGCGCCGACAGGCCCGCAGTGCAAGTAACCGCGCTCGACCGCTCCCGGCTCGCCATCGCGACCCGGCGTGCGTTCGATCTCTCCAGGCCCCGGGGCCAGCGTTCTGAAGATGGGGTCGAGCCGCTCGACGGCTTCGGGCGGTCCACCGATCATCATGCAGTAGCCGCGTTCGAGGCCCCACACGCCGCCGCTCGTACCTACGTCCACGTAGTGCATCCCCTTCTCCGCCAGCGCTTCAGCCCTGCGCAGATCATCCTTGAAATAGGAATTGCCACCGTCGATGATTATGTCGCCGGCCTCGAAACGCTCGCCGAGCGCCGTCACCGTCTGGTCGGTGGGATTACCGGCGGGGACCATGACCCAGGCGGCGCGCGGCGGGCTCAGTTTCTCGGCCAACTCGTCGAGAGAAGCCGCGCCTCTCGCCCCCTCGCTCTCCATGCTCTTGACGCTGTCGGAGCTCAGATCGAAGACGACGAGATCATGTCCATCCCGCATCAAGCGTCGAACCATGTTCGCGCCCATCTTTCCCAGTCCGACCATCCCGAGTTCCATGACTTCGCTCTCCGTTCTTGGTGAGGCTCTCAGGCGAGCGCCTGGCTCACCAGCTCGCGTAACTTCCTCAGTCCTGCCAGCACATCAGCGCCCAGGTGCACGCGCAGCGCACGCCGCCCCCGCTCGGCCAACACCTCGAAGTCGCCTCGCGCCTGCGCCGCCTTCACCACTCCGAAGCTGTACGCCCGGTTCGGTACCGGCAGGTCCTGCTTGTCATCGCAAGTGATCTGCAGAAAGACGCCGGTGTCCGGGCCACCCTTGTAGGCCTGGCCGGTGGAGTGCAGGAAGCGGGGGCCGAAGCCGAGACACGTGGCCACACGGCGGTGGTCCCTCACCAGGTGACGGATAGCCTGTAGCTCCTCGTGATGCTGCTCGTTCATCTCGACGTAGGCCAGCAAGGCGAAGTAGTCGCCGGCCCACAGCCGATTCAGGTGCGCTTGCAAGTACGCGGCGACGGATTCATCGAGCCCTACAGCGCCGGCGAGGTCGCCGGCGTTGTCCTCGTCAGCGAACAGTTTCATGCCGTCGTCCTGGGCGATGGGCGTCTCGGGCGGCAGTGCACCATTCGACTCGTACTCATCGGTCAGCGCCCGCGTCGCCACCTTGCTGGCCTCGACGTCCGGCTGGTTGAACGGGTTGATACCGAAGATCGAGCCGGCCACCGCGGTGGCGAACTCCCAACGGAAGAACTCCTGGCCGATATCGTAGCGGTCATCTATCTCGATGCGGACCACCGGTTGGCCTGCCTTCTCGATGAGTGCTACAGCGGAGTCCTGTGCGGCATTCGGCTCGTTCGTGAGCCGCAGGTAGACGAACACCCGATCGTCGCCGTAGACTTCCGGCACACCCAGGTTCTCACGATCGACGGGTATCAAGGCGAGCCCGTCCTTGCCGGTGGACTCGGCGAGCAGTTGCTCGAGCCAGGCACCGAGATCCCACATCGCCGGCGAAGTGATGAGCGTGACCTTGTTGCGCCCTTTCCGGCCCAGGACTCCGAGTATCGCACCAAGCACGAGGCCGGGATTCTCCTCGGCAGGAACGCAGCCTGCACATGCATGCACCATCTCTTCAGCACGGTCGAGAAGGCGATGCACGTCGAGGCCCATGGCCGCTGCGGGCACCATGCCGAAGTCGGAGAGCGCCGAGTAGCGACCGCCGATACTGGACACGCCGAAGAAGGTGCGTCGGAATCCTACGGCGGCGGCTTGTAGCTTCGACCCGGGGTCGGTGATGGCGATGAACTGGCGACCCGCTTCGTCTTCGCCGACCCGCTCTTTCAGCAGCCCGAAGAAGTAGTCCTTGAAGATGTGTTCGCTCGAGATCGATCTTCTCCTCGAAGCTCTTCACCTGAGCCGGATCGGTAGAGTCGAGGACGAACAGCTCCGGGAAGCCGTCGATCTTCCCGAAGGTCATCTTGAGGACCTCGGGACAGAGACTGGAGCCGCCCATCCCCAGCACCAACACGTGAGACACGTCTTCTTCCCGCGCCACCTTGCCGATCCGCTGAAAACGCTCCAAGTGCGTCTCGAGTTGGTCTTCGGTGACCCCGAGCCAACCCAACCATTCGGCCTCGTCGTCGTTCGTCCATAGCGAGGCATCGCGCTCCCAGAGGCGCCGCACCTTGCCACCCGCCTGCCAATCTTCCAAAGTCGCCGTCACCTCCGCGGCGAGGTCCGCCGGAAGCACGTACGCCTGCCGCCCTGCCATCGCCGCCGCCGGCGCACGGCAGCTGCCCTCGACCGCGGTCAAGAGCTCGGCGAAGGCCTCCGAGAATAGACGCACACCATCGGCCAGAAGCGTATCAGTCACGTCATTCAAGGAGATGTCCAGTGATTCCAGGGCCTCGAGAGTGGCTGCGGCCTGATCGGTATCCTCTCCGAGTGAGGCTCGCGCCTTACCGTGCTCGCGGAACGCGTCGTATGTAGCAGGCGGGATCGTGTTCACCGTATCGGGCCCGACTAGCTCTTCGACGTAGAGAACGTCACGGTACTCGGGGTTCTTTGTGCTGGTGCTCGCCCAGAGGAGGCGTTGGGTCTGCGCTCCTGCGGCTGCGAGCTCCGACCATTCGGAGCCATCGAATATCTGTTTATAGCGCTCATACGTGAGCTTGGCGTTGGCGATCGCGACCTTACCCATGAGGTTCTGTAGCCTGGCCCGATCGTCTTCGCCTTTCGCATCCTCCAGTCGCTCGGACAGTATGGAATCGACGGCCGCATCGATCCGGCTGATGAAGAAGCTCGCTACGCTGGCAACCTTCGCGACGTCGCCTCCGTCCTTAGCGAAACGACCGACGCCGTTCACGTAGGCATTTGCCACCCGCTCGTACATGTCCCGCGAGAAGAGGAGCGTCACGTTGACGTTGATACCCTCGCCGATGAGTCGCTCGATAGCTGGAGTGCCCTCATCGGTCGCCGGTACCTTGATCATCACGTTCTCGCGACCCAGCGCCTTCCAAAGCCGGCGGGCCTCTTCGACGGTGCCATCGGTATCGTGGGCCAGATCCGGCGCGACCTCCAAGCTGACGTAACCGTCACGGCGCTCGCTGGCCTCGAACACCGGAGCCAGTACGTCGGCAGCCATTCGGATGTCTTCGATGGCGAGCCGCTCGTAAATGGCCTTCGCGTCCAGACCCTTCTCGGATGACAGAGACGCGAGCGCGTCGGCGTAGTCGCTACTGCCAGTGATCGCCTTACCGAAGATGGCCGGGTTGGACGTTACACCCTTGAGCGCATCCTCCTCGATCAGACGCTGGAGCTCGCCGCCGGTGATGAGGCTCCTTCTTATGTAGTCGAGCCAGACGGACTGGCCGTATTCACCAAGTCGGACCAGCGGGTTCATCTTTGTACCTCCACTCTACTTAGCCGCCTTTAGCTGTTCCTTCGCGGCGGCGAC
This sequence comes from Gemmatimonadota bacterium, assembly GCA_039589115.1. Classification (GTDB taxonomy): domain Bacteria; phylum Gemmatimonadota; class Gemmatimonadetes; order Palauibacterales; family KS3-K002. Next base: position 2,600 of record JBDHHZ010000216.1, on the reverse strand, counting down.
CACGTTGTCGACGGTGAAGCCGAAACGCTCCTGTACATCCTCGATCGGAGCCGAGGCACCGAAGGTGTCCATGCCGATGATGGCGCCAGCAAGCCCCGTGAAACGCTCCCAACCCAGCTTCACCGCCTGCTCCACCGCGACGCGCGCCGTGACCTGGGGCGGAAGGACGCTGTCTTTGTACGCCCGATCCTGGCGCTCGAACAACTCCCAGGAAGGCACGCTCACCACACGAGCGCGAACGCCATCCTCCGTCAACCTCTGGTGAGCCTCGATGCACATCGCGACCTCGCTGCCGCTGGCCAGAAGCAAGACGTCCGGTGCTCCGCCCTCCGCGTCGGCCAGGACATAGGCGCCTTTACGGACCCCGTCCGCGGCGCCGTACACAGAGCGATCGAGCGTTGGCAAGTTCTGCCGGCTGAGGACGAGTGCGACAGGCTCGTGGCGCAACTTCATGGTCAGGCGCCAGGCCTCGGCCACCTCGTTGGCATCGGCCGGCCTGAGAACGACGAGGCCGGGAATCGAGCGCAGAGCAGCGATCTGCTCGACCGGCTGGTGAGTCGGCCCGTCTTCTCCCACGCCGATAGAATCGTGGGTGAAGACATAGATGACGGGAATCTCCATGAGCGCGGCCAGTCGAATGGGCGGCCGCATGTAGTCACTGAAGACCAGGAAGGTCGCTCCGAACGGCCGGATCTTGCAGTGGGCCAGGCCGTTGAGAATCGACCCCATCGCGTGCTCGCGAACTCCGAAACGCAGGTTGCGTGGACTATAGTCGCCGGGCTGAAAGTCGCCGGCCGCTTCCTCGAACGTGAGCAGTGTCTTGGTCGAAGGAGTGAGATCGGCGGAGCCGCCCATCAGCCAGGGGACGTTCTGGGCGACCGCATTGAGCACCTTCCCTGATGACGCGCGGCTGGCAATCCCCTTGGGATCGGCCGGGAAGCTCGGGATGTCTCTGTCCCAATCGTCCGGCAACCGCCGATGCTGCATCAGGTGGACCTGCTCCGCGAGTTCCGGATACTTGGCCCGATAGTCCTCGAACTTCGCCATCCAGGCGTCGCGCTGCTGCCGGCCGCGTGCACCCACTCCCGCGCCGAAGTGCTCCAGGACTCCATCGGGTACCAGGAAGTGCTCGTCTTCTGGCCAGTCGTAAGCCCGCTTTGTGGCGCGGATCTCGTCCTCGCCGAGCGGCGACCCGTGCGCGTTGTGACTGTCCTGCAAGTTCGGCGCGCCATATGCGATATGACTGTTGACAACGATGAACGTCGGCCGATCGGTCCTCGACCTGAACTCCTTGAACGCACGCCAGCGTCGTCGGCCCGTCGATGCTGATTCTGTTGCTGTCGTAGATCCAGCAGAGGTTCGACAGCTCGAGATGAGCCGCCAAAGATGCCGCCTCGGACGACACCCCTTCCATCATGCAGCCGTCACCGGCCAGCGCGTAGACGTCGTAATCGAATAGCTCGAAGCCCGGACGGTTGAAATGCTCGGCCATCCAGCGCCCGGCGATCGCCATCCCGACGCTCACCGCGGCGCCCTGCCCCAGAGGTCCAGTCGTCGTCTCCACACCCGAGGTCTCGCGATACTCCGGGTGGCCGGGAGTCCTGCTCCCCAGCTGGCGGAACCTCTTGATCTCGTCCAGCGTGACCGCCAGCTCATCGAGAACCTCGTACTCCGCGCTCACCTGCTTCACGCCTGCCAAGTGCAGCATCGAGTAGAGCAGCATGGACGCATGCCCGGCCGAGAGCACGAAGCGGTCTCGGTTCGGCCAGATCGGATCTTCGGGATCGAAGCGTAAGAAGCGCTGCCAGAGGCAGTAGGCTACAGGAGCCAGCCCCATGGGCGCCCCGGGATGCCCCGAATTCGCCTTCTGAACCGCGTCCATGGACAGGGTGCGGATCGTGTTGATGGAGAGAATATCCAGCTCCGACTGACTGCTCATCCCGAGCCTCCCGAATGGATCGGCGCCCGTCGGACTCCCGGGCGCTTTGTTGGAAGAGGGGCGATACCCGGGCCGGAGAGGTGCCGCCCCAGGGATCCTGTTGCCGTGTGGCATGCCGGTTTACTCCCGAGTGTAGCAGTCGCGCCCACACCAATCAACTCTCCCAACCGGGCGAGCCCGCGAAGTTCACGCTGTAATGCGAGGGATACATCCGCCGGGTCGCGCCCGGCGTCTTCAGCTACCTGCCCCTGGGCCTCAGGGCCGTGCATAAGATCGCGACGATCCTCCGGGCTGAGATGAACGCCATCGGGTGACAGGAGGTTTCCCTGCCGGCGATCCAGCTGGGGGTCGGAGCCGGGGGACCGCTCGCTCCGGCCGACCGGAGTCGGAACCGGGGGACCGCTCGCTCCGGCCGACCCGACACGCCGGGTGCTTGCTCCGTGCGAGGACATCGTGCGGCCCGCCCGCATACCCAGCTCAAGGGTCGGAGCCGGGTCGCTAATCCCAGCTCCGCGAGCCGGTCCCCCGGTTCCTCCTAATCCAGTTTCAGACGGCGGTGTGGGCGGTTCTCCGATTCCTCCAAAAACAGATCGAAAGGCGTGGGGGCGGGTCGTCGAGCGGAGCTGGGGTTAGCGACCCCGCGGTCACGGCGCAGCCGTGA
>JBDHHZ010000215.1:0-5485 GCA_039589115.1 Gemmatimonadota bacterium | reverse complement strand
CCGAAGTCCGCAGCGACATTCTGTCACTCGGCCAGCCGGGGAGTGTGCCGGCACCGCGCAAAGCCACCTGGGTGATGCGGTTCCAGTCCGACAAGACGGGCCTCTACCTCCTCGGCATCCGCGCCCGCTAGCCCGAAAGCGCCGACCGCGCCGCGGCGATCGGCGACGCCAGGATGCAGCGTTCACAGACGTGGCGCGCTAGGGCCATCATCGTCCTCGACAGGGAGCACAGATGACCGACATGCAGGAGCACCCAGCCGACTATCTCGGAGGACGCCAATCGGTCCCCGCCGAGGAGCCGATCTCTCGGGCGTTGATCGCGGGGGCGGTTGCTGCGCTGGCCGGCGGCATCGCCTGGGCCGCCGTCGTAGCGCTCACCAAGTATGAAGTCGGCTACGTGGCCTGGGCTGTCGGCCTCATAGTCGGGCTCGCCATGGCGAAGGCGACACCCAGCCGAGGTCCGTCGCTGGCTATGCTCGCCACCATCCTGGCGGGCGCCGGCCTGTTGGTGGGCAAGGGCATGATCGTCAAGTACTCGACCGGCCCCGCCCTGGCGCAGGAGATACAGGCCGACCCGGAGTGGATGGCCGAAGCCGCCCTGTTCGATCTTCAGGAAGTCGGCAGCCTGCCCGAGGACATCCAGGCACAGCTCGACGCGCTCTCTCTGGACGACACGCTTTCCGATGCGCTGTGGGCAAATATGCTCGCGGCCGGTGCCGATCACGCCGCGGCGGCAGGCCCGGACGAGCGGGAGCGGATCGCCACAGACTACGCGAGCGTGCTGGTCGGCGGCGTGGGATTCATGGAGCTGTTCCGCTCGCAGATGAGCGGCTGGGATCTTCTATGGTTCGGGCTGGCCGTCACTACGGCCTGGAAGATCATGTCCGGGAAGCGGGAAGAGGCTGCTACGTAGCCACAGTACGGCGGAACCTGACGGTGGCCAGCCACATGGTTGCGGCCGCCATCAACGTCAACGCCAGATACTGAACCCAGAGGTCGGAGAAACCGGCGCCCTTGAGGAAGACCCCGCGCACGATCTCCAAGAAGTGGCGCAGCGGGTTCAGAAGCGTGATCCACTGGAAGAGCTCGGGCATGCTGCTGATCGGATAGAAGAAGCCGGAGAGGATGATTGCCGGCATCAGGAGCAGGAACATCGACATGAAGGCTTCCTGCTGAGTCTTCGAGATCGTCGAGATCAGGAGACCCAGCGCCAGAGCGGCGATGATGTAGACGAGCGCTGCCGGCAGCAATACGAGAAACGACCCGCGCATCGGTATGTGGAACCAGATGATCGCGATCGCCGTGACCAGAAACAGATCGGCGAATGCGACCAGCGCGGGGGGCACCGTCTTGCCGAGCATCAATTCCATCGGTGACAGCGGGCTCACCGTCAACTGCTCCAGCGTGCCCATCTCTCGTTCGCGTACCACCGACATCGACGTCAGTAGCAGCGACATAAGCAGGATGAGCATGGCGATGACGCCCGGTACGTTGTAGGCGCGGCTCTCCAGCTCGGGGTTGTACCAGGCGCGCGTGCGCGCATCGACGCCTCCCCCCGCCAGCATTCCCACGCTACCCGCTCGCCCCAGCGCGAATTCCGCCGACATCTGCTGCAGATAGCCCAGCGCCACCGTCGCCGTGTTCGAGTTCGTCCCATCTACTATCACCTGGACGCGGACACCGTTGCCAGCGGCTAGATCCCGCGCGAATCCGGCGGGGATCTCGATCGCTACCTCGGCATCGCCGTGATCCAGGGCACGCACCAGATCGGCGGGCCGACCGGATCTGCCGGTGATCCTGAAGTATCCGGTAGCCTCAACGAACTCGAGCAGCTCGCGCGAGGCCGAGGTACGGTCGTGATCGATCACAAAGGTCTTCGTGTTCTTGATGTCGGTATTGACCGCATAGCCGAAGGCGACGAGCTGGATGATCGGCGCGAGAAACAGCATCCGATACATCTTCGGGTCGCGGAACATCTGGCGCAGCTCCTTCTTGAGCAGCTCGCGCACACGAAGGACGGAGATGGCTCTCATGCCAGCTCCTTCTTGAACGCGCGAATCGCCGCTGTCAGGCCAACGGTGGCGAAGATGACCATCGCAAGAGCTTCCGCCCAGAGCACGTCGAGCCCCACGCCTTTAAGGAAGATCCCTTTCGTCACGGTGATGAAGTAACGGGCCGGCACAACGTAGGTCACGGCTTGGAGGAAGATCGGCATCGTCGCGATCGAGAACATGAACCCGGAGAGCAGAAGCGCCGGCAAGTACGTGGTCTGCAGCGCGACCTGCGTCGCCAGAACTTGCGTCTTCACCGCCGCCGAGATGAAGATGCCGAAGCTCAGCGCTCCGATTAGGAACAGAAGCGTCAGCACCGCGAGTAGCAAGATGTTCCCTCGGAGCGGAACGCCGAAGAAGACAATGCCGGCGACTATCGCTATAGCGACATCGAATAGCCCGATCCCTACATACGGAATCAGCTTGCCGATCACGACCTCCAGCCGGTGAACCGGCGTGGCGGCAAGCTGCTCCATAGTGCCCCGCTCCCACTCGCGAGCGATAGTCAACGCTGTGAGCATGGCGGCGATGATCGACATGATCACGGCCACGAGCCCGGGCACGATCATGTTTCGACTCTCCAGAGTCTCGTTGTACCAGACGCGGCCTTCGACTTCAGCCGGCAGGACGAAACGCCGCCCCTCCGCCACCACGTCTATCGAGTAGCGGTTGATGATGACGGTAGCGTAGTTTTGGGAGATAGTGGCGGTGTTGGCATCGGCACCGTCGAGCAGGATCTGAACCGGCGCCCGCCCGACGGTCAGGTCGCGATCGAAAGTCGGCGGGATGATCAGCGCGAGCCTGACCTTCCCCCGCTCGAGCAGCTGATCGACATCCCCGTAGCCCGCAGGGTATGCGACGATGTTGAAGTAACCGGAGCTCTCGAAGGCCTCGATGAGGGCACGGCTTCGCGCGCTCCCACTCTCATCGAGGACCGCCATCTCGATGTTCTTGACGTCGAAGCTGATGGCGTAGCCGAAGAAGATGAGCAGCACCACCGGCAACAGGAACGCCATCACCAGGCTCCCGGGATCGCGGCGCAGCTGGATCGCTTCCTTGCGGGCCATCGCCAGCAGACGTGCGATGTTCATCCGCTTGCCATCCCACCCGAGCGATGCACGAACGAAACGAACACATCCTCGAGTGACGGTTCAATAGGTCGGACCGATTCGACCGAGTGACCCGCGGCGGCGAGCCGTTCCGGGATCTGACGCTCGGCGGCGGCAAGGTTCTCGACCATGGCGTGAACAGCGCGACCGAACATCGTCACCTCCAGGACGCCCGGCACGTCACGCAGCACCTCGACGGCTTTGGGAGCATCGGCGGTCATGACCTCGAGGACCGGCTCCCGGATCGACCCCTTCAGCGAGGCCGGCCGATCCACGGCGATCAGGCGGCCGCGGTTCATCACAGCCAGCCGGTGGCAGTATTCGGCCTCCTCCATGTAATGGGTGCTGACGAAGACCGTGGTTCCGTCCTCGGCGAACCCGTAGATCAGATCCCAGAAGTTGCGACGCGAGATCGGATCCACACCGGAGGTCGGCTCGTCGAGGAAGAGTATGGGCGGCTGGTGCAGCACGGCGCAGCCCAGCGCCAGTCGCTGCTTGAACCCCAGCGCTAGGTCTCCGGTGAGACGGTCCTGGTGACCCGTCAGGTGCGCCATCTCCAGTACCCAGTCCCTGCGATCCGCGAAGCGGTTGCCGCTAACGCCGTAGAGTCCGGCGAATAGGTGGATGTTCTCCAGTACCGTCAGGTCCGGATAGAGCGAGAAGAGCTGCGACATGTAGCCAATGCTGAGCTTGATCTCATCGATCTGCGTCTTCACGTCGAAGCCCGCGACGTGGGCCGAGCCGGAGGTGGGTCGCAGCAGACCGGTGAGCATCTTGATCGTCGTGGTCTTCCCCGCACCGTTCGGTCCCAAAAAACCGAAGATCTCGCCTTCCGCGACATCGAAGCTGACGCGATCGACGGCGATGAAGTCGCCGAACTTCCTGGTCAGCTCGTCGACCCTGACGGCCTCAGGCATCCTCCGCCTCCTCACCGCGCACGAGATCGATGAACACATCCTCCAGGGACGGCTCGACCGGGTTCTCCTCCAGGATCGTCACCCCACCAGCGACCAAACGCTCACGCGCCGCCGGCCAGTCCGTGGTGGCCGCGCCCAGCGTGACGTGAATGACATCGCCGAAGAGGACCGCCTCTCGTACGACGTCATCTTCACGCAACAGATCGCGCGTCTGCCGCGGCCGGTCGGTGCGAACGGCGAGCACCTGGCCGTGCAGGCGGCGGCGCAGCTCATCCGGCGTATCGATCCGAACGGTGCGGCCCCTGTGCAAGAGAGCCACGCGATCACAGCGTTCCGCCTCGTCCAGATAAGCCGTCGAGACGATCACGCTGACACCGCGCGCGACCATCTCATGGATGATCAGCCAGAGGTCGCGGCGCGAGATGGGATCGACGCCGAAAGTAGGCTCGTCGAGGAGCAATATGTCCGGCTCGTGGATCAAGGCGGCACAGAGGCCCAGCTTCTGCTTCATGCCACCCGAGAGTTGACCGGCGAGCCGGTCCTCGAAGGGTCCCAGGCCGGAGAAGGCGTAGAGGCGCTCGAGCCGCGGTGCACGCTCGGCACCCGGCACCCGATAGAGGTCGGCGTAGAACTCGATGTTCTCGCGGACAGTCAAATCGGTGTAGAGGCCGAAGCGCTGCGACATGTAGGCGATGTGGTGTTTGACACGCTCGCGATCGTGGACGATGCTGACCCCCGCTAGCGTGGCATCTCCAGCTGTGGGACGCAGCACGCCGGCCAGCATGCGGAGGGTCGTCGTCTTGCCGGCGCCATCCGGTCCCACGATGCCGAACAGTTCGCCCGGGGCGACCTGAAACGTCAGACCGTCCACCGCGCGTTCCTCCCCGAAGTCGCGGGTGAGCCCCTCGAGCGAGACGGCGGGTCCCATCTCCGGCTCAGCGCTCCTCAGTGTCCAGCCGCACGTCGGCGGCCAAACCGGGCTTGAGATCGAAACCCGGATCGCCGGTGATTTGCACTTTCACCCGGTAGACCAGCTTCACCCGCTCTTCCGTGGTCTGCACGTTGCGAGGCGTGAACTCCGCCTGGCTGGCGATGAAGACGACCCTTCCCGCATACTCACGGTCCCGGTAGGCATCCCCAGCGATCGCCGCCGCTTGACCCATATCGATCCGGCCTACCTCGTCGGCGCGCACATAGATGCGGACCCAGCGGTCGTCGGGGTTCATCAGCGTGAACACTGGCGAGCCGGCAGGCACCGCTTCGCCCGGTTCGCGATGCCGCACCGTGATCAGCCCGTCGAAAGGCGCGCGGATGACAGCGAAGTCCAGTGCGGCATCTGTCTGAGCCACAGCCGCCTCAGCCTGCGCCAGCGCTGCGCGCTGCGCGGCGATGCGCTCGCTGCGCGGCC
>JBDHHZ010000214.1:0-5518 GCA_039589115.1 Gemmatimonadota bacterium | reverse complement strand
GTGGACTTCCCCGATCCCGACGGGCCCATGATCGCCACGTACTCGCCGGGCTCGATCTCCAGGTCGACGCCGCGAAGAGCGTCGACTTCGACTTTGCCCAGCCTGTAGACCTTCTCGATGCCCTCGGTGCGGACGACCGGGCTTCCGTTGCCGCTGTGCATCGTCACGACCCGCTCAAGGTGTCCGGTGGCTCTTCCAGCGTGACGAGGTCGCCTTCGCTGAGGCCGTCGGTGACTTCGGCCCTGGCGAGGTCGACGAGTCCCAGCGTCACCGGCGTGGATACTGGCAGGCCGTTCTCGATCCTGTAGACGACATCGGCCCGATCGACGCGGAACACGGCCTCGACGGGGATGGTGAGGACGTCTTCCTTCCACTCGCCGCGGATATCGATGTTCGCGGTCATTCCGGGCCGCAGCCGCTCATCCGGATCCGCGACTTCGACCTCGACGTCGAAGACTCGGACCCTCGTCTCCTCGTCGACCCTGGCGGCCGGCGCTATGAAGGAGATGCGGCCGGCCCATTCCTCGTTGGGGTACGCATCGACGGTGATCTCGACGCCTTGATCGAGTGCTACCTTGCCGATGTCGACCTCGTTGACCGTGGCCTCGATCATCAGGCTCGACAGGTCGGCGATCGTGACCAGCTCGGTCCCGCCGCCCAGAGTCATCGTGCCGGCCAGCACCGACTCACCTTCTTCGGCGCCGATCCGGATCACGACCCCTGCGGCGGGCGCGATGACGTTCAGAGAGCGGACCTGGGAGGACACGCCCGACTGCTCGACGATCCTCATCTGCTCCTCCGCCGACTCGAGCACCAGCCTAGCTTGCTCCTCAGCCGCCTCACGGTCCTGGAGTTCTTTCTCCGAGATCAGGTTCGAGGACGCCAGGGCGACTCCCTGCTGCAGGTCGCGACGCGCCTGATCCAGGGCCACGCGAGCCTGGTCGCGGGCGGAGCGGATCTCGGCCACCGCCCGGGCTTGGCTGAGATCCGGTTCTACCGTTGCCAGCGCGGTGCCTGCGGTCACCTGGTCGCCCTCGCGGACGTGCAGCCTCAGGACGATGCCGCTGACGGCCGGCTTGACGATGACCTGCCTGACCGGCTCGACGGTGCCCGTCTCATTGAGAACGACGCTGATCTCACCGCGTTCGACGGTTGCGGTGCGAAGGTCAGGGGCGGAGTTGGCCGAGTCGCTGCCGCGCGGCCACAAAACGATGCCCCCCGCGACGGCGAGGACGCCGGCGCCGGCGGCAAACCACCAACGTTTCTTCATGCTGGGTCCACCTGGCTATGGGATGTCAGGGCCCACATGGGCCTGTAAGAGACTACGATTTCGGGGAAAAGGGGGTTTCAGGGGGCCGGTGGTCGGTATGCGATGTGCGGTCTGCAGTGTGCGGTATGAGGTTGCTGGTGATCAGTTAAAAATCAGGCTCTTATATTATCTTCACCGCATACCGCATACCGCATACTGCAAACCGGTTTCCTAGAACCGCGAGCGCCAGAAGTCGGCCGAGGTCGGGAAGACGCGCTCGGTGAGCCTGGCGCGGAAGACCGCGAACCAGCCCTCGCCGCCGCGCACCGCGAAGTCGGGGTCGCGCAGATCGCCGAAGCGGTAGCCGCCCTGGATCTCGAAGCCCTCGATCGGGATGAGGACCAGCGAGGGAGCGGCGTCCCAGCGCTGAGAGTTGGTGTTGTGCTCGAGCAGCAAGCGGCCCTCGCTGCGGATCGCGAGCCACCTGGCGATGTCGAGGTTCACCCGTCCGCCGATATAGTCGGCCCAGGAGTTGAGGTTCTGAACGGCGCCATCGTCGTGTATGATCTCGCCCTCGCTGTGCCGGACCGCGTAACGGCCTGCCAGCTCGCTCCACTTGAAGGGCGCCCAGATCGCCTCTGCGACACCGATGATCCGCTGTTCGTCGCCGTTGGCTCCGAGCACGCCGCCGCCGACCGGGTTGCTCTCCTCCAGCCACTCGAACTTGGTCAGCACGTTCAGCGCGTCGCTGCCGATCGGGCGGAAGGCGAGTCCCCAAGTGGTGGAGATCCGCTCGGAGACCGGGCTTCCGAAAGCGGAGCTCTGCTCGTTCCAGAGCCAATCGCTCCGCGAGAGGATCGCCAGCGAGCGGTTGATCGCGACGTCCCCGGCAACCGAGACCAGGCGGCTGGAGCGGAAATCGCCGTCCCGGTACTCGCCGCGCGCGGCGATTCGGAAGGGCGCGTTCAGCGGCATCAGCTCGACGCCGAGCCCGGCTGACCAGTAGTCTTCCTCGACCTGCGTGAAGGGCAGGGAGCGGACCGGGTCGGCGAGCGGCGCGTCATCGAGCCCGAAGCGGCGCTCGAACATAGTGTTGAGCGACCAGGCGGTGCCGAGGTGGAGGCGGTTGTTGAGGCCGACGATGGCGGCGTTGTGGTAGCCGTCGGTACCGCCGGCGAGCTGGTACTTGCCCCAGGCCTGGGTGCCGAGCCCGATATCGCTGCGTACGCCGAGGCTCGTGATGGAGTAGCCGAGCGAGTCGCCGGGGAAGACTACCTGGCGGTGCTGGGTCTCCAGCGACAGCCTCGGCGAGACACGGAACGCGGCGCCGGCACCGTAGTGGTCGGGCAGCACGATGTTGCCCGTGGTCTCGAACTGATAGCGAGCTTCGGTCCAGAGGCTGAACTTCTGGCTTGGCGACCAGGTGATTCTGCCTTCACCTGCCCGCGTCTGATCGATGATGCCGCCGGTCTCGAACCGGTCCTCTGCGGCCCGCAGGTCGATCTGCAGCTGCGATCCGATCGACTGGAGGATGCCGCCGGTCGTACGCTGGCGCCTGATGGCCTCTGCCTTGAAGATCTGGCGCTCGTGGTCGACCCGCAGCTCGGTGGGTCCGATCCTCAGGCCGCCGCCGGCACGGATCTCCTCGGTCCCGGCGCGCAGGCCGAGGTTCGAGGGGTTACGGTACTCATCGCCGACCCACATCCAGCCGCCGGAGAGGTTGACGTGACCGCCGAACAGCCGGACGCTGCCGTCTACCGCCGTCGCGATGTCCGCGGAGTCGGTGGACTCGGAGTAGGAGAGCTCGGCGCCGATGTCGAGCGCGCCGTGGTGGATCAATCGCAGGTCGGCGCCGGCTATGGTCTGAGTTCCGGCGACCTGCTCGTCGCTAATATAGGTGGCACCGATTCGCAGCGAGTCGACGCTGAAGAGGTCGCCGGCGTCCGCCGCCGCCCGCGCTCCCCAGACCGCCTGCCGCTCTCCGCCGCTCTCCGCCTCGAAGGCCACGATGATGAACACCGGGTTCTCGTGGGTGTCGGCGGCGGGGACCGGCCGCTTGAACAGCAGCGTGCCGCGCCTGTAGTCGATCTCATAGTCGATGTAGCGGACCAGCGACTGCTGGCTGATCACCCGCTGGGAGTTCTCTTTCGCCCGGGTCTCGATGACTACGTTGTCGGTGCCCGGGCGCATGTCCGGCGCTAGGCCGTAGGGGCCTGAAGTGCCGGCGCCGCGGATCTGGAGTTGCTGCAGGCTCTGCGTTGTGGAACTGCCAAAGCCTTTCCAGACGACAGGGCCGGTGGAGATCCGTGCCGCGGCGCCGGGCAATGCTCTACTGTAGCGATTCAGAATCAGGCCGTTGCTGAATTCGTGCGTCGAGATGTCACCGAGTGCGACCCAGTCGAAGCCGCGCTGCACACGGGCCGAGAACGCGTACTGCGAAGCGCTCATCGTTCGGCCCTGGCTGGCATCGCCGAGTATCGGGTACTGGGCTTCGGCGAGGGGATCGTAGCCGCGACCGAAGAAGTCGCGGCCCGCATCGAGGCGACGGCTGTCGTAGCTCAGGATAACGGAGGTCTTGGTGTCGATCCGGCCGCGTGCCGTGATCGCGCCGAAGGCGTCCGGTGTCGCGCCGACGCCGATCTGGCCGACGCCCGTCAGCATCAGGGGGCGCACCGGCGGGTTCAGCTCGAGCTCGATCTCTGTCAGCGCGTCGCCGGCCCGCAGCTCCAGCACGCCGACGCCGATCTCGAGACCGGGACGCAGGTCGAAGCGCAGCCAACCGGCCGGGTCGCTGAGGATCTGCAGGCCGATCGACGACGGGTCGGAGTCCGTGCCCAGCGGCTCGGCGCCCTCGGCGGTGACCGTCACGTACTGCGGGTTGACGACCGGGACTCCCCAACGGTCGAGGACGCGTGCCACGACCGGCGCGAGCGAGAGTCCGTCCGCCACCATGGACAGCTTCGTTGTCTCGGTGGCGATCTCGGCAGGCAGGCCGCTGACGTGGACGGAGACGCTATCCCAGCGCTCCTGGTTCCAGGTGTTGCTCATCCGGACCCGCAGCGTGTGTGGGCCACGCTCCAGCCGTATGGCGACGAAGTCGTGGATCCCGTCGACCCGCATGTTCCCTTGCGCGATGATCGAGTCGCCGTCGAACAGGGCGATCGGAGCGTTTGCTTCGCCACGCGCGCCGATGAAGAGGCGATCGCTGCGCAGCACGGTCCCGTCGTTCGGGCTGAAGATCTCGACAGCCGGACCGGCCAGGAACGCCCGCTTGTGCTCTTCCTGCCGCTCCTCGTCGCTGCGCAGTGCCGGCAGCGTTACGGTCTCGACCTGGATCGCCGCATCGCTCGGCTCGAGCCTCAGCGAGATGGGCTCGAGGTTGCGACCACGGAACCGCCAGTAGAAGATGTCGGCGCCGGAGACATCGCGGCGGATCTCGGGGTCGGGGGCCGGTAGGCCGCCGACTGTGACCGAGCCCTCCACCAACCTCCAGCCCACAGGCAGCGCGTAGGTGGCTTCCGGCCATCCCGCCGGCGCAGGCTGCAGCACGATCTCGACGCTGGCGCCAGGCGGCAGCTTGCCGGGGCTGGGCAGCTTGCTGGTGACCGCGTGGACCTCGTCGATCCCGTTCACCGGGATCGTGTAGTTGTGCACCGCTGTCATCAGCCAGCCGGTCGAGCGCTCGTTGCGCTCGAGGACCACGACAGCCGAGTCGGTGCTCGAGACGGTCCAGGCCCGCAACGTCACCTGCGCGTAGGGGTCGATGGGCGGCAGGACCGTCGGGTGGCCGTAGAGCATCAACTGGATCGTGTCATTGACGACGACCGCCACCGAGTCGGCGGCCGGCTCGAAGCGGACCGCCAGGCCACTCAGCGTCACGTCGTAGTCGTTGTCGATCAGGACTTCGTACTCGACGACCGGTCGCGAGAACGCATTGTCGGGCCCGTTAAGACGCAGCTCGACGCGACGGTTGAGCCACAGCGAGTAGGGATCCTTGCCCGTCGCCAGTGGATCGGCCGTGCCCATCGCCCGGATCCTGATCTCGGTGCCATCGACACCCGACTCCCGCAACGCGCGCAGGACCGAATCCGCCCGCGCCCGCGACAGGGCCTCGTTGCTGAAGTACGGCGCACCGCGCACCGGACGCGGGTCCGCGTGACCGGCCAGCTCGACGCTACAGCCCGGCCGGTTGGCCAGGGCCAGAGCCAGGCGCTGGGCTAGCGCGTCGCCGTCCTGCAGCTTGGCGCTGTTGGTCTCGAAGTGCGTGAT
>JBDHHZ010000213.1:0-5525 GCA_039589115.1 Gemmatimonadota bacterium | reverse complement strand
TCCGACGTCCGGTCCTGAACGTCGGGAGTCGGGCATCGCTCGTCGGGCAGTACTCGAATGTCGGCTGTCGATTGTCCCCTGTAGAATGTCGAGATTGACCCCGAAAAGAACGCCTCCGCTCTGCGGAGGCGTTCGATAATGACAGCGCCAAGATCTGGAACTAGTCCAGGTACGCCTTCAGCTTCGTCTCGAGAGCCTGCTTCGGGACGGCTCCGATCACCGTGTCCACGTGCTCGCCGTCTTTGAAAAAGAGGATGCTTGGGATCGACCGTACGTTGAACCGCATGGCCGTCCGCTGGCTGGCATCGACGTCGAGCTTGGCGACCGTGATCTGACCCTCATACTCCTGGGCCAACTCATCTACGATAGGCGCTACGAGGCGGCAGGGCCCGCACCAGGCGGCCCAGAAATCGACCATCGTGACGCCCTCTGCCTGTCCTACCTCCAGGTCGAAGGTCTCGTCCGTCACCTCTTTCACTACCGCCATTTCGAATCTCCCATCCCTCGCTCTAGTCCGAATAAGCCGGCCGCGCCGGCCCTCTCTCCAGGTGACTAGGAATATATTAATCTAGTGGTTCGTGCCGATAGCACCGACCGAAGCCGGTCGGAGTCCGGCGATAGAACACAGGCCCGCTTCAGGGGGTTCCCGATGGATCCAGATACCCGTCTCGAGCACGTCGCGATCGCCGTAGACAACCTCGACGAAGCCGTCGAGACCTACCGCGCGGTCCTGGGACGCCCCGACTCGGGCCGCGAGGTAGTAGAGGCGGAGGGTATCCGGATCGCCTTCTTCGACCTCGGCGGCGGGGCCCGCCTGGAGCTGCTGGAGCCCACCGCCGCCGACTCGCCGGTCGGGCGCTTTCTGCAGAGCCGCGGGCCCGGCCTGCACCATATCGCCCTGGCGGTGCCCAACATAGAGGTCGCGCTGGAACGCTGTCGCTCGGCCGGCCTGCAGCCTATCGGCGAAGCCCCGCGGCGCGGCGCCGGGGGCCATCGTGTGGCCTTCCTCCATCCGAGCAGCAGCGGCGGCGTCCTGCTCGAGCTCTCAGAGGCGACGGAGTAGGCTCCTGGCTGCCGGGCCAAGCGTTCCCGTGTCGGTCATCATCCCGACGCTCGGCGAGGCTGGGGAACTCGCTGCCACGCTCGACTCGGTCGTGGCCGCGCTGGGCTCCTCCGCAGAGATCATCGTCGCCGATGCCGGAAGCGATGACGGCACTACAGAGGTTGCCCGCGAAGCGGCTTTAGTCGTCGAATCGCCTCCCGGTCGCGGCCGGCAGCAGAACGCCGGGGTCGAATGCTCAGAGGGTGCGATCCTGCTCTTCCTCCACGCCGATACCTGGCTGAGCCTGGACGCCGGGACCGCGCTCGCGGAGGCAGTAGCGCGACCCGAGGTGATCGGCGGCTGCTTCTCGCTATCGCTGAGGGGACCCAGCGCCCGCCGGCCCATCGCTCGTGGCCTGGCCCTGGCGATCAACCTGCGCAGCCGCTGGTTCAGGACCGCCACCGGCGACCAAGCCATCTTCGCCCGGCGCTCGGCCTTCCAGCAGGTGGGCGGGTTCAAGGATCACGATCTGTTCGAGGACGTGATCTTCTACCGCCGGCTCCGCCGGCTCGGTAAAGTCGTTGTCTTGAAATCGCCGGTGCTCACTTCAGACCGGCGCTGGCGGAAGTCCGGCTACCTGCGGACCATAGCGACGCACCTCGCCCTGCGGTTCCTTTTCCTGCTCGGCGTTTCACCTGCCCGGCTCGCAGCTCTGTACCGCCAGGCCCCGTAACACCGAACCATCAGACCTCAGAACGAGAGCTCAGCAGGCGAACGACCCTGTTTCCAGGTGGATCTGCTCGACGAACCAGCGGTCGTCAGGCCCCAGGACCGTTCGGAACGGCAGCGACAGCGTCACCCCATCACGGCTCAGCTCCGCTGTAACGAGAGTCTCCTTGCGGCGCCAGGCATCCGGGTCGGGCCGCGAGATGATTCGGTACGCAATCGGCCGCAGACACGCCGCCAGCACGATCATCCGATCCATCACCTCATCGTTGGCATAGGAGTGGAAGATGCTGCCATCTTCCGTCCCGAACACGGCGCCCATCCGCTCGTAGCCGTCTCGCGCCCGCGGCAGATCGCCCGCCAACTTGGCCTGCTGCGCCTCGCCGGCCGACCTGAGAAATATCTCGACCGCCGCTTCCGGGGACGACGCGCCCTCCGTCATGGGAATGTTGGAGGAGCCACCACCGCCACCACCACAGCCACAGAGTCCTAGCACGACCGCGGCCGTCACCACCACTCGATCAGCGTTACGCACCTGAGGAACCCCCGGTTTTTCGGTGTGCGGTGTGCGGTATGCAGTATGCGGTGCTAGCCGGCCTCACACCGCGCCCATTTGACCGCGTACAGCACGCCGCGGACTTCACTCTTCACACTGCACTGCATACTACACACGCTACACCGCAAACCGCAACGGCACACTGCATACTGCATACCGCACACCGACCTTAGTCCTCCCGGCGGAAGCTCAACTCGTCGGCCTCCCCCTCGCGATCGACGATGATACGGTCGCCTTCGCCGAACTTACCATCCAAGACGGCTGTCGACAGCGGATTGAGGAGCAACTGCTGCAAGGCACGCCTGAGAGGCCGGGCCCCGAACGCGGGCTCGTACCCTTCCACAGCGATTAGGTCGCGCGCGGCGTCCGTCACCTCCAGCGACAGCTTCTGGTCGACCAGCAGTTGCCCGGCTGCCTCGAGCTGCAGATCGATGATCTTCCGCAGCTCCTCTCGACCCAGCAGCCGGTAGATGATGATGTCGTCCACGCGGTTGAGGAACTCGGGTCTAAACGTGGCGCGCAGACCCTCCCACACACGCTTCTCGATATCCTCCCAGTTCTCTTCGCCCTCGAGCTCGAGAATCCACTGGCTCCCGATGTTGGAGGTCATGATCAGAACGGTGTTCCTGAAGTCGACCGTGCGGCCATGACTGTCGGTGAGCCGTCCATCGTCCAGCACCTGCAGCAAGATGTTGAAGACATCGGGATGCGCCTTCTCGATCTCGTCGAACAGGACGACGCTGTAGGGACGGCGGCGCACACGTTCGGTGAGCTGGCCGCCTTCCTCGTACCCGATGTAGCCGGGTGGTGCGCCGATGAGCCGGGCCACCGAATGACGCTCCATGTACTCCGACATATCGAGCCTTACCAGCGCCGCCTCGTCATCGAACAAGAACTCGGCGAGCGCGCGCGCCGTCTCCGTCTTACCGACGCCGGACGGTCCGAGGAAGATGAAGCTGCCCACTGGACGATTGGGGTCCTGCAAACCGGCTCGATTGCGCCGTACGGCGTTGGCCACCGCCTCGATGGCCTGGCCCTGATTGACGACCCGCTTGTGCAGGTGATCCTCCAGGTGCACCAGCCGCTCGCGTTCGCCCTCCATCATCTTCATGACAGGAATGCCCGTCCATCGCGAGACGACCGTAGCGATATCTTCCTCGGTCACCTCCTCCTTCAGGTACTTCGACTCCTTCTGCAGTTCCGCCAGTTTCTCGCTGGCCGCGGCGAGCTCTCTCTCCATGGCCGGGACCTTGCCATGGATGATCTCGGCCACCCGGGCGTGCTCGCCGGTTCGCGTCGCCTGCTCCGCTTCCATGCGAAGAGTCTCGATCAGCCCTTTCAGCGTGCGGATGTTCTCGATCGCCTCCTTCTCGGCCTGCCACTTCACCTTCATGCCGCTGGAGCGCTCACGCAGCTCGGCAAGCTCTCGTTCCAGCCGATCCAGCCGCTTGCGGCTCTCTTTGTCTTCCTCTTTCTGGAGTGCCTGTTTCTCGATCTCGAGCTGGACGATGCGCCTTTCGACTTCATCGATCTCCAGTGGCATCGAGTCGATCTCGATCCTGAGCATCGAGGCCGCCTCGTCGATCAGATCGATGGCTTTGTCCGGAAGGAAGCGATCGGCGATGTAGCGGTTCGAGAGTCGCCCGGCGGCGACGATGGCGCTATCGGTGATGCGTACACCGTGGTGCACCTCGTAACGTTCTTTGAGGCCGCGGAGGATCGCTACGGTATCTTCGACGCTCGGCTCCGACGTGAAGATCGGCTGGAAGCGCCGCTCCAGCGCCGAATCGGTCTCTACGTGCTCGCGGTACTCGTTCAATGTGGTCGCGCCGACGACGCGCAAATGCCCGCGGGCGAGCAACGGCTTCATCATGTTGCCAGCGTCCACCGCGCCTTCCGCCGCGCCGGCGCCGACAATCGTGTGCAGTTCGTCGATGAATACGACGTACTGGCCCTCGCTCTCGGTTATTTCCTTGAGCAGAGCCTTGAAGCGCTCCTCGAACTGGCCGCGATACTTCGTGCCAGCGATCATGCTGGCAATATCCACCTGGACGAGCTGCTTGTTGCGCAGCGACTCCGGCACATCGCCGTTGACGATGCGCTGGGCGAGCCCCTCCACTATCGCCGTCTTGCCAACGCCGGGCTCTCCGATAAGCACCGGGTTGTTCTTAGTACGACGAGACAGCACCTGGATGACCCGGCGGATCTCTTCATCGCGCCCGATCACCGGATCGAGCTTGCCGCGCCGCGCCATGTCCGTCAGGTCCACCGTGTAACGCTGGATCGTCTGGTACTTTTCCTCCGCGTCGCGGTCCGTCACCCTGTGCGGGCCGCGCATCGCCTGTATCGCCTGCAACAGCCCGTCTCGCGTTGCTCCCAGCCCCTTCAGCAGCGGACCGGTTGTGCTGGCCGCCCCCGAGATGAGCGCCAGCAGCAGATGCTCGCTCGAGATGTACTGGTCGCCCAGCTCGCCGGCCTCTTTGTCGGCCTCGTCCAGGACCTGGCCCAACTCGCGCGACGGCAGAACACCCGCCCCGCCCTCCTGGCGGGCCAGCCGCTCCAGCGCCTCGCTCACCTTCCTGTCCAGCTGATCGGGTCGGACGCCCACGCGTCCCAGCAGCGCACCCGCGACTCCACCCTCCTGGTCCAGTAGCGACTGCAGCAGGTGGATGTCCTCCACCGCCGGATTGCCGCGTCCGGCGGCCAAGCTGATCGCCGCCTGCAGGGCTTCCCCGGCCTTCACGGTCAGTCTGTCAAACGAGATCATCTATGCTCCTGTGCCTCCAGTTGCTGGCTCCTACTCGGCCTGACCGCCCGCTGACGCGGAGAGCGTCCCGTCTTGCAGTACAGATACTAGTCCGTGCGGTAGAAAGGCAACTCGCGTGCCAGGGAAGGCTGCCATAACGACAGGCGTGGAGGGAGGTAGGGAGTCAGGGAGCACTAATTGAGTGAGGGAGCAGATGAGCAAGGGAGCCTGCGAGTTTGGAGGTGACGGACCGCCGGTGGATCACCTCGCAACTCGAAGTCTCCCACACTCCACTGCTCCCTCACTCAATTAGGGCTCCCTCACTCAATTAGGGCTCCCTCACTCCCACAGAGCGGTCAGTCGATGCTGACCTTGCGAACTTGCTCGCTCTCCGCCTTCGGCAGGGTGACCGTGAGTATCCCGCCTTCGAGGCTCGCATTGATGCCGTCGCGGTC
>JBDHHZ010000212.1:0-5544 GCA_039589115.1 Gemmatimonadota bacterium | reverse complement strand
ATCTACGATGTTCTTTCGCGCAGTTCCGCGGGTGATCTGTTGACCGATATCTACCTCGAGACGCGCCGCAGCCTCGAGCTCGAGAACCAGGGCGGCGCGCGGGTCAAAGTCAAAGAGGTGGAGGTGCTTGATTCTGAGGCCCAACCTCTGGACGATGAGCTGGGCTTCGTCTCGCGGCTGACCTGGAACGTCTCGGGCTCGATTGGCCACTGGGGTCACATCCACACGCGGACCAACCAGTACAAGGCACGCTTCACGGTGGTGTCGATCGACGGCGCCTGGAAATTCACCGGCCTCGAGCTGTTGCAGGAACAGCGTATCTAGTTCCACGTTGAGCGAATGATCGACGTCACGGATCTCGAGTTTCGATATGGGGAAGGGGAGTTCCGGCTCCGCGTCCCGCAGCTGCACGTCGAGCGGGGAGCGACGGCGGCCTGCATCGGACCGAGCGGATCCGGCAAGACGACGCTGCTCAACCTGATCGCCGGGATCATCCTTCCCCAGCACGGCCAAGTCATCACCAACGACGCGGAGGTGACGAAGCTCTCCGACGAAGACCGGCGCAGCTTTCGCATCACGACCATCGGCCTGGTCTTTCAGGAGTTCGAGCTGCTCGAGTACCTGAGCGTCCTCGACAACATCACCCTCCCCTACCGGATAAACCCGGCGTTACAGCTCGACGCGTCCGTGAGAGAAAGAGCCGTCGACCTGGCCGGGGAGATGGGGATCGGCGACAAGCTCGATCGTCACCCCGGCAAACTGTCGCAAGGCGAGCGGCAACGCGTCGCCGTCTGCCGGGCCGTGCTTCCCGAGCCGGTCCTGATGCTCACCGACGAGCCTACCGGCAACCTGGACCCTGCCAATAAGGGCCGCGTGCTCGACCTGATCCTCGACTACGCGAAGCGCGCCGGGGCGACGCTGCTGACCGTCACGCACGATCACGAGCTGCTCGAGCGCTTCGATCGCGTGATCGACATCAAGGAGTTCGGCGTGATTGGGGAAGGGACCGGCGAGCGATGAGGCAAGTGCTCTACCTCGCCTGGCGCTACCTGGCCTACCACCGGCTGAAGACGGCGATACTGGTCACGTCGCTCATGCTGATCGTTTATTTGCCCATCGGGCTGCGAGTACTGGTAGATCAGAGCTCGAGGCAGCTCACAGCACGGGCCGTCGCCACCCCACTCATCGTGGGTGCCAAGGGGAGCCCGCTGGAGCTGGCGCTCAACACGCTCTACTTCCGCTCCGACTACCCGGACCTGATGCGCTACGAGCAGGTGACGCGGGTGGACACGACGGGCCTGGCGCTGGCCATCCCGATGTATGTGCGCTTCCACGCCCAGGGTCACCCGATCGTCGGGACGAGCTTCGAGTACTTCGACTACCGCGGCCTGCGGATCGAGTCGGGTCGCCAGCTGGTCACGCTGGGTGAATGCGTGCTCGGCTCGCGCGTGGCGCGCGCTCTGGGGGTGGGGCCCGGCGCCTACGTGATATCGTCGCCGGAAAGCGTGTTCGACCTGGCCGGTGTCTACCCGCTCAGGATGGAGGTCGTCGGCGTGCTTGCCTACTCCGACAGCCCGGACGACGACGCGATCTTCGTCGATGTGAAGACGACGTGGGTGATCGAGGGGCTCGGGCACGGCCACCAGGACCTGAGCCGGCCCGAGGCGGTGGGTGCCGTCCTCTATCGCGACTCCACCAATGTCGTGGGCAACCCGTCGGTGGTGCAGTTCAACGAGATCACCGAGGACAACATCGATAGCTTCCACTTCCACGGCGATCTCTCGGACTTCCCGGTCACCGCGGTCGTCGTCGTGCCGCCGGATCAGAGATCTTCCGCCATCCTGCAGGGGCGTTACGAGAGCGCTGAGGATATCGCCCAGATCGTGCGGCCGGCGCGGGTGATGGACGAGCTGCTCGGCACCATCCTCACCGTGCAGAGCTTCATCACGGCGGGCGCGGTCATCGTCGGGCTCGCGACGCTGGCGACCGCGGCTCTCGTGTTTATGCTGTCTTTGCGTCTGCGGCGGCGCGAAATCGAGACGCTGTTCAAGATCGGCGGCTCGCGCCTCAGCGTCGCTTCCGTCATGGCTTCCGAGATCGTCGTGGTGCTCGTCGTCGGCGTGCTGTTGGCGGGCGGCCTGACGTTCCTGACCAGCCAGTTCGGCTCGGCGATCATCCGAGCTTTCATCAGAATGTGATCCCAATTCCTGCGGAGGTACACTATGTCTATGGCAGAACGGATCGCGGGTTACCTGTTTCTGGCGATCGCCGCGTCTGTCGTAGCGTGCGGCGAAGGGCAGAGAACGGACGAATCGGCAGCGGGCGCCGAAGATGGAATGGTGGGCGTGTATACCGTCAACTACCCGCTTCAGTACTTCGCCGAGAAGATCGGCGGTGAGTACGTCGATGTGCAGTTCCCGGCGCCGTCCGACGTCGATCCTGCGTATTGGCAGCCTGATGCGGAGACGATCGCTGCCTACCAGTCAGCGGATCTGATCTTGCTCAATGGTGCGAGCTACGCTCAGTGGGTGGATCTAACAACGCTGCCATCGTCGAAGCTGGTGAACACCTCAGAGCCATACGAAGACCGCTACATCGAGCTGGAAGACGTCGTCACTCACAGCCACGGGCCGGAAGGCGAGCACGCCCATGGCGATCTCGCCTTCACCACCTGGCTCGACCCGACCCTCGCCATCGAGCAGGCGCGTGCGATCCAGCAGGCGCTCGCCGCTGCGCGACCGGAGCACGCCACCGCGTTCCAGCAGAACTTCGAGTCGCTGGAACGCGAACTGACGACGCTGGATGGGAGACTCGAGCAGGCGTTCGCGCGGGTACCCGATAGGGCGCTGGTGACATCGCATCCGGTCTACCAATACATGACGCGCCGCTACGGGCTGGACGCGCGGAGCGTGCACTTCGAGCCGGGCGAATACCCGGACGCTGACGGTTGGCGCGGGCTCGAGGGTATCACGGCCGAGCATCCTGCGGTCTACATGCTGTGGGAGGGCGAGCCGGAAGAGAGGACCGCCGCGCAGCTCGAGGGGATGGGCCTCGCGGTCGTCGTGTTCGACCCTTGCGGGCACAAGCCGGCACAGGGCGACTACATCTCCGTGATGAAGATGAACGTGAGAAGCGTCGAGGCGGCTCTCAGGAGGTGAGGCTCGAAACCGAACCGAATAGCGGGTCGTACGGGGAAGAGAACCCGGGTCCGGGCAGGCCGGGGTACGGCGAGGAAGGGACGTAAACGACATGAATACGGCTCGCTATATCCTGGCCCTGATCTGCATCATCTCGTTCCCGACGGCCGTCGGTTGGTGGTACGTAACGCATCCCTTCGTGAGTTTCTGGCGCAAGCTGGGACGCCCCCTGTTCTATACGATCCTCACAGTAGTCTCGTTCGCCGTGATGGCGGGGATTTACCTCATCCGCGAGCCGCTGCTGGCGGTGGAGTACGGTACGAACCGCGCGCTTTGGCCGCTGGCAATAATCATCTACGGTACTTCCATATACGTCGAGGTGCGCTGCAGGAAATACCTCACGGCAAAGATCTTGGTCGGCGCCCCCGAGCTTGCCCCGGACGGCCGCGGCGGCGAGCTGTTAACGGAAGGGATCTACAGCAGGATCCGCCATCCCAGGTACATCGCCGTCTGGTTGGCAGGGGTGGCGATGGCCTTCTTCACGAACTACCTGGCCATGTACGTGCTCGCCGCTCTGACCGTCCCGGCCCTCTACTTCGTCGTCGTCCTGGAAGAAAAAGAGCTGCGCGACAGGTTCGGCGAGCAGTACGTGAGGTACTGCGAGCGCGTTCCGCGGTTCATACCTCGGTAGCCGGTGGCTAAAGGCCGGTATGCGGTGTGCAGTGTGCGGTATGCAGTGGGGAGTAGCTGTTAGCCGGTAGTCGGTGGCCGGTTGTCAGGTTCCCGTATTCTTCAGTTTCCTACTCCTACTCCTACTCCACTCCTACTCCCACTCGTACTCCTACTCGGCTTCACCTCATGCCAAGGTATTTCGTCGCCAGCACGCTGCGATGATGCATCTCGTGCCCGACCATAATGTACGGTAGGGTTTGCACGGTGAACTCGTAGCCGCTCGCCATTCCGCTCAGCGTGCTCATCTCTTCGTCGAAGCTCGCGAAGAGAGCGATATGTGATCTCCTGACCAGCTCGAATTCCTCGGCCAGCGAACCCAGCGAGCGCGTGTCCGCGTTCGAGACTCGAGCCCATTCACTCTCGTCCATCGAGGGCAACGGAGCCCGGTCGCGCCTGGCGAAGTGCAGCGCGCGGTAGCCGAACAGGCGCTCTGCGTCGATCACGTGACCGACGACCTCCTTGATACTCCACTTCTCGGGCTCATAGCGGTGGCCCTCCATGTCTTCGGGCACCAGCGCCAGCATGTCGAGCGTGCGCTGCATCTCTTCAGCCATGAGATCGACGATGTCGCCTTCCCGGACGATACTCACGTAGCGCCCGTAGTACTCGTAGTATTCCGATGGGCGTGGGCGTTTCATGCTCGCTGCCTCCTCTCGCGGTCCGTGGATGGAGCAATATGCCACCTCCCCGATACGCCTGTCGAGTTCAGCACTGCATTGTTATTCTCTGGCAGTCTACCGCACACTGCACACTGCATACTGCATACTGCATACTGAGAACGAGGTCCCCGAATGACTGTCTCTGACTACGCCGGCGTCGCACGGGCGCCGTTCCTTACGCTTCCTGTCACTCTCGTCATCGCCGGCACCGGCGCCGCCGCCTACGCCGGCGGCCTCGATTGGGCCCACGCGGGCCTGGCGCTGCTGGGCCTGCTGGGTACTCACGTGGCGGTGAACGCCCTCAACGAGGCCAGCGACTTCAGGACGGGCATCGATCTGAAGACGAAGCGGACGCCGTTCAGCGGTGGCAGTGGCACCCTCCCGGCCGGGCGGCTCGGGTTCAAGCATGCGGTAGCCGTCGGGCTGGTGGGCGGTGCGATCGGCGTCGCCGTCGGGATCTACTTCCTGACCGTGGTGGGCTGGAAGCTGGTACCGATCCTCGCCATCGGCGCTCTGGCCGTCTTCGCGTACACCGATTTCCTGGCGCGCCTTTACGTGGGTGAGATTTTCGCGGGGCTCGGGCTGGGCGCGCTGCCGGTGATCGGCACGACCCTGGTGCAGACGGGTGACTACGAGTCGGTCGCGTTCGCCGCCTCGATCCCCGCCTTCTTCATGACGTTCAATCTGCTGCTCTTGAACGAGTTCCCGGACGAGCAAGCGGACAAGGAAGGGGGCAGGCGGAACCTGGTGTTGCTGATGGGCCGCGAGAGCGCCGCCTTGCTCTACGCCCTCGCTGCCCTTCTGGTGCCGGCTTGGCTGATCGTCAGCGTGCTGCTGGACTATCTACCAGCGCTGGCGCTCGTGGCGATCCTGCCCAGCCTGATCTTTTTGCCGAAACCGCTGGGCTGGGCCTTCCGCTCCCCGCAGGAGGAAGTGCCGATCCCGGCGCTGGGCGCCAACGTGGTCTGGATCCTCCTTACGAACGTCCTTGTAGGGGTCACGCTCTTTCTATAGGA
>JBDHHZ010000211.1:0-5545 GCA_039589115.1 Gemmatimonadota bacterium | reverse complement strand
GCCCGATGTTGCGCTGATCGACGGTAGCTCAGAGATTCAGAGGGTATTCGCCACGGTATGGGAAGCTCTATCCACCCGCTTTCCTGAAACTTTCTCACCGTGAAGGTGTTAGTAGTAGGGCGTGGGGTGGCCCATCTCTTAATAGCGCTAAAGCTGGAGGAGACATGCAGTTGAAGAGGTCGTTCTGGAAGCCGGCGACCATCGGCCTGATCGCGGTCGTAACCGGTGGCTGGCTGCTCCAGCAAGGCGATAAGGGGAACGTCTACCTGAACTCGAGAGTTCTCCAGGATGTGATCCGGGCAGTTTCGGATCGTTATGTCGACTCGGTGGATCCCGCCGATCTGTACGATATGGCGATCGACGGACTGCTAGAGCAGCTCGACCCCCACACGACGCTGCTCAGGCCTGAGGACTACTCCGACCTCCGTCTGACTACGACGGGCAACTACGGTGGTCTCGGGATCCGCATCGACGAGAAGGACGACTGGATCACGGTGGTGCAGACGCTTCCCAACACTCCGGCGGAGCGGGCCGGGCTGCGACCCGGTGACCGTCTGATCGAGGCGGACGGTGTGTCGATGGCCGGCTGGAAGCCGGACGAGGCGGTGCAGGTGCTGCGTGGCCCGAAGGGTGCCGCCGTCGACCTGAAGATCATGCGGGTCGGCATGCCGGAGCCGTTCCCGGTGCGCATCGTTCGCGATGAGATCCACGTCGAGTACGTGACCGGCCTCATGTACGATGACGGCGTCGGCTACATCCTGCACCAGACGTTCAGCGCGAAGTCCGCAGACGATATCCGACGGGAGATCGACGATCTGAAGGATCAGGGGATGAAAGGCCTGATCCTCGATCTGCGACGTAACCCGGGCGGCCTGCTCGAGGAAGGCGTGGCGGTCACCGATATCTTCCTGGACGGCGGCACCGAGGTCGTAGAGACCCGGTCCCGCATCCCCGACCAGAACGAGACCTACTACGCCGAGCGGCGGCCGGTCGATCCCGACTTGCCGGTGGTCGTCCTGGTCGACCTGTTCTCGGCGAGCGCATCGGAGATCGTGGCTGGCGCGCTTCAGGACCACGACCGTGCCCTGGTGCTCGGCGTCCCGACTTATGGAAAGGGCTCTGTGCAGACGCTCTATCCGATGGCCGGTGGCAGCTACCTGAAGATGACGACGGCCAAGTGGTACACGCCGAGCGGGCGATCGATACATCGCGAGGCGGACGGGCCGCACCTGCTGGCGATGGCCGGTGAAAGTGACGGTCCCATATCCGAGACTGGTATGTCGGCCTCCGCGGTCTTCTATACGACTGCAGGGCGCGAAGTCTATGGCGGCGGCGGGATCACTCCGGACGTCATCATCTTTGCGGATACGCTGAACACCGTCGAGCGTGAATTCCGCACGGCGCTCGGCGAGCAGCTCTCCGCCTACGCCGACGCGGTGTTCCGCTTCGCCGTCGAGTACACGAACGATCATCCTCAACTCAGACCGGACTTCAGGGTCGACAGGGCGATGCTCGCCCAGCTGTACGACTGGCTGGTCGATGCCGGTGTCGAGACCGATCGCCAGCTGTACGATGGCTCGCGCCGGCTGGTCTCGCGCGAGCTGGCCATCCAGCTCGCCACCGTAGCGTTCGACGATGTGACCGCGACGCGACGCCGGCTGGCTATCGATCGCCAGCTTGAGACGGCTGCCGAGCTGCTTCGGGCCGCTCGCTCGCAGGAGCAGCTCTTCGAGTTGGCGGCGCAATACGAAGGTGATGAGTTACCGGCCGCCGCCGAGCGATAAGGAAACCTGATGACTGTCGCCGGCCTGCTGGCCGCCCTCTCGGTCGGGCTGCTGGCCGGCGCCGTCTCCGGACTGGTAGGTATAGGGGGAGGGGCCGTCATGGTCCCCTTCCTCTACTTTTTTTTTGGCCAGCCGGGACTATCCGGCGCCACCATCCCGGCGGCCGAGCAGGCGGTCGTCGCCCACGCCACCAGCCTCCTGGTCATCATCCCCATCAGCTTGCGCGGCGCCTGGCTCTACCACCGGGCTGGGTGTGTCGAATGGGGCGCGGTCTGGCGCATGGGCTTGGCCAGCGTGGTCACCGCCGTGCTCGGCGCCCGCGTCGCCGTGGCCATGCCCGGCGCGCTGCTGAAGCTCGCGTTCGGGATCTTCCTGCTGGTCGTCGGGACCCGGCTGCTGTTCGGTAAGCGGAGAGCGGAGTCCGGATCCGCCGGCACAGACGAAAGCCCGAAGCTGCGGACCGGCCCCGCGCTGGCGGGCGGTGCGGGTGTGGGGTTCTTCTCGGCGCTGCTCGGTGTCGGTGGCGGCTTGGTGGCGATTCCCGTGCTCATCTATGCTCTCCACGTGCCGATCCGTAAGGTCTCCGGCACGTCGCTGGCGCTCATCACCTTCACGGCGGTGACCGGGGTCATCGCCTTCGCCGTGAACGGCGTCTTCGCCGCGGCTGGCGATGGGCTGCTCCACTACTTCCACCCGTCGGCCGCTCTCGTTCTGGCGGTCGGTGCGCTGGTAGCGGTGCCGTTGGGTACGGGGCTGCAACTGCGGATGCCGACTCACACTCTGCGTCTCATGTTCGCCGTCGTTT
Source organism: Gemmatimonadota bacterium (assembly GCA_039589115.1). GTDB lineage: Bacteria > Gemmatimonadota > Gemmatimonadetes > Palauibacterales > KS3-K002. Next base: position 2,956 of record JBDHHZ010000211.1, on the reverse strand, counting down.
TCCTCCTGCTCGGCGCCCGTATCGCCATCGTTAACCTGATCAGCCTGCTTGCCGGCTGATGGAGGACGAGCAACTCGTCATCGTCTTCGCAAAGCCCGCCGTGCCCGGATCGGTGAAGACCCGACTCGTGCCGCCGCTCACTGAGGAAGAAGCCGCGGCGTTCCACCTGGCGGCGCTGGCCGACGTTCTGGCCCTCGCAGAGCGCGTGGCCCCCGGGTGCGTCGAGCTACACACCGCCGGCGACGATGCCGCCGTCGCCGACTTCCAGCGGCTTTTCCCCAGGCTGACCGTCCGCCTTCAGAGTGACGGTGACCTCGGCGATCGGCTCGGCCATGCTTTCGCCGAATCGTTCGTCCGGGGAGTGGAGCGTGCGCTCATCGTTGGCAGCGACCATCCGACCACCCCCCCGGAATACCTTTCGCGGGCACTCGCACGCCTCGACTACTCGGATGTAGCGCTCGGCCCCAGCCGCGATGGCGGCTACTACGCCGTAGCCATCCGTCGCCATAGCTGGCCCCGGGCACAGATCATGTTCCAGGGGATTCCCTGGTCCTCGCCGCAGGTGCTCCGCGCCAGCCTCGACCGCGCACGCGGCGCCGGTCTGAACATCGCCATCGTCCCCGGCTGGTACGACGTCGATCGCCCCGAAGACCTCGAGGTGCTGCGCCGCGACGCGCACCCCGACTCGGCGTGCGCCCGCTACCTCGCAGGCATCCTGAGGAACGTCAGTTGAGCGACGGCACCGGCCACCGACCACCGGCTACCGGCCACCGACCACCGGCCACCGCGTACCGCATACCGGTAGTCCTCGCCGTCGCCATCGTCGGTGTCTCGTGGGCGGCGATACTCGTGCGCTGGTCCGATTCCTCGGCCTACGCCCTCGCTTTCTGGCGGCTCACGCTATCGCTCATCGTCATTGGATCCGCCCTGACCATCGGGCGTGAATGGGGCCGCCTGCTCGATACACGGCGCTCCGACCTCGCGCTGCTCGCGCTCGCCGGTGCGTTCCTCGCCTTCCATTTCCTCACCTTCTTCCTCTCGCTCGAGCTCACCACGGTGGCAAGCTCGACACTGTTCGTGAATATGCACCCGCTGTTCGCTGCGGTCTTCTCCACTGTGTGGCTCCGCGAGCGACCGCTGCGAGGTGAATGGGTGGGGATCTTCGTGGCGATCGCCGGAGCGGCCGTGATCGGCGGCGCCAGCCTGAGCCTCGGCCCCGATGCGCTGACCGGCAACGCGCTGGCGCTCCTCGGTGCGCTGCTGATCGCCGCTTACTTCGTCATCGGCCGGTCGCTGCGCCAGCGGCTGGGTATCTGGGCCTACGCCGGCTGGGTCTACGTTTTCGCGGCGCTCACGCTGCTGCCTTTTCTGATCGTTCGAGGCGACCCGCTCCTCGCCTACCCGGCCCGCGAGTGGTGGATCTTCGCCGGGCTCGCTGCGGGGCCTATGCTTCTCGGCCACACCGGGTTTAATTGGGCGCTGCGTTATGTGCGCGCCTATATTGTGAACCTGGCCGTTCTTGGCGAGCCTATCGGCGCGAGTCTCCTGGCCTGGTGGCTCCTCGGTGGCAGTGAGGTGCCGGGCCCGACCACGCTGTTGGGAGGCGTCCTGATTCTCACGGGTCTCGCCATCTCCATCTATTCTCGGCGGAGAGGAAAAGCTTGAGCGCTCGCGATGCGGTGATAGAGGTGACTCGAGGCGGCCGTGTCGAGTCGCGCCATCGCGTCTCGGCCGCGCTGGTCGACCAGCGCGGCGAGCTCCGCGCCTGGGTGGGCGACCCCGACCTCCTCACCTTCTTCCGCTCCGCCGCCAAGCCGCTTCAGGCGTTGCCCGTCGTGGCCGATGGTGCGGCCGATGCCTTCCAGCTCAGCGATGCGGAGCTGGCTGTCTGCTGCGCCTCCCATTCTGGCGAGCCGGCTCACGTCGAGGCCGTCCGGTCGATCCTCGAGAAGATCGGCTGTGCCGAGCAGGATCTCGTTTGCGGACCGCACCCGCCGTTCCACGAGCCGGCGGCCGAAGCGCTGCGGGCCGAGGGCGTATCGCCTTCGCGCGTTCACAACAACTGCTCCGGGAAACACTCCGGCATGCTCGCCTGGTCGCGCCACCAGGGAGTCGATGTGAGTAACTATCACGAGGCGGACCACGACGTGCAGCGTCGTATCTGCGGCGAGATCGGGGCCTGGGTGGGATCGACGTGCGATGCGTTGCCCGTCGGAGTGGACGGCTGTGGTGTACCCTCGTTCGCCCAGCCGCTCAACTTCATGGCCCTTGCCTATGCAAAGGTCGTTGCTGCCGCCGAGCGTGACCCGGCCAGTCCGGCAGGCCGGATCACCCGCGCCATGACCGCCCAGCCGTTCTACGTGGGCGGTACCGGCCGATTGACCTCGCGCCTCATGCAAGTCACGGACGGCCGGCTGCTGGCAAAGTACGGAGCCGAGTCCGTCTACTGCCTGGGCGATCGCGAGCGGCTCTGGGGCATCGCGGTCAAGGTCGAGGACGGGGGTAAGCGAGCCGTCGGCCCCGCTGTGATCGAGTTCCTCGCCCAGGCCGGGCTGCTGGCCGGTGAGGAACTGCAGGCACTTGACGATCGACGCACTCTATCCGTGATGAACACGCGGGACGAGATCGTCGGCGAGGTCCGGCCGAACTTCCGCATCGAGAGGTCCGACTGACCGCGATGGCTAACGACTGGGTAGGGTACCTCATCGATCTCGCGGCCGCCCAGGCCGCCGGACGTGTCGATGGCATGGATGAGGCGTTCGAGCGCTTGCGTGCGGCGCGTCGCGAGCCCGAAGTCGAGGAAGCACTCCTCCAGTCGTACCTGTTTCTCGGATTTCCCTCCGCCATCGAAGCGTTGCGACGCTGGCGCACCCATGGTGTGGAGACGCCGGGTCTCAACGACGAAGGGCCAGAACTCTGGCTCGAGCGCGGCGAGCGGACGTGCGCCACGGTGTAC
>JBDHHZ010000210.1:0-5547 GCA_039589115.1 Gemmatimonadota bacterium | reverse complement strand
AGCGGCTGGTGCGCGGTGTGACAGCTCGGACAGGTGGCGGTGACCACGAGGCCGCTTTCGATGAGCCCCTTGCCGTGGATGCTCATCTCGTAGCTGTTGATGATGTCTGGACCCTCGTGATTGATCCGCGTCGCGGCAACCTCGCCTTCCCTGTGACAGCGTGCGCAGAGCCCCGGCACGTTGCGCGCAAATGTCGGCGACGTTGGCCACAGGTGGTCCTGGGTTGCGTGGTTATCGTGGCAGTCGAGGCAAGTCGGAGCATCGAGCAGGCCCTCGGCGGCAAGCAGCCCGTGAGTCCCCGACGTGTGCTCCTCGACCGGCAGGGCATGGCAGATGCCGCAGTCGACGTTCGAGGCGACCGACGTGGAGCACGGGCGGGCCAGTACGGACGGCGTGACGTCGGCGTGGCACTGTGCGCATCCGGTCTCGGCGTGGGTGGACGTGATGTAGGCCTGCTCGTCGACATAGAGCGAGACGATCTCGCCGTCCCGCTCCATGGTCAGGCTCCGGTCGGAGTGGCACTCGAAGCAATCGGCGTTGGCCGCGCCTGCGTTGTAGAAGACGCGGCGGATCTTGTGCGGCGAGTGGCAGTCGACGCAGACCGGGATGACGTGGGGCTCTTCCTCCCAGAGCCTGCCTTCGATCACTTGCTGGTGTACGTCCTCGATGAGCGCGTGGCACTGGGTGCAGGTGCCAGCCACGTTCGACTCGTGGATACTGGAGCGATCGTCGGTATGCGGGAGGATGAAGTGAGAAGTGTGGCACGACGTGCAGACCGCCGTGACCGACAGCCCCTGCCGGAACAGACCTGCCCCGTGGATAGACATCGAGTAATTCTCGACGATCTGATCCTGCGGTATGTCTCGAGTCGTGGAGACCTCGGTACCTTCTTGGTGGCAACGCCCGCATAGCAACGGGATGTTGAAGATGTAAGTCGGCGATCTGGGGTCGGTGTGCCGGCGGATGTCGTGCGTGTCGTGACAGTCCGCGCAGCTCGGTGCCAGCGGGTCGCCGCGGGTCGCCGCCTGGCCGTGCAGGGACGCACGGTGCTGAACGGTCTGGTCGTCATGACAGAGGGCGCAGTTGGCCTTCGGCGCGTCCTCTGGGTGCGGCAGGCTGAGGCCTTGATGGCAGCTCGTGCAGAGCAGCCCGGCCCGGCCGTGTAGCGAGGTCTCGTGTGTCTCCCGGGTGACCACGTAGCGAGACGGTTCCTCTTTGCCGGCGAAGAAAGCCTCGTTCTCATGGCACATGAGGCAAACGTCGTTGTCCTGCGCCGCGGCGGGACGAGCCGTCGCCAGCGCGGCTAGAGCCAGGAACGTGGACGTGACAGCGAAGACCGCTCGCATTGTGAACCTTCTTCCCCCCTGGTGATGCCTTACGGTGGTAGGATCCGCTGACCCGCCAGAATCCCTACCATTACTCGATCTGGCGTCCAAAGTGCAAGACGTATGCCTCCCCGCGACGGACGCCGGGACAAGTGTTCAGCAGCCGGGCCCTGTCCCCGATCGTGGCGTTCTGCCCTGCCCGGGAGCAGGCGGCTAGCGGCGTAGGCGCGCAAGGCGGAGGGCGTTGGCGGTCACGGCGAGCGAGGCGCCCATGTCGCCCAGCAGGACGGCCGTTATGAGGCTCACCAGGCCGGGGAGCGTGCCTGCCGCGAGAGAGAGCTTCAGGGCGATCGAGACGACGATGTTCTGGCGAATGACGGCCCCGCTGCGGCGTGAGAGCCGGAACAGGTACGGCAGGCAGCCCAAGTCGTCCGCCATGAGGGCGACGTCCGCCGTCTCCAGCGCGACATCGCTGGCCGCGGCACCCATGGCGATGCCGACGCTGGCGGCGGCGAGCGCCGGCGCGTCGTTCACGCCGTCTCCGACCATCGCCACGGCTCCGTGTTTCGTCCTCAGCCGGTGGATCTCTTCCACCTTCTGCTCGGGGAGCAGCCCGGCGTAGTACTCGTCGATGCCGAGACGTCGGGCGACGGTTCGAGCCGTTGCTTCATGGTCGCCGGTCAGCATGACTATGCGCTCGATCCCGGCGCGACGTAGCGCCTCGATCGTCTGCGCGGCACCCTCGCGTTCTCGGTCGGCCACGGCGAAGATCCCCAGCACGTCGCCGTCGGTCCCGACGCAGATGGGAGTGCCCCCGTCCGCCGCGACGCGGTCGAGCTCTCGCTGCCAGCCATGAGTGGCGCTTCCGAACAGCTCGGGACGGCCTATCCGGTAGGGAGTCCCGTTAAGCCGGGCCCGAGCTCCAAGGCCGGGCAGCGCTTCGAAGTCGCTGATTCGTTGATCGCTCGCAACGTTCCTTTCCTGCGCCGCCTCCCGGATCGCTTCGGCGATAGGGTGCTCGGAGCGCTCTTCGATCGCGGCGGCGATGCCGAGCAGCTCGTCGGCCAGAGGGCCGCGCGGGGAAGGGACCACATCGATCACGGCCAGCTCACCTCTCGTCAGCGTGCCCGTCTTGTCGAACGCCACAGCCCGGACGCGGGCCAGCGTCTCGAGGTGAACGCCGCCCTTGATGAGCACACCGTTGCGGGCCGCGCTGGTGATGCTGCTGACGACGGCCACGGGTGTCGAGATGACCAGCGCGCACGGGCAGGATATGACGAGCAACGTGAGGCCGCGCACGAACCAAGTACTGAACGGAGCATCGAGGGCGAGCGGTGGGATCGTCATCACGGCCACAGCCAGCAGCGTCACCGCCGGCGTGTAATAGGCGGCGAACTTGTCGACGAACCGCTCGCTGGGCGAACGGGACGACTCGGCTTCCTCGACCAGGTGGATGATGTGGGCCAGTGTGGTGTCACCAGCGCGCTTGGCCGCCTCCACCTCCAGGTAGCCTTCGCGATTCATCGTCCCCGCATAGACGTAGTCGCTGGCCGCCACGCTGACCGGCAGCGATTCGCCGGTGATCGGGCTCTGATCGACCGTCGAGCTACCTTCCCTCACCCAGCCATCGATCGGTACCTTCTCGCCGGGCAACACCTGAACGACGTCACCGGGCTCGATCTCCTCCACGGCAACTGTCACGACATCGCCATCGCGATGCACGCGCGCTGTCGCCGGTGCCAGGTCCAGCATCGCCTCGATCGAGTGGCGGGCCCGCTCTACCGAGTAGGCTTCCAGCAACTCGGCGATGCCGAACAGAAAGGCGATGCTCGCCGCCTCCACGAACTCGCCTATGCCCAGCGCACCGAAAATTGCGACCGTCATCAGGAAGTTCATGTCGAGCCGGACTATGCGAGCGGCGCGCAGACCCTTCGGGAAGAAGTTGAGGCCGCCCACCAGCGCCGCGAAAACGAACAGCAGCGCCGCCACGTCCAACTCCCAATGGAGGACGGTCCAGATTACGGGGCTGAGAGCGAGGAGACGCAGTGTCAGCCCGATGGAGATGGCGAGCCCCGAGACGTAAGTATGTATCGCCGCACGGCCCTGCCACACGCTCGGCTGTCTTCGCAGACGCGCGTCGCTCGGTTCTTCTCCGTCGCGCTCTACCGTGTAGCCGAGGGAGCGCACCGCATCCGCGATCGCTCCCTCGCCCATCTGCGATGGATTGAAGCGAACGCGCAGGTCCTTCGTGACGATCCGAGCATCGACGTGTTCTACGCCGTTCAGCTTCTCCAGGCGGCCCGAGATGCGACGTGCGCAGCTGGCGCAGTCCATGTCCGGGACCCCGAACACCAACTCGCGTGATCCCTGGTCGGCAGGCGCGCCGCGCCCCTCGCTCACTCCAGCTCCTCTCTCACGTGCTCCAGGCCCAGATCGAACAGGCGCGCGACGTGCGCGTCGTCCAGCGAGTAGAAGGTCAGCTTGCCCTCCCGTCGGTAGCGCACCAGTCGCATCTGGCGTAGCTGGCGCAGATGATGTGAGACCGCCGAGTGACTGGCGCCCACAACCAGCGCCAGGTCGCCCACGCAGAGTTCGCGTTGGGCGAGGGCACGCACGATTTGAAGACGCGTGGGGTTGGCGAGGATCTGGAACGTGTCGGCGATGAGCGTGAGCTCTTCCTCGCCGCAGAGCGCCCGCCGCGCCGCCGCGACATCGGCGGGCCGGATCGGCTGAAGGTCAGGTGTCTCGGCGGGACGAGCGTGATCGGTGATGTGTGAAGACTTTTTCATACGTTCATGCAAAGTAGCGCCACCGCCACACGCCCCGCAACCGCCTACCGCCCGGTCTTTGACTACCGCCGCCCCGCTTCGTACTTTCGCTTTATGTTCCGTCGTCTACGAGAGAAGATCGAGCGCGCCCTAGAGCGCAAAGAGGCTCAGCGTCCCCTGACGCGAGACGATCTCCAGCGGATGTTGACCGGCATGCGCGAGGAGCTGATCGACCTGCGGTCGCGCATCCCGCGCCTGGAGAAGCAGGCGGACCAACTAGCGGCGCGGGCCGGGCAGAATATCCAGCGCGCCGAGATCGCCCATAGGAAGGCGCAGGAGGCGGAGCGGGCGGGTCGGCCCGAGGAGGCGCATTCCGCGCTCGAGGCCGCCCGGCGAGCGCTGGCGGATGTCGAGTCGTTGCGGACCGAGGCGGCGGAGGCGCGCGAGGAGCTCGAGCGCTCCAAGCTGGATTACGCTGACAAGTTGGAGCAGCTGAAAGAAGCTGAGCGTAACCGCAGCACACTGTTGGCGAGGTCGCGGCGGGCGGGTACTGCGCGCAAGCTAGACGAGATGCTGCAGGGTCCCGGAAGCGGGGTCCGCCGGTTCGAGCGTGCCGAGGAGGATATCGAAGCGGCGGAGGATCTGGCTAGCGCGGAGCAAGAGGTGGCGGAAGCGCTTGGCGAGCGGCAGCCGGCGCGTGAGCTCGAGACGGACTACGAGCTGAGGCGGCTGGAAGCGGAGAAGCAGGCGGATGATGTGGAGCAGCGTCTGGCCGAATTGAAGCGGCAGATGGAGGACGAAGAGAAGTAGCAGGGCCTGCCGAAAGTTCCTTCCTGCGAACATCGAACATCCTACATCGAACATCCCACGTTGAAATAGAACCCGAACCTCGAACGTCCAACGTCGAACGCTGGGCATCGAAGTGACTTCAAAGTTCGCTAGCCCAGCGTTCGATGTTTGTTGGTTCGAGTGTTATCTCGCTGTCCGATGTCAAATGGTCAATGTTCAACGTTCTCTACGATACCGACTACCGGCTTTCCTCCGCAAAGAACGGCTGCCACTTCTCCTCCGGCGACGCCGGCGTCAGCAGGCTGACCCCGATCAGGAGTCCGATCGATACGATAACTCCCGGGATCACGATATACTCGCTGCTGGCGAAATCGAACTCGTTGCCGAGGATCATCGTGGTGAAGCCGACGCCCAGACGGCTGAGCACGCCGATGGCGATGATGACTCCCATACCGCCGGCGATGCAGGCCACGCCGCCCTGAGGTGTGACTCGTTTCCAGAGGAAACAGGCGAGCAGTGCGGGCGTGAGGCTGGCTCCGACTAGCGAGTAGGCGTAGAGGGCCATCGAGAGGACCGTCTGGAACTGTGTGAGCAGGACGAGACCGATGAGCCCGAACAGCACCACCGAGATGCGCTGGAGCGCCAGCTTGCGCTTCTCCGCCGCC
>JBDHHZ010000209.1:0-8778 GCA_039589115.1 Gemmatimonadota bacterium | reverse complement strand
ATTAGAGTCCGGCTCGGCAGCTCGGAGCTGGGCTAAAGCGGGAGTAGCTCAGTTGGTAGAGCGCGAGCTTCCCAAGCTCGAGGTCGCGGGTTCGAGACCCGTCTCCCGCTTCTCGGGGCGGTAGCTCAGCTGGTTAGAGCGCTGCGCTCACATCGCAGAGGTCGGGGGTTCGAGTCCCTCCCGCCCCATGGATAGGTGGCCGGTAGCCGGTAGCCGGTGGAAGTTGGAGCTTCGAGCGATCAAAGTTACCGGCCACTGACCACCGGCTACCGGCCACCGAACAAGCGGGAGTAGCTCAGTTGGCCAGAGCATCAGCCTTCCAAGCTGAGGGTCGCGGGTTCGAGTCCCGTCTCCCGCTCTTTACCGTATCATAGGGTTGCGGGTGGAAACGAACGCCGCGCGCAGGCAACGCGCGGCATTCGTGTAAGCAGGCGTCTGACGACGCCTGCAACGCGAGTGCCGTCTCCCGCTCCTTATCGTTTCCTTTTGGCGGTCATATTCGGGGGTGGAGTCGGCGAAGCCTCGACTTTCCGGCCGACATACCTGACCGTCCCGCTCGGGTACTCGATTGTGGCCACCTCCCAGATGTCGCCGTCCCTTTCCTCGCCATAGTCTACCAGCCGGAAGGGACCAAAGTGCAGGGCGTCGCCGTCCCGCACCGCGACTGAAACGAAGGCATCCGCCGGCCCCGCCCCAAGATCGTAGAAGAAGTGGACGAACAGCCTGTAGATGCCGGGTACCGTCGCAGCCTCGACCGTGATGTGCTCAGGACCGTATCCATCGATATCGTCGACATCCAGCGTGCAGCCCCAATCGGTGACGTCGAACATGAAGTGGCAGTCGTCCCCCGAGAACAGGGCGTCCACATCCTTACCCGGGGGCAGTAAGTGGAAATCGACGTCTCCGCGGTTGTTCCATCTCAACTCGGTCCATAGGTCCAGCGGCGGGAACGCGCCCATGAAGGTCACTTCGCCGGTCGTTCCGAACATCGTCTTGCCGTCCGCGGCCGGCCCGACGATCGACACCTCGAGCACGTTCATGCCGCCCCTGAGCACCAGCGGCTGACTGAACTCGAGGCCTGAGGCTGTTAGCGTGGTGGCGATGCCGTTCAGCGACACGACGCCGTGCCCGATGCTCTCCGGGCCGGTCACCCTTCCCGCCAAGGTCACCGATCTGTTGGCGTAATCCGTTCCAGCGACGGGCGAATCCAATTCGATCTCGGCAGTGCCAAAGCGCTCGACCAGCTGGAGCGACTGGCCGGATGGCGGGTGGTACTCCAATACAGCCTCGCCGGGGCCGCCAAATATGCAGTTATCGACTTTGGACTCGTCGGGAAGAGCGCTGAAGGCTTCGCCGAGCTCCAGGCCGCCCAACATGATCTCGACGAGCCTCCTGCCGGTGAAGATTCCCCAGCAGTTGTTGGCGGTCCAGCCGACGACCGCCGCAACACCTTTCGCACTCAGGACTGTGGCCATCCGCGTGTTCGCGGCGAAGACCTGGCAGGCGGTCAGGTAAAGAAAGGAGTGTGGGAACGCGTCGTCAGCGTAGTAGTTATCGAAGTAGTGCTCGGATACTCCGTAGTACCGCTGGATTGTCCTGAGAGGGCGATACTCCACGACGACCATGAGCGCGATGCGATCATTGGCAAAGTCGTCAGGGTACACCTCCACCATCTCATCGACGGTGCCTTCCTGACCCGTCGCGATGTAGTGGTTGCCGCCGATTTGGATGCCGTGTGTCGTGAAGAATATCATCCCGTATCGTGATAGTTCGTCCTCCATGAAGTCGAGATCGATGTCCTCGCCATCCACACGGGTGACGTTGAAGCCGCTGTCATCCAGCTTGGTCTCCAGATCATCGGTGAGCAAATCGACGATGAAGAAGCGGTTGTCCCGGGAAAGCGCATTCAGAAGCACGGCCTCCGAATTGCCAACCGGCTCCAGCCTGGATGCCGGCATCCAGCCTCCCAGCGGGGTGGCTCCTGCTTCCGGTGAGCCCGCGTCGTAGGGCGGCACGATAGGGTCTCGCGCAACGTACCAGGCTACCGTGGGGCCGGACTCGTACTTCACCGCCAGGCCATCCTCCGTCAGCCACACCTCCTCTACGCCGGGCACGTCCCGGTACGAAGACGCCATCGCTTCGAAACCATCGAAGGGGTCATCGGTAAGCAGGACGGCGTCGGCGGTCTGGGAGACCGTGGCGTGGGCCTCCAGAATCGCCTGCTTCTGTTCCTCGGTGAGGCCTTCTTCCCCCGGATCGGTGGAGTCGGAGCAGGAGTAAAGGAGGGCGAGCGCCAGGATGGCGGCAAGTGACAGGACGGCAGAGCGGCTACGCATGGGAAACCCCTCCGTTTGTACACGGACGCGTAGTGGTTGGGGCTGTTAGAAGTGTATACAGCGTTACACTCAACGGCCCCGCCGTCAAGAGTCAGTAACTCGAACAGTATTGGAGCGCGCTAGCGGCCGAACTGTATGAGCGCCGAGGCGTAGGCGGTCAGGAAACCCTAGTCCGCTCTTCTCACCGGGATCCGATTGTCCCCCAAAGTGTATCTTCTCGCCGGATCGCCCTCGCCCCCCGCACGGTGTTCCAACGAAGGACAGGCGATGAACAAGTTGCTGGCGATTCTACTGGCCACGCTCGGCGGCTGGCTGGGGTGGTGGCTCGGGGCGTTTCTGGGGACGGTCGCCGGGTTCATTCTGGGCATGGTCGGCATGGGGATCGGCCTCTACCTCGGAAGGCGGATTACGGCTGCCTACCTGGGCTGACGCTCAGGTCGCTTTCCGAAGTTCCGCCGGCTGTTCCGGTATGCGCTCTCGACCTGGAACGGTCGCAAACTCCTGCACCCAATTCTCCACGTTACACCCAGTGAAGGTGAACCGAACGTCCAGCCGTACGCCCAGCTCCACGGGCCGGGCAGGCCGCGGCTCGTTGATCCACGTGCCGCGACATCCCATCTTGTAGCCTGCGCCAGCCGGGCGCGTTGCCCACGAACCGAACCGGGAGAAACGTATGCCTTCGTCCGCCCTGAAGGGACTACTCAAGCGACGTGTGCCGCAGATCCTCGGGATATACCTGGGAATTTCGTGGGCGATCGTTGAAGCCGTCGGATTCTTGGTGGATCGCTATCTTCTGTCGACGCACTTGGTCGATCTCTGCATCGTCATCCTGCTCTCGCTGATCCCCTCGGTCATTCTGCTCGCCTACTTCCACGGCACACCGGGACGCGACGAGTGGGCTTTGCCCGAGAAGCTCGGCATACCGATGAACCTGCTGGTCTGCGCCGGGCTCGTGGCCTTCCTGTTCGCCGGCAGGGATCTGGGCGCGGCGACGATGACGGTGACCCTGGAGGACGAGGAAGGTCAGACCGTCGAGCGCGTCATCCCGAAGAGCGAGTTCCGCAAGAAGGTCGTTCTGTTCCCGTTCGAGAACGCCTCCGGCGATTCGGCGCTCGATTGGCTGCAGTACGGAATGCCCATGGGAGTCTGGGCGGACCTCCGTCAGGACATGTTCGTCAGTGCGACGGACGGGCTCTCGTTCAATGACCAGATGAAAGAGGCCGGTTATGATGATGGGCTGGGTCTGCCGCCGGCCTTGATGAGAACGATCGCCCAGGACGCACACCTGGATCGCTTCGCCACCGGCTCGATCGGCGGCGCTGACGGTGAGATCTCTGTCACGATGGTCCTCCACGACGCGCGACGCGGAGGGGTGGTCGACGAGCGTACGTTCACCGGGACGGATGTATTCGAGCTCATCGACTCGATGTCGGTCCAACTGAAGCGTGGCCTCGAGGTGCCGGCTCGCCATTTGGAAGAGGTCAACGATCTTCCCTTCTCGGAGATCCAGACCAACTCGCTCGCCGCCTATCAGGCCGTCGTTGCGGGCTACACCGCTGTCGTACTCAGCAGCGATTGGGGGACTGCCGCGTCGCAGTTCGAGCAGGCCGTGGCCGAGGATCCGACCTACGCCAGCGCGCAACACTCCCTGTTTCAGGTCTACCTCTTCTCCAATCGAGTTCAGGATGGGATCGCGCCGATGCAGGCCGCCATGCAACACCTGTACAGGTTGCCCGAGCGCGAGCAGTTCGAGGTCAAATCCGACTACTACTTCATACGGCAGGACTACGACAAGGCGTACGCGGTCTTCGTGATGCGGGTAGAGCTATACCCGGACGACCTCGAGGGTCGTGCGGCGCTGGCGCAGATCCTCCTTTTCCAGGACAAGAAGGACGAGGCCGTCGAACAGTACGTGAAGATCCTGGAGCTCGACCCGGAACAGTACGACTTGCTGCCTCAGATCGGCGCCGTCTATGAATCTCAGGGTAGGTTCGAGGAGGCTCTCGAGTACTATGAGGCCTACGCCGAGCAGTTTCCCGACGACCGCGCATCGTTCACGACTATCGGTGACCTGCACTCGAATATCGGGAATCACGAGCAGGCCAGGGAGTATCATGAGAACGCGCTGCTCATCGATCCGGATGACGTCGGCGTGATGGTTCGCCTGGCGGGCATCGAGAGGGATCTCGGTGAATTCGAGCGAGCCAGCGCTCAGCTGGAAGAAGCGCTCGCCGTGGCCAATACGCCGGAGGACCTCGCGACCGTGTACGAAGGGTTGGGCGCCTACTACGAGTCGCGCGGCCAGTTGGAGAAGGCGATCGAGTACGTGCATCTGACTCAGAGCCAGCGCGAACAATTCTCCCCGCCCCTCGTCGCGATCATCAGCCAATTCGGATCGCTCGGTATACTCGTCAGGGCGGGACATGCGGATCGAGCGCAGGAAACGCTCGACGCAGTGAGGGCCGAGCTCGCCCCGCCGTGGGACAGCTTCCTTTCGTTGGGTGAGCTGAGCATTTACCTGGAACTGGAAGAGCCGGATAGCGCCCAACGCGCCCTAGAGGGCTTGGAGTCGTTCATCGAGGCGTTCTCGTACAACTTCCTCATGCCGGTCGTCTTCAGTGCCCGCGGCAGGATCCACGAGATGCGCGGCGAGTACGCGGAAGCGATTCAGGCCTACGAGCAGGATCTCGCGCTTTCACCCACCGACGAATCGATCTACGAGGAGATCGGCCGCTGCTACCGCGAGATGGGCGAGCTGGACGAGGCGCGGGCACAGCTCTCGAAGACTCTGACCATCCGGCCGTACAACGCGACGGCTCACTACGAGATCGCGCCCGTATACTCGGAGCTGGGCGACAGCGAAGCGGCGCTCGAGCACCTGCGCACCGCACTCGACGTCTGGAGCGAGGCCGACCCGGCGTTCACGCCAGCGCAGCGGGCGCGCCAGAAGCTCGACGAGCTCACATCAGCGGCTTGACCGGAGGAGCGTATGCGACGTCTCGCACTCGCCACTCTCATCTCCCTGGCCTTCCTGGCCTGCACGCAAGCCGTCGATCAGCGAGCCGCTACGACCGGTCCTGATGTCGAGGCAGTCAGGGCGTGGTTCGAACAGTACAACGCCGCCGTCAACGCGGGTGTGAGTCTCGTCGCTGACGACGCGGTCGTTATGCCGCCGGACGAGCTCCCGATCGCCGGGATCGAGGAGATCCGACCGCGATACGAAGCCGTCTTCGAAACGTACGCGTTCCAGTTCACCGCTCGAGTGGACGAGATAGTCGTTGCCGGTGACCTGGCCGTCTTGCGAGCCTTTTTCGAGGAGACTCTGACGCTCAAGGCCGGAGGTGAGCCGACCGAATTGAGTGGCTCGTGGCTCATCGTACTGAAGAAGCAGTCCGACGGTTCCTGGAAGCTGTGGCGTAACATGTGGGGCGTGATCCCCGCGCCACCCCAACAAACGATGTGACGTCCCAGCAACCCCCCACTCGACCGCACCGCCCGACATGCAGTCAAGGTGCGTGGAGCTCAGTCTGCCCTACGTGACTAGCGGCGGCCACTTTCGCGCCAGGCCGGCTCGTGCTACTGTCGAGCCTTTGCGTGGTGCGAATGCCGGTCGGGATTCTGAATCGGAGGCTTGATGCCGTCGGAACCGTTCTTCAACGACCTCATCGGGGTGATGACCGTCATCACCATGGTCCCCGTCTTCTTCCTCTGGCTGGAGAAGAAGACGAAGTGGAAGGTCTTCGATATCCTGCCCGCCATCATCTGGATCTTCCTGGCGCCCATATTCCTCAGCAATCTGAACGTCATCCCGCGGTCCACTCCCATCTACACGACGTTCAGGTCGTTTGCTGTGCCGATGTTCATCGTCCTGATGCTCCTGGACATCAACATCCGCGAGGTGATCAAGGTCGCCTGGCGCGGCGCCGGCGTGATGGTCATCGGCGCATTCGGCATCGTCGTAGGCGCCACGATCTCGTTCTATCTGTTCAGGAGCGGGCTGCCGGCGGACACCTGGCGCGGCTACGGCGCGCTGGCCGGAAGCTGGATCGGTGGGACGGGCAACCTGGCGGCGGTGGCGGAGAGCCTCGACACGCCCGGCGAGATGGTGGGCATGGTCGTCCTGGTGGACAACTTCGTGTACGTCGTCTACTTCCCGATCATCCTGACCTGCAAGCGCTGGGCGGAGAAGTTCAACCGCTTCACGCGCGTCGCGCAGGAGGACGTGGATCACCTCGTCCACGCCGTGAAGGGGATCGAGGAGAAGCGGACCGATATCCACTTCAAGGATATTCTGACTCTGGTCGGCTTCTCGTTCGCCGCCATGCTGGTCGCCAAAACGCTGGCCGAGTCCGCGTACTTCCCCGATGTGCCCCCGGTGCTCACCGAGGGTACCTGGGCCATCCTGCTGGTCACGACGATCGGGATCGCGCTCTCCGGCACGGCGCTCAGCAAGGTGCCGGGCACCATGCCGGTCGCCATGACGCTGACCTATATCTATATGACGATGATGGGTGCGCAGGCGGACCTGACCAAGATCGGGGGCGCGCAGTGGTTCCTGGCGGCAGGATTCATCTGCGTCGCCGTCCACTTCGTCTTCATCATCTTTGGGGCGCGGCTCTTCCGGATCGATGTGAGCATGGCGGCGGTCTCCAGCGTCTCCGCCGTCGGTGGCGCGGCCTCTGCCCCCGTGGCCGCCGCATACCACGGCGAGCAGTACGTCCCCATCTCGATCATGCTGGCGTTGCTCGGATACGCCCTGGGCAACTACCTGGGAATCTTGACGGCGTACCTGTGTAACCTGATGGTCTAGCGCGCCCGCTCGATCGGGGACGCGTGAGGGGAGGGAGGAAACCGATGGCCGACTCACCCTACGGTCCCGACCAGGGACCTGGCTACGGTGGCAACGAGTACCCGCCGCCCCGCCAAGGGATGTCCACGGGCGCCAAGGTCGCGATCGGCTGCGGCGTGGCGTTGCTGATCGCAATCGTCGCCGCGGCGATCTTCGTGTTCTTCGCGGGCCGCTTCGTCTCGGAACAGATCGGCGGATTCGGGGCCCAGAAAGAGGCGTCGGAGACGTTCGATCGACTGGCAGCCGAGTATCCTTTCGAGCCGCCGGCCGACGGCGTGGTGAGCGACCGGCAGGCCTCGACGTTCTTCAACGTGACTGACGAGGTGTGGCCCACGGTCGCGGACTACGCCGATCAGCTCAACCGCGTCATACGGCAGGCCGAGCAGTCCGAGGACGAGACGGAGCTACGCGACTTCATGTCGGGCATGGAAGCCATGGGTAAGATTCTCCGTGCGCGACTCGTCCTGGCCCAGACTCTCGAGTCCTATCAGATGTCCAACCACGAATACGTCTGGACGGGTAGCACGCTGATGCAGGCGTACAGTGAGCTGACCGGGGCCGAGACCGAGACCGAGACCGACGAGCCGGTGCCGTCCGAGAACCTCGAGTTGGCCGGGCGCTACCAGACCCAGCTCGCCGAGCTCGCCTGGGAGGACGAAGACCGGATCGGCAAAGGGATCCTCCTCCTGATCAGCATGATCGACTCGGGAGAGAAAGAGTGGAGTGAGATCTTCCAGGAAGAGTGAGGACGGGAGGTCGGGAGCCCTGATAGAGTGAGGGAGCAGTGGAGTGTGGGAGACTGCGAGTTGAGAGCTGAACCCGCCACCCGGTCAACTCCAAACTCGAAGTCTCCCTTGCTGAATTACTCCCTCACTCTATGAGCGCTCCCTACCTCCCGTGCTCCCCATCAAGGTAGTCTTCCGCCTCTTCGAAGGTCGCGAAGTTGTGCGCCTCGTAAGTCGCCTCGGTCCGAGCGATCCGGTCGATCTGCATGCCGCCCAGCGGTTTGTCTCCGATGACCCGCGCCACCTTACTCACGCTGGCGGCTTCCGCCAGCTTCGCCGCTTCGGCGTGGACTTCCTGCACTTCCGCTGCGCCGGGCCGGTACTTCGATACATCAGCTAGCACGGTGAAGCCCGGCCGGCACTTCTGTATCGCTTCCGCGTACAGGTCCCTCAGCCTCTGGGCCTCTTCCAGATCGTGGAAGCCCTGCAAGTCGAGGTAGATCCGGTTCTTGGCATCGTCGACGCGGATTGTTGACTCGGTTCTCATCGGAGATCACCTGACTGGGACGGGGGAAGCGGACGCTGCTCACTCCGATGATGGGAGCCGTGACGTTTCTTCGTCAATGGCTTTGGCGGCGGGGGGCGGGTCGTCTCCCTCCGGCCTCCCCCGCGCTCACGGCTGCGCCGTGACCGCGGGGTCGCTAACCCCAGCTCCGCTCAACGACCCGCCCCCACGCCTTCTCGATCTGGCCTGGGAGGCACCGGGGGACCGCCGAGCGGAGCTGGTGTTAGCGACCCGGCTCCGATCTTTGAGTTGAGTCTGCGCGTGAGCCGCACGATGTCCTCACTGGGAGCATCAACCCCGCGT
>JBDHHZ010000208.1:0-5637 GCA_039589115.1 Gemmatimonadota bacterium | reverse complement strand
GATCTCGACGAGACGATCCGGGTCCTCATACTGGAGTGGCCGCAAAAGCACTCCGTTTACGACGCTGAAGATCGACGTGTTGGCTCCGATACCCAGCGCCAGCGTCAGCACGGCCACCGTGGTGAATCCCGGATTCTTACGTAGAGAGCGGAAGGCGTAGCGCACGTCAGTCGCGACTTGTTCGAGGCGTCGGCCCAGCGCGGTAGCCATGACGCTCCAGGGCTCGCGAATCACGAGGGCCGCGACTTCGGCTCGGCCGCCCCTGTCCCTGGCGTCCCCTAGCCGCTCGCCGAACGTGTCCGCCATAGCGGGGCCGTACGCTTCGCGAAACTCCGCTGGGTACCAGCGCAGCCAGCGCCGGTAGAGCCTTACAAGAGGAACATCGGTCACGGTGATAACTCCCGCCGCTCTACAGCGAGCCCGGCGCCAGCTTCATCTGGCGCGCCGCCGATAGCAGCCCTTCCAGTCGCCGGACTTCCAGCCCGAACACGCGCCGCCCGAATCCCGTCAGGCGGAAGTACTGACGCCGCGCGTCGGTGACAACCACGCGCCGCGGCGGTGGGACTTCTTCTATCAGGCCGTCTCGGTGTAGGCGCCGCAGGGCCTGGTAGAGACTCCCCGTCGCCGGGCTCAGCCTCCCGGCGGACCGGCGCTCCACCTCTTTGCCGATCGCGTATCCGTGCGCCGCCCCGGCGCCGAGCGCCAGCAGCACATGAAAGGTCAGGTCACTCAACGGGAGATAGTCGGCAGCTTCGCGGCGATCATCGGCCATCTGACGAACCCGGTATCGAGGGCGTACTAGAGTGATAGCCACTATAGTTGATGTGCTACTATAGCATGGGACGCGAGGGCGCGCAAGCCTGCCTACGGGCTAGGCCCGAGCCGCGAATAAAGCCCCGGCTGCGGTGTAGATCTAAGGAGAGACCCCCAGCCACGGAACGTTCGGATGTCTCGAAGCCGGGAGCAGCCTTGCGTCGCGCCCGTGATGGTCTAAGATCTGAGGCGCTAGCGACCGTCAGAGGTTGCATCCAGCGGAGAAAACGGAGGCCTGTAACATGAGTCTGAGGAAAGCTTG
The DNA here is from genome assembly GCA_039589115.1 of Gemmatimonadota bacterium. Classification (GTDB taxonomy): domain Bacteria; phylum Gemmatimonadota; class Gemmatimonadetes; order Palauibacterales; family KS3-K002. The sequence goes on along the minus strand of JBDHHZ010000208.1, from coordinate 4,562 downwards.
TGTCGTATCTGTTGTGGCGCTGATCGCCGCGGCGTGTGGCGGTGAAGGTGGACTTCACTGGGCCGGCAGCGAGACGGATAGCGCCGGCGTCATCATAGTTGCCAACCCGGCCGAGGGCATGTGGAGCGCCTCCGATAACTGGGCGCTCGAGGAGGAGATTAAGATTGGCGCCCTAGAAGGGGACCTCGACTACCAGTTCGGCCAGGTCGGCTGGGTCGTCGCCGACTCGCGTGGCCGGATGTTCGCGGTGGACGTTCAGGCGCAGCACGTGAAGGTGTTTTCGCCGGAGGGCCAGTACGAGCAGACGCTGGGCGGACAGGGCGGCGGGCCCGGAGAGATGCAGGGTGCGATGTTCATGGTCATGGGGCCGGGCGACACGCTGCTGGTTCCGGACATGCAGAACATGCGGGTGAACCGCTATGCGCCTGACGGGTCGAGCCTGGGTAGCTTCCCGATAGCGATTCAGGAACAGGGGCTTCCCATGATGTTCAGGGCGACGACCGACGGCGTGATTGCGGAGCAGGTGCGTCCGTTGACGTTGCCCGGCCAGCCGGCGCTGGAGAATCCCGAGGACGCCATCGTCCTGCTGGCGGCGGATGGTACGATCACCGATACGCTGATGGTATTTCCATCCGGCGGGACTTTCAACCTCGGTGGGGCGTCGCCCGAGATCAACATCTACTCGCCGGAACCCGCTTGGGACGTCACAGACGATCTGAAGCTTCTGTTCGGCGTAAATGATGAGTACCGGATCGGCTTCTATGGTGTGGGCGGGACGCTGGAGCGGGTCCTGACGAAGCCGTTCGAGCGCAAGCCGGTCGCGGAACGCGACCGGGAAGCGATAATGGCCTTCTTCGAGCGGGCGTGGTCGGACGCCGGTGTTCCGGCCCAGATGATGCCGCAGCTGCGGCAGATGGTGCATTTCGGGGAGACCTTCCCGGCGTTCGCCCAGGTATTGTCGGGGCCCGACCAGACGGTCTGGGTCCAGCACGTACAGCCGGCGTCGGAGCTGAGCGATGAGGAGTTTGAGAACTTCGACCCGATGCAGGACACCGGCGCTCCGGATTGGGATGTATTCGATGCAGCAGGTCGCTACCTGGGAGTCGTAACGATGCCGAAGCGCTTCTCCCCGCGCACCATCCGCGGAGACAGGATCTACGGGGTATGGCGTGACGATCTCGATGTCCAGTACGTGGTGAGGCTGCGGGTCGTCGGGATTCTCGAGTACCGCGAGCTGTAGAACAGCAGTCGCAGCGGGCGTCCCTGAGGTTCTCCATCTCCGTCTCCATCTTCATCTCCATCTCCATCTCACGGGGAGGAGATGAAGATGGAGAGACGGTTCAGCGCCGGTGGTAGCTATGGACAAACAAGATTTGCGGCCGGCCGCGGTGGCCGGTCATTTCTATTCGGCGGACGCCGGCAAGCTCAGCGCACAGGTCGAGACCTTCCTCGCTGAAGTGGAGGCGGAGCCCGGGCCGGCGAAGGCCGTCATCGCGCCGCACGCCGGCCTCGTCTACTCGGGTCAGTGCGCGGCGCACGTGTTCGGGCGCGTGACGATTCCGCCGATAGTGGTAATCTTGGCGCCGAACCACACGGGGCGGCTGAGATCGGCGGGCGGCGCGAGCCTTTGGGGTCGCGGTGCCTTCGAGACACCGCTGGGCCGGGTAGCCGTTGCCGAGGGGTTCGCGGCCGAGCTGGAGGCACGCTGTTCGCTAGTGGAGCACGACCCGCTGGCGCACCGCGATGAGCATGCGGTGGAAGTCGAGCTGCCGTTCTTGGCGATCTTGGCGCCACAGTCGGCCATCGTTCCCATCGTGCTCGCCTGGGACGACTGGGAGAGCAGCAAGCAGTTGGCCGAGGCGCTGGCCGGGTTGGTGGCCGAGGCGTCGCAAGACGTCTTGCTGGTGGCATCGTCGGACATGACGCACTTCGAGTCCGCCGGGAGTGCGGCGGAGAAGGACAGAATCGCGCTCGATGCGGTGGTACACCTGGATGGTGAGGGGTTGATCAGCGCTTGCCAGCGCGAGCGAATCACTATGTGCGGCCGCGCTCCAGCGGCTGTCGCGGTCGAGGCGGCGCGTCGGCTTGGTGCGGAGCGCGTCGAGGTCGTGGACTACCGGCACTCCGGTTGGGTGACGGGCGACGATTCCAGCGTGGTCGCCTACGCCGGCGTGACGATCAGCTAGCCTGCTCGCGGGGAGCGGGGCCTCCAATTCGGCGCTATCGAGAGAGTCTCGCGCGAGGCGCCCGCGGTCATTAGTCTTCCGCATGCCAGAGGACAGCACGGCGTCCAGACAAGGCGAGGCGCTCCTTCTCCGAGATCCCAACCTGCATGTCATATTCGGGGTCACGCTGATGGCGGTGCTGGGCGTTTCCAGCATCACGCCGGCGTTTCCCCAGATCGCGGAAGAACTGAACCTCACTCCGGGCGCGGTCGGCCTGCTGGTCGCCGTGTTTACGCTGCCGGGCGCCACGCTGACTCCGGTGCTCGGCGTCCTGGGGGATCGGCTCGGCCGCAAGCGTGTGCTGGTGCCGTCATTGCTGCTCTTTGCGGTGGCGGGAACGGCGTGTGGCTTCGCCCGCGATTTCGAGTTGCTGCTCTGGCTTCGTCTGCTCCAGGGTATGGGGGCGGCGGCGTTGGGGGCGCTCAACCTGACGCTCGTCGGTGACCTGTACTCGGGCTGGAAGCGCGCCACGGTGATGGGCTACAACGCCAGCGTGTTGAGCATGGGCACTGCGATATATCCGATCGTCGGGGGAGCGCTTGCACTGGTCGGCTGGTTCTACCCCTTCTTCCTGCCGATCCTGGCATTGCCCGTGGCGCTGCTGGTCCTCTGGCGGCTTCGCAACCCGGAGCCGTCGAGCGATCTGACGCTCGGCACTTACCTGCGCAACACGTTGGTGTCGATCAGGAACCCGCGAGCGCTGGTGCTGTTCTTTGCCAGTCTCGTCATCTTCATCATTCTCTACGGCGCCTTCCTGACTTACCTGCCGTTCCTCATGCGGGGTTCGTTCAACGCATCGCCCTTGCTGATCGGGCTGCTCTTCTCGGTCACCTCGATCGCGACCGCGTTGACCTCGTTCCGCTTGGGCCGGTTGGCGCGACGGTTCTCGGAGCAGAACCTTGTTAGGCTGGGGTTCGCCTGCTACGCGATCGCCATGCTTGCCATTCCGCTGGCGCCCAGCTTCGGGTTCCTATTGATACCGGCGGTGCTCTTCGGAGCGACGAATGGGATCAGCATACCGAGCGTGCTGACCATGCTGACGGGGCTCGCACCGGCCGAGTACAGGGCGGCGTTCATGTCGGTGAACGCGATGGTCTTGCGCATGGGCCAGACGCTGGGCCCCATCGTGGCCGGTGTCATGCTGCACTTCGGAGGTCTTTCAGCTGTCTACTATGGTAACGCGGTGCTGGCTGTGGGTGCGCTCGGCGTCGTCGGCGTAGTGGTCAAGAAGAACTAACACGGGGGCACATCTTAGGTGCAAGAGAGACTCGTAACGAGCGACGACGGAGTGAAGCTCTACTGCCGAATAGTCGGTGAGGGCGATCAGACCGTCATCGTCCCATTGGCCACCTACCATGCGGACAGACTCGATCCGCTGGCGCGCGGGCGGCGCGTCGTGCTCTACGACCCGCGCGGCCGCGGTCGATCCGATTCGGTCGATCCGTCCAGGGTTTCGCTCGAGTACCAGCTACGAGATCTGGAGGCGGTTCGTGAAAGCATCGGGAGCGAGTCGGTCGCGCTCCTCGGTTGGTCGAGCACGGGGATGGAGCTCCTCGTCTACGCGATTCAGTATCCCAAGCGTGCCACGCGCCTCGTTCAGCTCGCCCCTCTTCCGCCGCGTCGTACGCCGTACATGGACGAGATTATCGAGGACCGCGAGCGTCGCACCGACGCCGATGCGATGCAGAAGCTGCAGGAGCGGCAGCAGGCGGGCGAGTTCGACGCCGACCCGGCGCGGCTGTGCCGGGAGATCAACTACCTGAGCTGGGGCGCGACATTCGCCGATCCGGTCAGCGCGCTCGAGGTGCCCGATGTATGCGTGCACTCGAACGAGTGGCCGACAACTCTGGCGCCGTACCTCGAGGCCCTGCTCGCTTCGTACGGTGACTACGACTGGCGTCCCGATCTGAGGAAAGTCACGCTGCCGAGGCTGGTCGTCCACGGTGCCTGGGACAATATCCCGTTGGAGGGCAGCAAGGAGTGGGTGGCGGGGCAGCCGAACGCGCGCCTGCTGGTCCTCCAGAAAGCGGGGCACTGGCCTCACTACGAGGACCGGGGCGCCGTGCTCGACGCGGTCGAGGCGTTTCTGTCAGGCGACTGGCCGCCCGGTGCGCTGCCGGTGCCGTAGGATTGGGAATTCGTGCCCAGTTGACTGTTTGCGATTGGAGATCCCATCGATGAATACGCGTGTGCTCTTCTCAGCCGGTCCTCTAATAGTCGTCGTCGCCGCGGCGCTCGTCGGTATCGGCGCGACGGCCGGCCAGGATGCCCCGGAGTTCGACCGGTACTTCAAGGACAAGACGATGCGCGTCGACTATTACCACACGGGCGACGCAA
>JBDHHZ010000207.1:0-5638 GCA_039589115.1 Gemmatimonadota bacterium | reverse complement strand
GACGCTCTCAGCTCCGACCGCTCCTACCGCAAGGGACTCGGGTTCGACAAGACCGTGGAGATCATCGAGCAGGACGCCGGCAGCCATTTCGACCCGCAGGTCGCGGAGGCGGCCACGGCGCTGCACTCGCGTGGCGAGCTAGAAGTACCGCCCGAATGGATCGAGCCCGATTCCGATCCCATGCCCACCACTACTCTCGATCCTTCAGCGTAGTAACAGGCGCGAGTCCTCAGCGCCGGAACCACCGCGCGCCAGGAAAGTGGCGCACGAAATCACCCGCTCTCTCTTTGAAGGACCGTCCTGGCTGCGCCGGCAGCGCCAGTGCGACGACGAGTAGCGCTAGGCCAACGTAGAAAAGCCAGCGCTGGCCCAGACGACTCGAGGCCAGCGCCAGTGGAGCACCAACGAAGATCAGCGCGAGCTTGAGGCGCAAGTAGATCAGCGCCCTCCCTTCTTGCGCTTCGACTCGAGAAAGTCGCGAACGCCCTCCTGATAGTCCTCGGTCATGCGAGCCAGCACGTTCGCCTCGGCCCCGGCCCTGATCGCCGCTTCGAACGAGTGCTGCTCCGTCTGATAGAGCAGTCGCTTCGACAGCGCCACGGCGCTCGGGCTGCGCTGCGTCAGTTCTTCCACGAAATCCCTGCTACGCTGCTCGAACTCGCTCGCGGGATAGACGTAGTGGACAAGACCGTACCGCTCAGCGGTACTCGCATCGAATATCCGGCCGCTGATCACCAGGTCGAAGGCTCGCTTCTCGCCGACGGCGCGCCGCAGCATGGCAATCACCATCGCCGGTAGGAAGCCTATCTTCACTTCCGGGTAGCCGAGGCGCGCGTCCTCGGCAGCAAGCACGATATCGCACGCCGTTGCCAGACCACAGCCGCCGGCCAGAGCATGGCCGTGCACCGCAGCAACCACCGGGACCGCCACCCTACGCAGGATGAGGAATAGATCGCCAAGCGCATCGGCGTCGTTCAGCTGCTCTTCGACGCTCGCCTCCATCATATCGGAGAGCGCCTTCAGGTCCGCCCCCGCACAAAAATCATCGCCCTCGCCACGCAGCAGGACAGCGCGGACCCGGTCATCCGCATCCGCCCATGCGATCGCGTCGGCAAGCTCATCGACCAGCTCGGCACTCAGCGCATTTCGCACCTGCGGCCGGTTCAGGCTGATCGTTGCCACGCCGGTCGCAGCGTCTACCTGTACGATGAGCGAGTCGTAGCTCTCTCCCGAGTTCATTCGCTTCTCTCCAGGATGTTAAGCCAGATTCGCAGCTCAATCTATTTGCGGAACCAGCGACGCTCGGCCAGGGCTGCCAGCGCCAGAACCAAGAAGCCCACACAGCCCAAGACGAACATAGTAATCCCGAACTCATCCGTGCCTCGGACCAGTGCGACGATCGCGAAAATCGCGCAGCCTGCCAATAGTATGCGAATCACCGTACCTGGGCGCATCTGACCTCCAGCCTCGTTACCCGGCGATGAGGCCCGACAGCTCGTCGGGAAAATCGATCTCCATCCGCAATAGCGCCGCGCTGAACGTCTTCGCCTGGGCGTCGGTCCGCAGCGATAGCGTGCCGCCTCCGCCCAGCGAGTTGTGGAGGAGGAAGTTCAACGCGAGAAGGTTCGGCAGCTCGAAACGCTCCACGGGGCCCTGACAAATCCCCTTGAAGTGGCGTTTCACCCTATCTGGCGTAACCTCCTTTACGACAATGGGATAGAACTCTGGCTTCAAGGCGATTAGACCAATGTTCGCCGTGTCTCCCTTGTCCCCCGAGCGGGCGTGCGCGATCTCGAGCAGGCGAACTCGCATACCTACCCGGTCTTCCCTGCGCGGCGCTTTCGGCGTCGCAGCCAGTCGAGGCCGAAGGCGGCGGCCACAGGCCACCATACGACGGCGCTCGCCCGGTAGATCCACGCGGGCTTCACACCGACCAGCACGTCCGCGGTCACGAAAGCCATGGCCAGGAACATGAAGAACAGAACGCCTCTCTGATTGGCGACTGTCATCCTGCCACGGTGAAGAAGAACCCAGCCCGTAAGGCAGCAGACGAGGGATAGGATGCTGAGCAGCTGCGCGATCCAGTCACTCCATCCAACCACCGCCTTGGCCACCAGTAAGAAACCAACCGCCAGAGTCAGAACCGCCACCAAGCCCGTAAACACGCTAGGTTGTATGATGACTTTCGGCTCGGCAGGCTTCCCTTGTCGATCGACCATCACTCGCCCACACCTTCATCAGTGCTGTAGGTCCGCCCGCGCATCCATTCGACAGCGGCGCCGCCGCACGCCAGCCAAAGACCGATGACACCGACCATCCCTAGCCAACCACCACCGACGTTGATGAAGAGTCCGGAGATCGCGAGGGCGATGGCGAATATGCTGAAGAAGCGGACGCCCAAGGAGGGAGAAGTTCCGCCTCCTCTTCTGGTAACGAGGATCCAGGCAGCCAGCGCGGCAGCGGCACCGAACAGAGCGAAGGCCTGGGCGATCAGGTTTCCTTCGCCGAGTCCTTCGAGGAGCGCTGCGGCGACCGATAGAGTGGCTCCCGACGGTAGCAGCAGGCTCGGCCTGTCTGGGTCAGGCGACCGCTTCGAGACGGTACCCGTCATCATCGGACGACCTCCACTTCGACTCGTGTTTGCACCTGTGACTTGGGGATGAGCGCGGGCCAGTAAGCGACCATCTCTTGAACCCGCGGCCGGCCGCCGGCGAACCCGGTTGCCGTGGGCGGGCCCGCGAGAATGAGCGAAGCGATCTCGCGGGTGAAGCGGTCGACGGCGGCCCGGTCGCTCGAATGCTTCACACCGATCCGCAGCTCCACTTCTGGCAAGTTCTCCGGGGTGGGCCCGGCGAGCGGTCCGTGGCAGGCCCCGGCACCGAAGTACTCCGTATGGATCTCATCAAACCGCAGCCCCAGCCTCTCCAGGCGAGCGCGTATCGTACGATCCGCCGCGGCCGCCTTCTCGAGAGCGTCGGGCCAGGAGTAGGCCATCCTGCCGACAGCCTTGTAGCCTGCCAGGTAGGAGACGGAGACTTTGAGATGCTCGGTGGCGGGTCCACCGCGGACACTATGCGCACGTACGCGATCAGTGGACTGTTCCTCGAGCTGAATCGTTCGAAAATCGGCTACACAATCCGGGGTTATGTACTCGGCCGGGTCGCCCATCTCGTAAAGCAATTGCTCTGTCACCGTAGCCACAGTCACGCGGCCGCCCAGCCGATCGTGCTTGCAGATCACGAACTCGCCGTTCGGGTAGGACTCTATGACAGGATAGCCAATATCGCTGTAGTCTATGGACTGCCAATCGACGCCGGTGTTGCCTCCGGTGGCCTGTGCCCCGCATTCGTTGATGTGGCCGGCGACGACCCCGGCGGCGAGCTTGTCCCACTCGTCCGCGGCCCAGCCGTGCTCGAACATCATCGGCGCGTAGGTCAAAGCCGTGTCTGTGGTCCGGCCCGCGATAACGACATCGGCTCCCTGCTTCAGCGCCTCGATGATGGGGGCTGCACCGATGTAGGCGTTCGCCGATTGGATGCTGTCGCGAACGGTCTCCAGCGGCTCGCCGGTATCCATATTGCGAAGCTCGATGCCCACTGTCATCAGATCGTCCAGCCGCTCCATCAGGTCGTCGCCCGTGATGACACCGATGCGCGCCTCGCCGGACAGCCCCGCCTCGACAGCGACGTCCACGACGGCATCGCGGCAGGACTGCGGGTTGACACCACCGGCGTTAGCGACCACGCGGATCCCCTTCTCGATGCACTCCGGTAGGATGCGGCCCATCAGCGGTACGAAGTCGCGGGCGTAGCCCTGCGAAGGATCTCGGTTCCGCTGCTTCTGCAGGATGGACATGGTGACTTCAGCTAGGTAGTCCATCACAAGATAGTCTATGGGGCCCGCTTCGACCTGACGCACGGGGGCCTCGAGCCAGTCGCCCCAAAAGCCCTGCCCGGAGGCAATCAGCACGCCTTCGGCCCGGGCACTCACTTGAGGAGCGATTCCAGTGATCCGGGAAGAGCGAAGGGACCGATGTGGGGGCCGGGGTTCTGGATCGCCGCCCGCAACGCCAGCGACAGGGCATCGCGAGTGTGTTCGGGGGCGACCACCGCGTCGACGTAGCCACGAGCCGCAGCGTACCGCGCGTCGAGCTGGCGATCGTAAGTGGCCAGGGTCTCCTCCATTTTCTGCTGTGTCTCCGCGTCCAGTTCGCGGCCGGCTTCATTGGCCTCGTTGATCGCTCGCCCGTGAACGGCCTGCGCCGCGGATTCACCCTCCATCACACCCATGCGACCGGTGGGCCACGAGAAGATGAAGTCGGGATCGAATCCCTGCCCGGCCATGGCGTAGTAGCCAGCACCGCTGGCATGGTTGACGGTGAGCACGATCTTCGGCGCCGTCGCCACCGACATGGCCTCGACCATGTGAGCGCCCGCCCGGATGATCCCCGAGTGTTCCGCCTCGGTGCCGACCATGAAGCCAGATACATCTTGAACGTACAGCAGCGGCCTGCGGTGCCGATCGCAGGTCTCGATGTAGTAGGCGCATTTCTCGGCGCTCTCCGTGTAGACGATGCCGCCGAAGCGCGGCGGACCACCCTTCCTGTCCGCGAAGATCCCCCGGTCGTTTGCCAAGATGCCGACCGGGATGCCACACACCCGCGCGTCGACGCAGATCATCTCGGCCGCTCGCTCCGGCTGGAACTCGAGGAACTCGCCTTCATCGACGATCGTCTGAAGCACAGCCCGCATGTCGTAGCCCGCACGGTGGTCGTCGGGAAGCAGCTCGTACAGATCCTCGGGCGGCCGGGCCGGCGGCCGCGGCTCCGCCAGGCCGATACGCGTGCTACGGGCCGGCGGCAAATCGGCTACGTATTCACGGATCTGCCGGACGCAATCTTCGTCGTTTTCGGGCTCGTAGTGTGCCACGCCCGATATCTTGGTATGAGTGTCGGCCCCACCCAAAGTCTCTGCGTCGACGGTCTGACCCGTCGCGCCCTTCACCAGATTGGGGCCGCCCAGGCCCATGAAGCTGGTGCCTTTGACCATGAAGATCACGTCGGAGAGCGCCGGCAGGTAGGCGCCTCCGGCGATGCAATTCCCCATCACGGCGGAGATCTGCGGCACCTTCATGTAGCGCCGCATGAGCGAGTTGTAATAGAAGATGCGCGAGGCGCCATACTGGCCCGGAAAAACGCCGCCCTGGTAAGGAAGATTGATGCCGGACGAGTCGACGAGATAGATGATCGGGATGTTGCAGCGCATCGCGATCTCCTGAGCGCGCAGCATCTTGGGGATCGTCTCCGGCCACCACGAGCCCGCTTTCACGGTCCCATCGTTCGCCACCACCACGGCCTCGCGGCCGGCCACGCGACCGACTCCGGTCACGACCCCAGCGGCCGGAGCTGCACCGTCGTATCGGTCGTAGGCGACGAGCAGCCCGACTTCCTGGAAGTAGGTGCCCTTGTCGAACAGCAGGTCCAGCCGCTCCCGTACGGTCAGCTTCCCCTCGCGGTGCTGCTTCTCGACATACTTGGGCCCGCCGCCCTGGTGCAGCTGTTTCTCCAGGACAGCCAACTCTTCCACCAGGCGGCGCATCCGCGACTGCGGCTCCGCCGCCTTCCCAGCTTTCTTTGCCA
>JBDHHZ010000206.1:0-5646 GCA_039589115.1 Gemmatimonadota bacterium | reverse complement strand
CTTTCTGGAGGAGTGGCGTCTCGGCGGTACGCGGGTCAGCCTGCACTACCGTGGCGCCCTGATCAGCCCGTTCACCAGCCAGCAGACGACCGGTACGTGGAACGGTACGTACTATGTGCCGCCGCAGCGCGACTGGTCGTTCGATACCGATTTCCGGGACCCGCGGTTGCTGCCGCCGGGCACACCCAACGTCGGCTACGTCGTTCGCACCGCGCTGAGAGAGGCGTTCTAGTCCAGAACCTCGCCAACAGATAAATCGGGGGCCGCCACGGTGGGCGGCCCCTCCGTTTTAAACCCGGCCCGACTCTTGCCTTTTTGAAATGCAGGTCGATCGCCTGACCCGCTGCGGGACGGATGTTGCCGCCCCGCGGCTACCAGGCCGGAAGCCTCGAAGTTGGCATCCTCCCTAGCTTTCTCTCGCCGTTCGGGCAGTCCCAGCAGACATCGAACGGACGCCTTGCCATTGGAGCACTAGGTTGCCCGAGCCCTGAATCGGTCAAGATGACCGATCCGGGTCGGTGAGCGGTTTGTAGAGGTCGTGGGAGAGGGAGTTTGATGAGGCGCGACAGGCGCGGCTACACGTTGATCGAGATGATGGTCGTCATGGTTTTGCTGGCGGCGGTGGTGGCGGTGGCAGTGCCTCGCGGCCTCAAGTCGAGCCCGCAGTTCCAGGTCGACATGGCGGCGCGAGCGCTGACTCGCGATCTGGAGAAAGTTCGGATGCGTGCCATCGCATCCAAGCGAATCGTGCGGGTGAGCTTCGTGGAGGGTGAAGGATTCTATACCGCGTTCATGGACCTTACCGCGGGCCGGACCGGTGCGATCGAGGAGATGGCGGAAGAAGTGCACGAGAGCCGGCTTCTGACCCGTGGGTCTAACGGTGGACTGCCCGGCGTTGAGCTGCCAAACGGGATCGTGTTCGGAGGCGGCGAAGCGACGGTGGGGCCGTTGGACAATCCCCTGAGCGACCCAATCACCCTAGAGAATGATCGAGTGGAGTTCAATAGCCGAGGGATGATTACACCAGAGGGAACCGGGGGCGTGATCTTCCTGACGCACGGAGACGATCCGTCGGCGGTGGCGGCGGTGTCGATCAGCGGGGCGGGTGCGTTTCGCGCCTGGCGGCATCGCAACGGGACGTGGGGGCAATGAGGCGGTTGCTTGGAGTGTTGGCCGGCGAAAGCGGCTACGGGATGGTCTCTGTGCTGATAGCCATAGTCCTGCTCTCCGTCGGTGTTGTGGTGCTGTCGAGCTCCAGTGTCTTCCTGTCGTCGCTGAAAAACGAGGCTTCGGTCCGATCGGTGGCTGCGACCGTCGCGCTGACCTACATGGAAGAGCTCAAAACGCGTGAGCGGGTCACGCTAGCATCGGAGGATCCGCTACGGGTCAACGAGAAAGGCGAGCCGGACGAGAACGGAGCCTTCCTGCGCGTTCTGGAGGTCAGTTCGGAGCCAAGCGTGGTGGAATCGGTTCGGCTGCGCATCAAGGTCGGCTATCCCGGTCATTTCGGCAGAGCCATGACCGTGGAAGTCGTGACGATCATATACGTGGGGGAGTGATGTTGCGTTTGAGGGCTGACGGGTGTGGAGACTCGCGCCAGAGGGCGCAATCGGGCTTTACGCTCGTGGAGCTCATCGTCGCCCTGACGCTCGGCATCATAGTCGTCGGCGCCGCGGTGAACTACCTGATCAAGGAGATGCGCACGTTGCAGGGCAATGACGTGCGCGAGGTGGTCACCCGAACGGGCCGTTACGTTGGAATCTCGCTGCGGCACGACCTGCAGCGGGCAGGAGTCGGGATCGAAACGACGACCACGTTCGGCACCGTCGATGTATGGCCCGGCACCCAGGGCGATACACTGGTGGTTTTGAACGTGCCGTACCTGCCGTCAACGGCTCCGCCCCACGCCATCGTGCCGCCCCCCGGCAACGATAACCCGCTGCCGCCGGGCAGCACGTGCGGACCGCAGTGCATGGAGGTTCTGAAAGACTCGGTGGCGCCGCTCGAGCTGCAGGTCGGCAATTTGGCGCGGCTGCAAATACCGGGCGCGCGGCGACTCGTGCTGATCGGCGACCTAATCGAGACGAGCGATACGTCGGTGGAGCTCAGCTTCACGGATGCGTCAGCCATCCTGCGCCAGGACGCCGGCATGAGCGGACTCAGCCTGGACCGGAGCGCGACCTACGTGCAGAAGCTGGATGCCACGGTGTACTACCTGACTGAGGACCATGAGCTGATGCGCGCTGTGCGCCTGAACCTCGACGGCTCGCCGGACGGCCAGGTGCTCGCCTACGGGGTCGAGGAGTTTGACGTGAAGCTGGTCTTCATAGACGGCGATGTGCTGGAGCGGGCGGATCCCTATGATACGGACGACAGCAACGACTACGATGATGTAGTTGCGCTCCGCATCCTGTTGACGGTGAGGGCGGATCGGGTTCACCCGCTGGTCAACGATGGGGAACTTCTGCGCAGGACGTTCGAGTGGACCATCGCACCGCGCAACCTGCGCTACGAGAAGGATCGACTTTGATTCCCGCCGCGACATGTGCCGCGGAGTTATACCGATGAGGATTGTCGAGGAAATGAGGCTTTCGACGGAGGCGGGACGGCGCCGGCCGCCGAATCTTGCCGCGCGGCTGTGCAGCCGGTCCGGTCTCGCGCTGGTGACCACGATAATGGTCCTGGCCGTGATCGGATTGATCGTGGCTGCGATGGCGACGGCAACGATGTCGTCGGTGCGAGCGTCGGCCATGGAGTACCAAGAGGGGCGGGCCTTCTACGCGGCCGAGGCCGGCGGCGAAGCTGCGCTGGCCCAGCTCAAAATCGCGCTGCATGACGGGTTCCTGGCGGATGACGAGCTCAGCGGCATGACTGCGCCCGATCTGGCACCGTTCGTTTTCGACAGCTTCGCGGCGCATAAAGTCGGGGAGCCCGTAGTCGAGACGATCACCGACGGACCCTACGATGGTCTCTACGCGTTGACCCAAAACGTAGAAATCGTGTCGCTGGTGAGTGATGCTGCCGGCACGGCTTCGGGCGTTGTCCTGGACGCCAAAGCGCAGGCGATCCCCATCTTCCAGTTCGGCGTCTTCTTCGACGAGGACCTCGAGGCCACCAACGGGCCGCCGATGGACTTCGTCGGACGCGTTCACACCAACGGCAACATCTATCTAAGCTCGCGGAACGCCTGGTATATGGACATGATCACCACGCCGAACAGGGTGTTCCACGATCGCAAGGACTTCCACCTCGTCTACGATGGGGTCTTCATCTTCAATCCTCTCACCGCAGATTCGGTTCAGCTCGATTTCGATAGCCGTACGGTCCCGGGCGCCGAGGCGTTCAAAGCTCAGAGCGAACTACAGTTCGCCGGCCGCCTGAAGACCGGCGCGTTCAATGTCGACTCATTGAACCTCCCACTGCCCGATGGCGTGCCGCCTTACGAGTTGATCCGGCCGCGGGATATTGACGACGGCGATGCGGAGAGGTCGGTCAAGTTCGCTTGGAACGCCGACACCTACATGACGGTCGACCTGGGCAATCTCACGCTGGTGAGCAACATCTGCGGCGACGACGATCCCGATGATGACGACGAGGGCCACGCAGGAGCGCTGATGCCGAGGATCACGGTCGAGCGTGACGGCGGCTTCGTGGCGCCGGGACCTGCGTTCTGCGAGATCGTCAAGTGGGAGTGGTCGAGCTTCTACGACGGGCGCGAGCAAGAGATGAAGGACGTTCTCACCATAGATCTGGAGCGGCTGTATTCGTGGGTCGGCTCAGATTCGACGCGAATGATGGAAGTCGTCTACGTGGAGTTCCGGCCGGCCGGCACCATCAACACTTACCCCGATGAGATCCTCGACCTACTGCTCGATGCGACGGTCGATCCGGCGCTGAGGCTCAAGTCGGGCTCGGAGCTGCCCAACCGGATGACCTTTGCCACCGACTGGCCGCTCTACGTGGAAGGGAGCTACAACAGCACGATCAAGAAACCTGCTGCCCTGGCCGGCGACGGCATCACGATACTCTCCAACAGGTGGAGGGATAGAGATAACGTCCCCGGCGATCATATCTTTGAGCACTGTGAGGGCGTTGTCACTCAAGGCAATCCCTGTCCCGACTTCGAGCACTGGGTGAACGACGGCCACTGGACGCGCGAGCGGGCATCCGAGACTACGGTCAACGCCGCTATCCTGGCCGGTCACTGGCCGACGCCGTGCGATCATCACGATATCGGCTGCCCAGCCGACGGCAGCGACACCTATTACCACGATTGGTACGGCGGCGGGATCGAGAACTTCCCGCGCTTTCTGGAGAGTTGGAAGACGGGGGGTGGGAAGATCCTCTACCACTACAAAGGCGCACTGATCAGCCCGTTCACCAGCCAGAAGACCACAGGCACTTGGAACGGGTCCTACTATGACCCGCCGCAGCGCGACTGGGCGTTTGACGTCGACTTCCGGACGCCCCAGCTGCTACCGCCTGGCACGCCCAATGTGGGTATCGTGATCCGCACCGCGATGAGAGAGGCCTTCTAGTCGAGCCCGCGGGGAGCGCGGGCTGGGTGAGCGGATTCAATATCCAATATCCGACACTCAGCATCCAAGCGCCAAGAAAAACCCAAGTGCTAAGGCCCCATATCCACTTACCAAGTACTCAACCTCAAATGAGCCTGGGTCATTGATGATCGGGACTTGGGGCTTGGGTCGGTCCTTGGGGTTTGGCTATCGAGTGTGGGATATTGGATATTGAAGACAGCAAAAAGGGCGACTCTCGAGTCGCCCTTTCTGGTGGTCGACGTTTGCCGCTAGCGCCGGTAGATGACTCCCAACGCCAGCGAGATGTTGTCGTCGTCGTGAGAGGCGATGGTCAGGTCGGCGCTGCCGATCCAGGGCCCGGAGATCTCGACATCAGCGCCCAGCTCGATGCCGGCCTCGAGATCCGTCTCCGAATCAAACTCGTCGGGGTAGACGCTGTAGATCTGCAGGAAGGGTATACCGTACAGAACCACGGAACGCTCCTCATTTCCTACCTCTTTGCCGATAGAGACACCGATAGGCACCGCGATGAGGCTGCCCAAGTCGGCGAACGAGACCTGTATGCCTGCCACCACAGCGAACGAGACGGGCAGCTCCTCGCCAGACAATCCGGCCTCTTCCCTGCGCTCGGAACGGGCGAGTCCCCAACGTAGGTCGCCGCCGATGTGGATGCCGCCGTCAGCGGCGTCCGTGTAGCCGAAGCGGGCGCCGAAGTCGAAGTCGTCCCCGATCCCGCGACGAAAGACGCCGAAGAGGTCAAAGTCATCCTCGATCGTCACGTAGCCCCGGAACTCGTTCTGGTTCTTGTCCAGGGGAAACGGGTCAGCCGCCAACGGGGTGACCCCTGCCTGGGCGAAGGCCGCTACGGGGGTGATCGCCAACACCACCAGGCCAAACACAAGGCGAATTGCCTTCATCATCCCATCCTCCATTTCACCATGGCCAGCGGGGGAGACTGCTGCTCTCGCCATGCTAATTAAGGCATTCGCGCATCTTGGGCAAGCTGGAGCGGCCTCTTGACCCGCACCACCCTTCACACGATACTTGAGCCGAAAGTGCGACGTGTACTCGGCGGACGGATTTGTGGACGCTTGCCACCGCCGGGCGG
>JBDHHZ010000205.1:0-9671 GCA_039589115.1 Gemmatimonadota bacterium | reverse complement strand
TCATCGGTGCACCAGGCGAGAGCCTTCAGTATGTCCTCATCTTCGACGGTCAGCACCTCGGCGACCAGCGCGCGCGCGTGCTCGAACGTCAGCTCGCCCGGCCGCACCGGCTTCAGCCCGTCGGCCACGCTGTCCGCCGAATCCAGCTCGACGGGCTGGCCGGCCTCCAGAGAGCGGCTCATCGAGGCCGCCCCGCGCGGTTCCACGCCGAACACTTGCGCGTCCGGCGCCAGGGCCCGTACCGCGGCCGCCACCCCGGCCAGCAGACCGCCACCGCCCACGGGAACGAGGACGCGCTCTACCTGGGGCCAGTCGGCGACGATTTCGAGCCCCACGGTGCCCTGCCCCGCGATGATATGCGGGTGATCGAAGGGCGGTACGATCACCATCTCCCGCTCGGCGGCGATCTCCTCGGCGCGCCGCTTGCGCTGTACCGACGTTGTGCCTTCCTCGAAGATCTCGGCGCCGAGCCGGCGAATGCCGTCGACCTTCACCTGCGGCGCATCGACGGGCACCACCACTACCGCCGGGAGCCCCAACTCCTTGGCTGCCAGGGCCACCGCACGGCCGTGATTGCCGGAGGAGTACGTGATCACACCGCGAGATCGCTCGTCTTCCGGCGTCTGGGCGATGAAATTGTAGGCGCCGCGCAGCTTGAAGGCGCCCCCGCGCTGCAGGTTCTCGCACTTCAGCCGCAGCCGGCCGCCGCACACCGGCGAGCTGCGTCGCTCGGCCAGCAGCGGCGTGCGCCGTGCGACGGCTTCGATCCGCTCGGCGGCGGAGCGAATCTCGTCTATCGTGACGAGTGGATGCATGTCTGCAGGCTCCGGGCACCCTTTTCGGGTCGGGATAGCTTCCGGCGGGGGGTGTGGGGATTCTTAATGTCGGCCGATGATCTCGTTAAGTCAACGCCCCGAAAAACCTCATCCGTGCACCCGTTTCTTTTAACCTACTCGGCGGCCGCTAGTTCCGCCTCTTGCCTCTCGGATACGACCAGGGTGACGTCCACTAGCTTGTCCCCGGAATCCAGGTTGATCACCCTGACACCCTGGGCATTTCGCCCCGTCTCGCGTATCTCCTTGACCCGCTGACGGTTAACGATCCCTTTGCGCGTGATCAAGACGAGCTCGTCGCCGTCGCGGACCTCCATGATCGAGACGACTTTGCCGGTCTTCGGGGAGAGCCGGACGTTGATCACTCCCTTCCCGCCTCGGCGCTGCAGCCGGTATTGGGAGATCTTCGTCCGTTTGCCCATCCCCTTCTCGGTGACCACCAGCAGCGCCGCCTCGTCGCCGACGACGACCAGTCCGATCACTTCGTCGCCGCGGCCAACTACGATTCCCTTCACGCCGCGCGCCACGCGTCCCATCCTGCGAACGTCTTCTTCCCTGAAGTGGATCGCCTTCCCGTTGCGCGTGGCGAGTACGACTTCATCACCCGGGTTGGTCAGCCGCACGTCCATCAGCTCGTCCTTGTCGGCCACGCCGATGGCGTTGATCCCGCTCGAGCGCACGTTCGCATAGGCCGCCAGCGACGTCTTCTTCACCATCCCCTTCCGGGTGGCGAACAGCAGGTAGCGGTCCTCGCTGAACTCACGTACCGGGACCAGGGCCGCTATGCGGTCTTCTGTGTTGGCGCGCACCAGGTTGACGATCGGCCGGCCCCGTGCCGTGCGGCCCGTCTGCGGGATCTGGTGCACCTTCAGCCAGTGGACCCGGCCCCGCTCCGTGAAGAACAGTATGTAGTCGTGAGTCGACGCCACGAACAAATGCTCGACCCAGTCCTGGTCTTTCGTCGCCATCCCTGCCACGCCGCGACCGCCGCGCCGCTGCATGCGGTAGGTGTCCACCGGCATCCGTTTGATGTACCCCTCGTGCGAGACGGTGACCACCGCCTCTTCCTCGGGGATCAGGTCCTCGAGCGAGAAGTCCCCGATCTCGCCGGCGATCTCGGTGCGCCGCTTGTCGCCGTACTTCTCGACCAGCCCGTCGAACTCGCCCTTGATGATCGTCATGCGGCGCTTCTTCGAAGCGAGGATCGCCTTGAGGTCCTTGATCATCTCGCGGACCTCTTTGATCTCCGCTTTCA
Source organism: Gemmatimonadota bacterium (assembly GCA_039589115.1). Taxonomy (GTDB): domain Bacteria; phylum Gemmatimonadota; class Gemmatimonadetes; order Palauibacterales; family KS3-K002. Next base: position 7,583 of record JBDHHZ010000205.1, on the reverse strand, counting down.
GCTTCTCGACCTCGAGACCGGTCAGCCGCGCCAGGCGCATGTTGAGGATCGCTTCCGCCTGCCGCACCGTCAGCTTATACCGGCTGCGTAGCTTCTTCGACGCCGCCTCGGGATCCTTCGCCTTCTTGATGATGTCGACGATCACGTCGATGTGATCGACCGCCTTCTTCAGCCCGACAAGGATGTGCTCGCGGTCCTCCGCGACCTTGAGATCGTGCTTGCTGCGCCGAACCACGATCTCGTGGCGATGATCCACGAAATGCTGGATCATCTCCTTCAGGTTCATGATCTTCGGCACGCCCTTCACCAACGCCAGCATGATCGCGCCGAAGGTCGACTGCATCTGCGTATGCTTGTACAGGCGGTTCAGAACGATCTGCGATATCGCATCCCGCTTCAGCCCCACCACGATCCGCATGCCGTCCCGATCGCTCTCATCGCGCAGATCGCTTATCCCCTCGACTCGCCGCTCACGCGCCAGTTCGGCGATCTGCTCGATCAGACGCGTCTTGTTGACCATGAAGGGAATCTCGGTGATGATGATCCGCTCGCCGCCTTTGTGCTCCTCTATCTCGGCTCGCGCTCGCATCACGATCCGGCCTCGCCCGCTCTTGTACGCGTCGTCGATTCCCGCGTGGCCCTGCACGAATCCCCCCGTCGGGAAATCGGGGCCCTTCACGTACTTCATCAAATCGGTCACCTCCGCCTTAGGGTGATCGATTAGATGCTTCGCCGCCTCCAGAACCTCGCCCAGGTTGTGCGGCGGTATGTTCGTCGCCATACCCACCGCGATACCGGAAGAACCGTTGACCAGAAGGTTCGGTAACTTCGCTGGCAGGACCGTCGGCTCCTCCAGACGGTCATCGAAGTTCGGCACAAAATCGACCGTCGTCTTCTCGATGTCCGCCAGCATCTCCACCGCCACCGGCCCGAGACGTACCTCGGTGTACCGGTATGCCGCTGCGCTGTCCCCGTCGATCGATCCGAAGTTCCCCTGCCCGTTGATCAGCGGGTAGCGCAACGAAAAGTCCTGGACCATCCGTACCAGCGCATCGTACACCGCCATGTCACCGTGCGGGTGATACTTGCCCAGCACTTCACCGACCACCGTCGCGCTCTTCTTGTGCGGCCGGTTCGGCGCCATGCCCACCTCGTTCATCGCGTACAGGATCCGCCGGTGCACCGGCTTCAGCCCGTCCCGCACATCCGGCAGCGCCCGCTGAACGATCACGCTCATCGAATAGTCGATGAACGACTCGCGCATCTCGTCTTCGAGAAAACGCGCTACTACCTTTTCCTCGCTCTGCTTCTCCGCCATCTATCGCCTCGCTGTACTCGAACATTGAATAGCGAACCCCGAATACCGAATCCTCTGCCCCGCTCCGGTACTCGTCATTCGGTATTCGCTATTTCGTTAGTCGGTTCCTGCAATCCGTGATGAACGGCGGCCGGAGTCACTCCCGGGCGAAACGTCGGCCGAGTGTATGCAATCTTACGTTTTCAGCTGTGCCCTGCGTCCTTCGATAATGACTTAATCTATCCGTTCTGGGGCGCTCCTTCTACCCCGGGAATCAGCGGATTAGGCTGCGCGGAGAGACACCGGAGGGCTTCGCGTTCGGGATCGCAGTGGCGCAGGCGCCTGTGCGGTCGTGGGCGCCCTCATCGGGTCATCCCGCGTGACCGAGGATTGGCAGGACGTGTACTATGAGATACAGAGGAGCCAGAACCTGGTCTTCCCCTGACCTCAGGCCACGCAGCGGAAGTCGCCGGGCTCCCGGAGTCCGGCGTCCTCTAACTCCTCCCTGATCAGCTCCCGGGCGCCGGCGGCGCCAACGGCGACCAGCAGGTAGCCGTCCAGGCGGCGCGCGACCTCGCGGGCGTCCCACACCTTGGCGCCGTAGATCTCCTGGCCAATCTTTCGCGGATCGATGTCGAAGAACCCTCGGGCCTGCAAACCCTCATCGATGAGCGCGCGGGCGAAGTCTTTGCCGACGCGTCCGGCGCCCCAGACGCACACCGATTCGCGGCCCGCGAGACAAGTCTCGTGCAAGTAGTGGAGCTTGCAGCGGCGGAACGCGTCCGCCGAGTACCTGGGATCGGTGCGCGACGCCCTGTCCTCCCTTTCGCGCCAGTAGTGGAGCACGCGGGGCACGTTGGCCAGGCTGGCACCGGCAAGATGGAGGCGGAGGACGAGATCGTAGTCCTCGGGCCAGCCGTTCACCCGGTAGCCGCCTACCTGCTCGAAGGCGGAGCGGCGGATCATCAGCGTGGGGTGCGCGATGGGACACTCGACGAACATGTCGCGGGCCAGGCTCTCGGGCTCGCTCAGCCCATTCAGCCATCCCTGGTAGCGGCGCGCGCCCCAGCCCACACCCTCCGAAGGGAAGTACCTGACGCGAGTGCCGACGGCAGCAACTTCCGGGCGCTCCGCCAGGAACTCGACCTGGAGGGCGAACCTGCGTGGATGGGCCACGTCGTCGGCGTCGGCCCGCGCCAACAGCTCGCCCCGGCACAATCGCGACCCGGCCACCAGGGCCTCGGCCAGCCCGAGCCGCTCCTGGTGAGCCACACGGACGCGATCGTCTTCCGCCGCCCAGTGCTCAAGAAGATCGCCGGTTGCATCCTCTGACCCGTCGTTGACGGCGACGACCTCGAAGTCGCGGTAGGTCTGCGCGCCGAGGCTACGAATGGCCTGGGAGAGGTGCACCGCCGCATCACGGCATGGCAGCAAGACGGAGAGACGGGGTCCGTTCATTTGGCCACTGGCTACCGGCTACCGAGTATCCGGCGCAAGAAGCTGCCTGTGTGTGAGCTTTCGACGCCGGCGATCTCTTCGGGCCGGCCCATCGCGACGACGCGCCCACCGTGAACACCCGCTTCCGGGCCCAGATCGATGATCCAGTCCGCCTGCTTGATCACCTCCAGGTTGTGTTCGATGACGACGACGGTGTTCCCAACGTCGATCAGCTGCTCGAGTACACTCAGCAGCTTACGGATGTCGTGCAGATGCAGCCCGGTGGTTGGCTCGTCCAGCAGGTACAGCTTCTGCCCTGCCCTGCGGCCTGCCGCGGCGAGCTCCCGGGCGAGCTTCAGGCGCTGCGCCTCGCCACCGGAAAGCGTCGTCGCCGGCTGGCCCAGTCTGAGATAGCCGAGCCCCACCCGCTGCAGCTGCCAGAGCATCTCGCCCAGCCTGTCCCGTTTGATGAAGAACTTGATCGCCTGGTCCACCGTCATACTGAGGACGTCGTCGATGTTGAGGCCGCGGTAGCGGACCTGGAGGATCTCCGGCTTGAAGCGCCGACCGCCGCATATTTCGCATGGTACGAAGACATCGGCCAGGAACAGCATCTCGACTTCGAGCTGGCCGGCGCCCTCGCACTCCTCGCAGCGACCGCCGGCCACGTTGAAGGAGAAGTGGCCGGGACCGAACTTGTGACGCCGCGCATCCGGCTGTTCGGCGAATATCCGGCGGATCTCGCCGTAGGCCTTCAAGTAGGTCACCGCGTTCCGGTCAACGCGCCGCTGCCTTTCATCGCCGAGTAGCTCCCAATCGGCTCGCCCAAATGCTGCTTGGCGCTCGTCTGACCGGAAAGCTTCCTCTCCAGAGCCCGGTAAAGGACATCGTGAACGAGCGTCGACTTGCCGCTCCCCGATACGCCCGTCACCAGCGTTAGTGCGCCGACCGGGATGCTCACATCAACGCCCGCCAGGTTGTGGAGGCGCGCGCCTTCCAGGGCCAGGTGGATACCGTCCACCGGCCGGCGCCGCGACGGCAGCTGAATCGTCTCGCGGCCCGACAGATACACTCCGGTCAGTGTATCGGAGGCGAGCAAACCGTCGTAGCTGCCGGTGTAGACCAGCTCACCGCCCTGCTCTCCGCTGGCCGGCCCCAGCTCGATCACGTGATCGGCCCGTTCCACAGCCGCCGGATCGTGCTCGACGACCAGCACCGTGTTACCCACGTCGCGTAGCTGCTCCAACAGCCGGTAGAGCCGTTCCGTATCGCGAGGGTGGAGCCCGATGGAGGGCTCGTCCAGCACATAGGTGACATCAACCAGCGCGCTCCCCAGCGAGTCGGCCAGATTGATGCGTTGCGCTTCGCCGCCCGACAGGGTGCGTGTCTGGCGGTCCAGGGTGAGGTAACCGAGGCCGACATCGTCCAGAAACGCGACTCGCGCTCTCAATTCCCGCAGGATAGTCTCGGCGACAGCCATCTCGTGCTTGCTCAGCTTCAGCTTCTCGACCCAGCCGCGCAGCTCCTCCACCGGCAGCGCGCTCACCTCGGCGATCGTTTGGCCAGCCACCTTCACGTTGAGCGACTCGGGCCGTAGCCGCGCGCCACCGCAGGACGGACAATCCTGTTGGGTCTGGTACCGCCTGACGAAGACGCGGATGTACTGTTTGTATCTCTTGGTCTGCTTGAGCCGCTCCAGCTGATGCAGCACGCCCTCGAAGCCACCCTCGCCGCGAAGCACGACGTCGCGGAACCGCTCGGGCAGTTCGGACCAGGGGATGCGCATCGAGACTTCGTGCCTCATGGCCAACTCGCGCAGCTGGAAACGCCGGTCCTCGTAACGCGGCTTAGTCCACGGATCCACGGCGCCGTCCTCCAGGCTGCGCTCGGGGTCCGGGATGATGAGGTCGGTGTCGAACTCGAGAGTGGCGCCGAAACCGTTACAGGTGGGACAGGCGCCGAGCGGGCTGTTGAACGAGAAGAGCGTCGGGACCGGGTCCGGGAAAGTCAGGCCGTCGTCCGGGCAGCGGAACCGTTCGGTGAATGCCAACCGCTCTTCTTCTCCCTCGGCTGTGACGGCCAGCACCACCGCTTCGCCCTCGCCTTCGCTGAACGCGGTGCCCAGCGAGTCGGCGTATCGCGAGCGCGATGCCGAACCCACCTTCAGCCGGTCGACCACCACGAGCAGCTCAGCCGCCGCGGCGAGACGATCCACTCCGTCGCCGGCCGGCCCACCCGACTCGCCGAGGTATAACTCGCGACCGTCCGCCAGCAGGCGCAAGAATCCCAAGGCCCGCAGGTTCTCGACTATGAGCTCGTCGGTAACCTCGCTGGAGACCGGGAGCGGGAAGGTAACCTGGATGCGCGTTCCCTTCGGCAGCTCTCTGACGCGGTCGACGGCGGACTGAACGGTGTCGGGCTTGATCTCACGGTCGCAGACCGGGCAGTAGGTGCGACCGACCCGCGCCCAGAGGAGCCGCAGGTAGTCGTGGATCTCGGTTGCGGTGCCAACGGTGGAGCGACTGGTCTTGGTGGGGTTCTTTTGCTGGATCGCGATGGCGGGGCTCACGCCGTCCACCGAATCGACCGCCGGCTTCTGCATGCGCTCCAGGAACTGCTTCGCATAGGTGGACAGCGACTCCACGTAGCGGCGCTGGGCCTCGGCAAAGACCGTGTCGAACACGAGCGACGACTTCCCGGAGCCGGACGGGCCGGTCACCACCGTGAAGGAACGGTGGGGAATGTCGACGTCGATCGACTTTAGGTTGTGCTGGCGAGCACCCCGTACACGAATGTGATCTTCCATCTAGGATCTAAGATACTGCCAATAGGAAGTCTATCGGGAATTCCCGAAGTTGATTCAGGGAGTCGGGGATTCGGGAATCCGGGGAAACACAGAAATTATAGTGGCCCAGTGCACGACACATCTCATTTCCCCGGCCCCCCGAATCGCCGAATCAACTTCGAGAATTCCCGGCCAAGTCCCACTTCCGACATCCTCGCTTCCCTCGTAGTTTCAACTTCTATGCATCCAGGACCCGAACTCGATTTCCACGAGGAAGAGGCTCTCGGTAGAGCCTACGACGCGCACCTGATGCGTCGCCTGCTCCGCTACGTCAAGCCCTACAGGATGCGCGTGGCGCTGGCGGTGGTCATGCTGATTGTCGCCTCGGGCCTCGAGCTGATCGGGCCCTACCTGACCGCCGTCGCGATCGATCGGGCGATTCCCGACCGCGATCTGAAGCTGCTCGGAGTCCTCGCCGGAATCTACACGCTCGCCCTCGTGCTCGCTCTGGTGCTGAGCTACGCGCAGACCCTGCTCACGACCTGGATAGGCCAGCGGGTGATGTACGACCTGCGGACCGAGATCTTCGCGCAGTTGCAGCGGCTCAGCCTGCGCTTCTTCGACCGCAACCCCGTCGGACGGTTGATGACGCGTCTGACCAGCGACGTCGAGGTCTTGAACGAGATGTTCACCTCCGGCGTCGTCGCGATCTTCGGCGATGTCTTCACGCTCATCTTCATCGTCGGTGTGATGCTCGCCATGAACTGGAAGTTGGCGCTGGTCTCCTTCACCGTTGTGCCGCTGGTCTGGATCGCCGCCTACTGGTTCCGAACGAACGTGCGCCGCTCCTACCGCGATATCCGCGTCCGGCTCGCCCGTATCAACTCCTTCCTTCAGGAGCGGATCACCGGGATGAGTGTGGTCCAGCTCTTCGGCCGTGAGCAGCCGGAGCACGAGAAGTTCCAGGAGATCAACGCCGACCACCTGCAGGCACACCTGCGCTCCATCACCTACTACGCACTCTTCTGGCCGATCATCGAGGTGGTCGCCGCCGTCGCCGTAGCGCTCGTGCTCTGGTACGGCGGTCTGCACGTCCTGGCCGGCACCCTGACGGTAGGCGTGGTCGCCGCCTTCCTACAGTACGTGCGACGCTTCTACCGCCCCATCCAGGACCTGTCGGAGAAGTTCAATATCCTGCAGAGCGCCATGGCCAGCTCGGAGCGGGTCTTCAAGCTGCTCGATATGGACCCGACGGTACCCGACCCGGCTCGGCCGCTGCCGCTGCCCCGGCCGCTACGCGGGGCGATCGAGTTCCGCGACGTTTGGTTCGCTTACAACAAGGCCGGGCATCGCGACGACGGGTCGCCGCCCGATTGGGTCCTGAAAGGCGTCTCCTTCTCCGCGCAGCCCGGCGAGCGGCTCGCCGTCGTCGGCCACACGGGTGCCGGGAAGACCACGCTGATCAACCTGCTGATGCGCTTCTATGATCCACAGAAGGGTGCGATTCTGCTCGACGGCATCGACGTCCGCGAGTTCGACCAGCGCGAGCTGCGCTCCGTGATGAAGCTCGTCCTCCAGGATGTCTATCTGTTCAGCGAGAGCGCCCGCTTCAACATTCGCATGGGCGACGAGAGCGTCTCCGACGATCAGGTGGAGGCGGCGGCGCGGCGCGTCGGCGCCGATCGATTCGTCCGCCGCCTGCCCCAGGGCTATGATCATCCCTTGGGCGAGCGCGGCGCCAGCCTGAGCGTCGGGGAACGGCAGCTCCTCTCGTTCGCGCGGGCGCTCGCCTTCGATCCGCGCATCCTAATCCTCGACGAGGCGACCAGCTCCGTGGATTCAGAGGTCGAAGCACGGATCCAGGAGGCGCTCGAGGAGCTGATGCGCGGTCGAACCAGCTTGGTGATCGCCCACCGCCTCTCCACAGTGCAGAACGCCGATCGCATCCTCGTGACGCACCACGGTGAGCTGGTGGAGCAGGGAACCCACGAGCAGCTGCTGGAGAAAGGCGAGCTGTACGCCCGGCTCTACGAGCTGCAGTTCGTAGGGGAAGGAGCGGCGTGA
>JBDHHZ010000204.1:0-5957 GCA_039589115.1 Gemmatimonadota bacterium | reverse complement strand
TGGCCAACCATCCGAACGCCTTCAAGGCGGCCGAGGCGTCGCTCTGCGCGCACGACCAGGGACGCTTCTGGGAGCTGCACGACCTGATGTTTACCGAGCAGGACCGGCTCGACATCGAGTCGCTGAAGGAGAAGGCGGAGCGGCTGGGGCTCGATCGGGCCCGCTTCGACGCCTGCCTCGACTCCGGCCAGCACGCCGAGCGGATCCGCGTGGATCTGCGTGCCGGCGACCGGGCCGGCGTGTCGGGGACGCCGTCGCTCTATATCAATGGTATCCCGGTACCTGGGGGCGCGGCGCCCTATGAGAAGACATGGAGGCGGCGCGGGTCCCGGAACTGAGGGAGCCGGCCTATCGCGCGCCGAGGGAGTGTTACGGCTCCCCGGCGTTTGCTGCAACTAAGGAGGAGTGAGCTGATGCGGAACCTTTGGAACGACGGGGCTCGTTTATTGGCCCGTTACACGTCGGTGGTCATGTTCGCCGGCCTGTCGTTCGTGGTCCTCGCCTGCTATCCCGGCGAGGTCACGAGCGTTGCGGAGACCGACCTCGTGACAACGCTCTACCGTGTGAACTACGAGTACGAAAAGAACGCGACCTACTACATGGAGGACAGCGTCTTCCACATCATCCCGGAAGGCGAGGATGAGATCCCTCTCAGCCGGGATAACGACGCCTTCGTCCTGGCCCGGGTCCGGACGAACATCGAGGCGATGGGCTACACCCCGGTGGCCGATCCCGACGCCACCACGCCCGATCTCGCCTTCGTAGTAGCGGCGACCGCGGCTGAGAACTACGTGGGCTGGGTCGCCTATCCTCCCGGCTGGTGGCCCGGCTGGGGTTGGGGGGGCTGGGGACCCGGCTGGGGCTGGTACTATCCGCCGATCAGCGGCGTCACCAAGTATACGACCGGCACGCTGTTCATCGAGGGTTGGGATCCGGCCGAGAGCGACCCGGTAGAGGAGACAGTATTCGTCGCGTGGTCGGCCGCCGCCAACGGTCTGCTCGGCTCGAGCGCCAGCGCGGAGTCCAGGCTCGGCAGAGTGATCGATCAGGCCTTCAGCCAGTCGCAGTATCTGGACGTCAACTGAGCGAACCCGTGATCTTACGCTAACGCTGGGATATGAAAATGAGAGTACTTGCATCGATACTGCTGTTGGTGTTCCTGCTAGGCGGCGAGGCCTATGCGCAGGTCGGAGATTACTTCTTCGGGTTCGCGTACGACACATCGCTGCCGTCGGGCGACGCTGCAGATTTCGCTGGAGACTTCAGCTGGCGCGGCGCCAGCTTCGGCGGCCGCCGGATGGTCAAAGAGAACGTCTCGGTCGGCTTCCTGGCCGGCTGGCACGTGATGTACGAAGAGACCGACGAGGTGGGGAGCTTACAGGGTGAAGAGTTCGGGCTCGATGTGCAGGGCAAGCAGTTCCGCTACATCAATTCGTTCCCGATCATGATGAACGCTCACTACTACACCGGGTTCGCCGGCAACCTCAGGCCCTACGTCGGCCTGAACGCCGGACTCTACTACATCGAGCGGCGAATGGAGATCGGTATCTACTTCCTCGATGAGGACAACTGGCATTTCGGCCTCGCGCCGGAGGCGGGGCTGGTCTTCCCGCTCAGCTGGCACGCCAGAGGCTTCATCAACGCTAGGTACAACTGGGCGGCCTCGTCGGGCGGTTCCGGTAGCATCAACTACTGGAACTTCTCGATCGGCGCGGCCTGGATGTAGTTCTCGGCATCTCTTCGTATGCATACTGCTGCGCCGGGCCGCATGGCCCGGCGCAGCTGTGTTTCATACCGACATTCAACAGCCGACATTCGACAATCGACAGCCGAGTACTGCCCGGCGAACGACGCCCGACGTTCGACTCCCCTCCACCAACTTTCTTGACCGTCGAGTCCGGATGCCCAATCGCCTACGGTCGAGAGAATCGATAAATGGCAGTCGCACGTCGAACGTTGGACGTCGGGCAGTACTCGGCTGTCGGCTATCGAATGTCGGCTGTCGAATGTCGAATCTACCGAAAGCCGACCCATCCGATGCGCGCGCGATGGTCCGAGTGGTGCCGATCGTCGATACGGCGTTGTGAGTCTGCCGGGAGGCGTGTGCTCGCGCCCTCGCCCTGCCGGAAGAAGATGAAGTCCGTGGGATAGCTTCCGCGGGTCGCCTGGCCGTCCCAGGCGGCCGACTGGGGGAAGTGCCGATATAGGTGCTTGATCACGGTCTCCTTAGCCGACCAGGTGTTGAAGTCGCCAGCCGCGATGGTGGAGATCGTGTAGCGCGGCGCTGAACCGGGCGGGCACTCCGGGTAGCAGCTCGCCAGTTCACTCTCACCCGATGGGCCGGCGCGCTGCAATTCGATCTCGCGCAGCGCGTCGATCAGGCCTAGCCCCTGGCGCTGCCGCGTCGAGTTCCCGGTGTGCAAGAGGCGCAGCAGGCTGGACGCTACGTCCAGGTGCACGCTCACGACTCGCAGGCTGTCGCCGGCCGGTCCGTGCACGGTGGCTGCTACCGCGACGCGGCGCTGCGCCTCGAACGGCAGCTCGATGGCGATCAAGTCGGAGAGCGGCAGGGTCGAGAGGATGGCGTTGCCCCTATCCTCCCGGCCATCGTCGTACTCCTCGTCTCCATTACGCATCGATGGGATGTAGACCAGCGACAGCCCGCAGCGCCGGGCGACCTCGACGACATCGATCCTCGGGCCGGGTCGCCGCTCCTCTTTGAGTCGCCGCGGCACCGTACCCTCGGCCGGTGTTGGCGGCACTTCCGGCGAGCGGCGGTAGGCTTCCTGAAGCAGCAGCACGAAGTGAGCGAAGCGGCCGCCTCGCGTCGCTTGCGATGTAGAGCAGGAGAGGTCGAGCTCCAGATCGATGAGCTCCAGTAGGTCTCCAGCCCCGCCGTGCACGTTCCAGGTGACGACTGCCAGCGAATCGTCATCTTCAAGAGCGCCGAAGGTAGCGGCCGGCAGCGAATCGATGATGGGCGGCCCCACGGTCGTGCACCACCTCCCGAGAGTCTCTTGGTCGCCCGACCGCTGCGGCACGAGCCAGCTCGCAGCAGCTTCATCGACGGCCGGGCACGCATGACCCTCCGGGCGAAGCTCCATCTCGTGCTGCATCTTGCAGCCCAGGATCATCAAGGCCGGCAGCAGGGCACACACGGCGCGACAGTCAACGCTCATGGCATCAGACTTTCAGCCTGATGGAGAAGCTGATCGGATCCGCGGCTCGCTTCGAGTTCGCGTCGACGCTTCTCACGATCCAGGACCCGATGCCTCCCACGGCCATGCCGGTCAGCGCGACTCCCGCGGAGTTGGGAAGATCGAAGGACGGAACGGTGAGGTACAGGACTCCTCCCACGACCGAGCCGGCGGCGAGCCCGAGGGCGGCGCCCTCCGCAGACGCTCCGATCGCCGTCCCGATCAGCCCGCCGGCGACTACGTCGTTCCAGCCCAAGCGCGGCACCGCTTCCTTGAGAACGAAGCCTGCCGCCGAACCGATCAACAGGCCGTAGCCCGCTCCCCGGGCGGCGCTCGTGACGGCATCTTCATCCACACCGCCCAGATAGATGCCGCCGCCCAGCGCGATGGCCCCGCCGACCGCGCCGGCCGCCTGCACGCACCACGCCCCGGCATAGGTCTGGCTGCAGGGGACCAGGCCCCCCATGCTCCCGAGCACCGCGCCCGAGTAGAGACCCAGGGCGCCGCCCGCCACCCGGGCCCAATCGGAACCCTCCTGGGCGCGGGCCGTGTTGGGCACCAGGCACAAGACTCCTACGGTGAGGAGCGCTGTGCGGCGCATCGCCCGGCGAGCGAGTAGGCTGTTGTGGGCTGCAGAGGTCATCGGTTTGCCAATATACCTGGGGCTTGGCAGCCGGCGCGAGACGGGGCTAAACTGAGGCTGCAAAGCCAACAGAACCACCCGCCTTCAATGAGGATTTCCATGCGCCACTTGTTCACACTGGCAGTCGCGTTACTGGTCTTCGCCGCTCCTGCAAGTGCGCAGTACGATCAGCCACCGCAGGATGGCGGGATGACGTTGTCGATGGGACAGCCGCCGACCCTCAATTGGCAGGGGGGCGTGATGCTCTCGGCCTACAACTTGAGCAGGGACGGTAAGGCGGGCCTGGCTTTGGATTTGGGCGTCGGCAAGGATCTTGTCAGCCCGGTAACCGGTGCCGGAAGGGTGTCCTTGGAAGGCTACGCCGGCATCCGCGGCGACGAGTTCGATGGTGGCCTTCGCGGGATGTTCCTGATCCCCTTCTTTTCGTTCGGCGCCGGCGTCGACTACAACTTCAACACAGAGAAATTCAACGGAGTCGTCAGGTTTTTCGCACCGCTCAAGCGTGGCGGCATGCTGGGCCGGGGCACGCAATTCCGCATCGACTGGCTTCCCGGCGAAGGGACGTTCAACCTTGGCGTGTCGGTACCGCTGCGCCGACCGCTCGTTGGTAGAACCCGGCCGCGCCGTCTGGATGTCCGTCTGCCTTCGGAAGAGTCTCGCCAGGTCAGCTACGCGCAGATCGAACCCGCCATGCAGGAGGCGCTAGCCAACGTTGCCGAGACGGCGTACTGGATCAACCGCTTCACCAGCCCCTTCATCGATCAGGGCGGCTCCAGCTACGGACAAGCGATCGGCGCCTTCACCGACGATATGGAGGAGTTGAAGGCGCATCTGGCCTCGACGAGCCCGCTGTTCCCGGACGGCCGCAGCAGTGAGGCAGAGGTACGCGTCTACCATCAGGAGTTGACGCGTGCCTTCTCCATCGCCGCGTCCGGGCGCGCGCTGGCCGCCGGTGAGAGCACGCCGCTCGGCCTGGAGGTCGCGGCACAGGCGAAGGAGATCCTGCTCGACCAGGTCATCTTCCCCTACAACCGGTTGCTGGGCGTGAAGAAGAAGACCGACACGTTACTGGGGCTGCGCGGCGAGGCGGCGCGCAAGTTTCGTGAATGGCTGGTCAACGATTCGGCGGTGCCCAGCGAGCGGCACGATGCCGTCGTCCACGTGCTCGAGCGACTGGTCGAGATCATCGAGGAACAGCGCTGGTTCTCGCGTCAGTGGTGGAGCGATTCGCGGCTCGTCTGGATCCCGCTGCAGTACGGCCTTCTACCGGAGCAGCACGACAGCCAGCAGGAGCTGGACGCTATCGTCCAGCGGGCGGTGGGCAGGGAGTTCACGAGCGGCAATCGCGTCTGGTACGTCGTCAACGCCCAGTTCCAGTGGGAGGTGACGAAGTCGATCGAGCGCGCTGAAGACTACCACGTCCTCTGGATCCACGACATCAAGTGGATGAACGCCGCCGGCGATCCCGATAAGATCTCCTTCCACCAGATGGTCGGCGCCTATCTCCAGACTCTGGTACGCCGGGTGACGGAATACGATCAGACCGGGGTGCTACCGGTTTACATGATCTTCTTCGACCAGCACTACTACGAGATCTTCAAGAGCCGGCGCTGGATGAACCTGCTGGAGGATCCGCTCGAGCACGAGGTCGAGTTCCCGGCCGAGTTCACCATCATGGCCGACTCACTGGCCAAGGTCCAACAGGCGCTGCGGACGGCGGTGGCCGAGTCGCGCCTGCTCCAGGAGCGGGCGGCCGAGTTCGGCGAGGGTTGGCTTAAGAATCAGGTGCAGGTCCACGTCAGCGTCACGCATCCAGCCGACCACTCGTTCTGGGCCAATCAGGCCTTCCCGATCCTCGGCTGGCCCGACAACGTAATGCGCGATCACCGCAAGATCGCCTTCTACGACATCACCGAGGAAGACCCCTACAAGGGGCGGGTGATCTATAGCGGGATGGGGATCGGCGAGCACTACGTCGGCCCGACCTGGGAGGACCGGGCGATCATGCTGCAGGGTCCAGCGGCGCTCGACATGAAGGACGCGGCCCGGCAACTGCTGCTCAACCAGGGCTTCTCAGAGGAACAGATCCCCTACCCGCTCCAGCCGAGGCCGAAGGC
>JBDHHZ010000203.1:0-5656 GCA_039589115.1 Gemmatimonadota bacterium | reverse complement strand
GCACTAACGTTTCTACCTGTCCGAACTCACGATCACCCGTCACGGCCCCTGCGGCTCGAAGCTGATGCCGTCCAGGTTCTCGAAACGGGCGATGAGCCCCCAACCACCGAACGCCTCGCTGACGGCCACCAGCAGCTCGTTGGCGCCCCGGCGAAGCGGGAGATAGACGGCGTCGTTGTCGATTGTGACCACGCCGAGGTAGCGCTGGGAGCGAGTCATGTAGGTGTTGTCACCCGAGAAGACGATCTGGCCGTTAAGGAAGATGCTGCCGCGATCGCTGAACCCGAAGTTCAGCTTCTTGACCTGATCGCGATCGGAATCGATGACGACTCGAGCCAGGATCGTGGCGCCCCGCGCTCCCTCCGGAAATCCGCGGTAGCGAGCCAGGTTGACCAGGCCGGACGATTCGCTCTCCACTACAGTCCAGCCCTCGGTCTCCTCCGTCTCCCGGGGAAGCTCGCGTATCGTCCCCTCCTCCGCAGCAAGGGAGGGCGAGATCGCCCAGCGACCGATGAATCCAGAGGCGGGCGGCTCCGCTTCCTTGTAGGCGGTGGGACCCTCGTCGGGATGCAGCTCGAAGTTGGCGAATGCCGTCGGGTAGAGGTCGGCGGGAAGCCCTGTCGAGGGGAAGTTGGACTTCAGGGCGACCGCTCCCTGCCGGCGGCCGCATTTCAGATCGTCGACCACCAAAGCCGGCTCGGACGCTCCATCGAGATAGGCTTCCATTCGCGATCCGGAGATGACCAGCATCACATGCAGCCAGCGCTCCGTGGTGATCTCCAGGCTGGCGTTGTACTCCGGGTAGAGCTGCCAGGCGGACACGCCGTTGAAGACCGGAGTGTACTGTAAGGCATCGAAGCGACCCGAGTTGTGTGGCCGCAAGTAGAAGTCCTCGTAGCTGTCATCTTCGTGCAGCCGGAAGGCGAGGCCGATGAAGGAGCGGTGGCCGGTGGTGGCGACGTCGAACTCGATCGTACCGTTCTCGAATTCCACGTCCGGCAGGACGATCGCCCCGCTGCGCAACCGTACGGCCTCACGGCCCAGATAAGACTCGGTTATGACCGCCTGCCCGTAGACCGTCCAGGTGCGGCCGGCGAAATCGATCTCTCCCTGGGCGGACGCCGTGGCCGGCAGAGACAAGATCAGCAAACAGGCACAAAGTCGGAGCATGGCAACCTCCATTGCTGCCCTACAGTCCCCGGGACAGCTGGCGGATCCGCGCGAGGTGATGGTCGTCGTGCTCGGCCTGAAAGAAGAGCTGATCGATCAGCCTCATCTGGACGCCCAGCCGCCTGTGGTGAGCCGAGCGGGCGAAGTCGTCCGGACTCAGCGACTCCAGTCGAGCCACGTACGCCTCGCGCCGGTCGCGGAACCGGCGCAGCAGATCCTCGATCTTCTTTTCGTTGTGCCCAGCCAGCCGGGTGGCCTGGTTCGACATGTCGGCCGGGCGCAGCTCTTCGGCGCCGGCCTGGAAGTCGTCCAGTCGGCCGGCCATCAGGTCCTCGAGATCGCCCAGGTGCCCGACGTTCTCCTGAATAGACCAGCTGTCCTCGTGGCGCCGCACGAGCAGCCCGCCGGCTACGGACGCGACGACCTCCTCGAGGCGAGCCGGCGTCTCCCGCAACCGCTCGATCAGTTGGGGATACAGCTCGACCGCCGTATCAAACTCGAAACGGCGTTCAATCCAGGGCTGCTGGCTCGACATTCCCGGGCCTCCTGTCTGCGCGCACCCGGTCTCATGACGAACCGGCCCGCGGCGAGCTCGCCGGGGCCGGCTGTTCGGAGAATCTCGGTCTATCAGACCAGCTGCGGGTTCAGCTCACCTCATCAGAGACGTACATAGACTCCTGGCCCGCCGCGTCACGCATCCGGTCGACCAGACCGTGCATGCGGCCGACCACGTCGTCGATCATGGCGTCGGCGTCCTCGGGCGGCTCCTCGCCCTGCGCGATCACGCTCAGGCGGTTCAGGTTACGGACGTGCATGATGAACTCGTCCGTCACATTGCGCAGCTTCATGTACCTGCGCCGCTCGTGAGCGACCTGGCGTTCGGAGCCCAGGGCGACACGGACAGAGACGTAGAGCAACGGCACGATCGCCAGGACGGACAGCAGCGCCCTAAAGGAGGGTTCCGGCACCGCCACGCTGACGAAGACCAGCGCGATCACCCCACCAAGGGCCACCCATAGCCACGCCTTGTGGAACTGCATATCCGCTCCTGTTCTCCCGAAGAGCCGTAGAGGCCGCAGTTCAGCGGTCGGGGAGGGTGGTTAATTCTAATGACTAGACTGCCACGCCGCCACGGCCCGATCAAGCGCCTGGGCGACGTCTTCGGCCCCTGTGCAATGAATCCGGCCACATGCGTCTCCCTGGTTGGAAGCGGGTAATCCACCCCCCCGACCTGGAACTGGGAGGAATGACATGAGGCTGATAGAGACAAGACAGATGGCGGCCGCCTGGCTCGGCGCCATGTTGCTGATCGCGGGCGCCGGCTCGGCGTCGGCGCAGGGCTGGATCGAGCCCCCGACTGACCGCTGGCTGCCCGACTTCAGCGTCGAGCGAGTGCGTAGCGACGTTGTTGTTACGATCGACGGAGACTTGCGCATCGCTACCGTCGAGGTGGAGGAGGTCTTCCGCAACCGCGCGAGAACCATGATGGAGGGCGACTACCTCTATCCCATACCGCCGGAAGCGGTGTTCACCAACTTCTCACTCTTCATGGGCGAGCAGGAGCTGAGAGGCGAGATGCTGCCCGCCGATCGAGCGCGGCAGATCTACGAGGAGATCGTACGACGAAAGAAAGACCCGGCGTTGATCGAGCTGATCGGACACGGCGTGCTGAGGGCCCGCGTCTTTCCCATCAATCCTGGCGAAGAGCGGCGCGTCATCCTGCGCTATACCCAGGTCCTGGGTAAGGATGGCGACCTGCTGCGGCTCCGCTACCCACGCGTCGTCGGGGCCCAGGGCTGCGGGAAGTGTGAGGAATCGCCGATCGACCCGCGTACGCAGGCGCGTCACCCGTTCACGCTGACGATCCGGGTGACAGGCGCGAGTCGCTTTGCCACGCCCTACTCGCCGACCCACGCCATAGAGGTCCGCGAGCGCGGTCGAGACGAAATAGAGATCGCACACAGCGGCAGCTCAGCCGCGCGCGATTTCGAGCTCTTTCTGCCGCTCCGCGAGTCTCTGGTCGGAGCCAGCCTGGTGGCGCACGCGCCCGGCGGTGAGGATGGATACTTCATGCTGCTCATCGCGCCGCCCGCCGCCGGCGACGAGGTCGAGATCCCGCGGGATGTGACCCTGGTTCTCGACGTCTCCGGCTCCATGTCGGGTCTGAAGATCGAGCAGGCGCGCGCTGCGCTGGATCAGATCCTGGCGGGCCTCAAGCCGCAGGACCGTTTCCGACTGATCACTTTCAGCAGCGTCGTCCGCTCATTCCGCGACGACTTCGCGCGTGCCGACCGCCGAACGCTGGACGAGGCTAGGGAGTACCTGGCTGGCGTGCGCGCGGAGGGCAGCACCAACGTCATGGACGCATTGCGCGAAGCGCTGGCGCCCGAGGCGGAACACGGCCGGCTGTCGCTGGTCGTCTTCGTGACCGACGGGAAGCCGACGGTCGGCGAGACGGCGCCGGAAAACATCGCGGAGGCGGCGGAACGGCTGCGCGACGGCGAGCGCGTCTTCGGCTTCGGTGTCGGCTATGACGTCAACACGTACCTGCTGGACCGCATGGCCGAGGGCGGCCGGGGAACGGTGACCTACGTGCAGCCCGGCCAGGACGTCGAGGAGGCAGTCTCGTCGCTCACCCGGAAGATCAGCTTCCCGGCGCTCTCCGATCTGCGGATCGTCCGAGCCCCGGCGGAACTGGAGGACTTCTATCCCAACCCGCTCCCCGACCTGTTCTACGGCGAGGAGCTGATCCTGTTCGGCCGCTACCGCGGGCACGGCGGCGGCACGCTGGTCCTGGAAGGCACGCGCGCCGGCGATTCGCAGCGCTTCACCTACGAGGTGGAGCTGCCGCGGCGCGAGCCTGGCAACGACTTCATCCCGCAGCTCTGGGCCGCCCGCAAGGCGGGCGCGCTCACCGCGCAAGTCCGGTTGCACGGGGCCGACCCCGAGCTCGTCGAGGAGATCCGCCAGCTCGGGCTACGCTACGGGGTCCTCACCGAGTATACGTCGTACCTGGTGGAGGAACCGACGCTGGCCATGCGGGAACCGGAAGTCGCCATGGACCGGGCGCTCTCGGTGACCGCCGCACCCGCCGAGCAGTCAGGCGCCGAGGCCTTCAAGCAGGCCGAGCGCAGCAGTCGCATGAGAGACGCCGATAGGCTCGAGGAAGCGGAGATGGCCGTGGCGGGCGTGCTCGGCGAGGGCTTCGCGGACGGCCGCGGCGCTGCGGTCCGCCGCGTCGGGCGCCGCCTGTTCATCCTCAGGGACGGGACCTGGACGGACATGCGATACGATACCAGCTTGCAGGTGATCGAGGTGGCGCCGTTCAGCGACGCTTACTTCGACCTGGTGAGAAATCTACCGGCGCTGGGACAGTACCTCGCCCTGGGTGACGATATGGTCATCGCCGGCGACGACCTGGCGCTGAAGCTGTCGCCCGACGGGGTGACGACCTGGAATAGGAACGAGCTGCGCTCCGTGCTGCAGGCCTTCGAAGGGAGCCTGTAGCCTGACCGGCACGTTCCTGGAACGAGGGAGAACGCTTGGATCTCTCTCAAGTCTACCGCGAGCACTACAGGTCGCTGGTCCGCTTCCTCTACAGGCGGATCGGCGACCAGGCTCGCGCCGAGGACCTGGCTCAGGAGGCGTTCGTTCGCGCGCTGGAGCACCAGCCGGACAAGCCCCGCGCCTGGCTGTTCACGGTAGCCGCCAACCTGGCCCGGGACGAAGGACGCCGCGTCGCGGTCCGCAGACGCCACCTGACGTTGATCAAGGCCGAGGCGGATGCCCGGCCGCCGGAACCGGGTCCCGAGGTGGCGCTGGAGCGGCGCGAGACGGTGCGGCGCGTACAGGCCGCGCTGGCCCGGCTGGCGGAACGGGATCGCGAGTCGCTGCTGCTGTGGGAGGAAGGATTCTCCTACGACGAGATCGCCGAGATCCTCGGGCTGTCGCGCGGCTCGATCGGCACGACCCTGGCACGGGCGAGGAGCCGGCTGGCCGCGGCCTACGAAGAGGTCGAGAGCGAAGGAAGTGATGAAGATGTCGCACATTGATGAAGGCACCCTCCACGCCTACCTCGACGGCGAGGTGAGCGAGCGACAGCGCGCGGAGGTCGAGTCGCACCTCTTGACCTGCGACGAGTGCCGGGCACGCCTGGAGGGCGCAGAGACGCTCGGCCGGCGCGCCGCCGACCTGCTCGCCGAGCTCGAACCGGCGGCCGCCCAGGCACCGTCCTGGCGCGAGATCGAGGAGCGCGCCGCCGCCCGTCGGCGCAGCGTTCGCCGCCGCCCTCGGATCCAGCCCGCCCTCGCCTGGGCAGCCTCTATCGCGCTCGCCTTCGCCATCGGCTACGCCTCGCGCGCCTACTGGTGGGAGACGTCCACAGCGTTCCAAGCCACTTCCCGGATAGCCGAATCCCCAGTGGCAGCGGACAGCGGATCGCCCGAGTCACTCGCCGTGGGCCAGAGCCAAGCCGAGCCGGCCGCCG
>JBDHHZ010000202.1:0-5661 GCA_039589115.1 Gemmatimonadota bacterium | reverse complement strand
ACGTGCAGGTGACCCGCTCGTGACGGAGCAAACCACGCGACGGATGAACGGTGACGCGCTGCATAGATGGCGAGTGACCGGACTGATCGCTTCGACTGTGATCGTCCTGACGATACCGGCCTATGCGGTGAAGGAGAGTATCGGCCGCGGGCAGGACCGGCCCGCAGCAGCCGCCGCCACTACTTTCGTCGGCCGTGAGAAGTGCCTCACCTGTCATGAGGAGGCATACGACGCCTGGGCGGGCTCCGATCACGACAACGCCATGGGCCTGGCCAGCGATAGCACGGTCCGCGGCGACTTCGATGATGCGGTCTTCGAGTACAACGGCATCACGGCGCGGTTCTTCCGGCGCGATGGTAAGTACTACGTCAACACCCAGGGGCCCGACGGCGAGCTGGCCGACTTCGAGATCGCCTACGTGTTCGGAATCGAACCGCTTCAGCAGTACCTGATCCCGTTCCCCGGCGGCCGGCTCCAGTCGCTGACCATCGCCTGGGACACGGAGCGCGGCCAGTGGTTCTTCCTCTATCCGGGCCAGGACATCCCGCCGGACGACTGGCTGCACTGGACGCGCGGCGCCCAGACCTGGAACGGCATGTGCGCCGAGTGCCACTCGACGAACCTCAGGAAGGGCTACGACGCCGGCTCGAAGACGTTCTCGACGACATGGTCGGAGATCGACGTCAGCTGTGAGGCGTGCCACGGACCGGGCTCGCGCCACGTCGAGTGGGCCGAGGTCCCGCCGATGGCGCGCGCCCAGGTCGAGAACTACGACCTGGTGCTGCGGACGGGCGACATCACTTCCCGGCAGCAGGTCGAGCTGTGCGCGCCCTGCCATGCGCGGCGCACCGAGCTGGGCGACTACAACCACACCAGCATCGAGCTGCTCGACTTCCAGGCGCCCTCCGTCCTGGACGATGGGTTGTACTTCTCCGACGGCCAGATCCTCGAAGAGGTCTACGTCTACGGCTCGTTCGTGCAGAGCAAGATGTTCCGCAACGACGTCCGCTGCAGCGACTGTCACGACGTGCACAGCCTGCACCTCGTCGAGCAGGGCAACGAGCTTTGCCTGCAGTGCCATCGCGCGGACACCTACGACAGCTACGACCATCACTTCCACAAGAAGATCCACGAAGGCGAGCCCAGCGATGGCGCACTCTGCGTGAAGTGCCACATGCCCGAGCGTCCCTACATGGTCGTAGACTGGCGAGCCGATCATAGTCTGCGCGTGCCGCGTCCCGACCTGACGCTCGAGATCGGAGTGCCCAACGCCTGCAGTCAGAGTGGCTGTCACGACGATCAGACGGACGAATGGTCGGCCGACCACTATCGGGAGTGGTACGGCAGAGCTGTGAAACCCCACTACGGTACCGTACTCGCCGCCGGCCGCGAGCGTGCACCGGAGGCAGAGGCGCAACTGATCAAGCTGTCGGGCGACGACCTCTATCCCGCAATCGTCCGCGCCACCGCGCTGTCGCTTCTCGGGTCGTACCCCGGAGAACAGAGTACCGCAGCCTTCAACCGCGCGCTGGCGGATGAGGAGGCATTGGTCCGATACACCGCCGTCACCAACTTCGCGGCTGCCAGCGCCGAGGAACTGGTCGAGCTGGTCGCACCGCTACTCTTGGATCCTGTGCGGGCCGTTCGAACTCAGGCGGCAACGCGGCTGGCCGGGATACCCGACGGGCTGCTGAAGCCCTATCAGCTCGAGGCGCTGCGGGAGGCTTTGGCCGAGTACCGGCTGGCGATGGAGTACTCTCTCGATTTCTCGTTCGCCGGCTTCAACATTGCGAACCTGTATGCGAGACTGGGGGACTCGCAGCAGGCGGAGTCGTATTACAGAACCGCCGTCGAGATCGACGATCTGTTCTATCCGGCGAAGGCGAACCTCGCCGTCCTCCTCAACTCGCAGGGCAGGAACGAGGAAGCGGAGATGTTGCTGCGCGACATCCTCGACGACTATCCCGAAGTGCACGAGGTGGCGTACTCGCTGGGTCTTCTACTCGGCGAGATGAACCGCTACGACGAGGCGGTCGAGTACCTCCAGCAGGCGTCGGAAGGGATGCCCGATCGCTCGCGCGCCCATTACAACCTGGGACTCGTCCAGCAGCACTTGGGTCGTGTCGCAGAGGCGGAAGCGGCGCTGCTCCGGGCCCTGGAGCTCGAGCCCGACAACCTCGACTACCTGTACGCACTCGCCGATCACTACATAAAGCGCGGCGAGCCGCGCAGAGCACTTCCCATCGCCGACCGGATGATCGCCAGCCACCCAGAGAGCGACGTCGGCCGCGAGATCAAAGCCTACATCGAGCAAGCGCTCGGGAATCGGTAGCCGGTGGCCGGTGGCCGGTAGCCGGTAAGAAGTGCTTGCTTGCTAGCTACTTTCGGTCTATATTCGGGTCCCCCCAGGTGAAGCGAAACTCCGGCGCCGAACCAGTGTGAGTGCTCGCCATGCCGTCCAAGACCCGTCGTATCGCACACCTGAGAATCCCGGACTTCCCGATTGTTGCGCACTTGCGCACTGAAGGGGCTGTGCCGGGCCCAGCCATCGTGGTCCGCGGGGAGGGGAAGCGGGCGCTGGTAGCGGCGGCCTCGGAGGCGGCGCGCAGTGAGGAGATCGGCGCCGGGATGCGGGCGGCGGACGCCCGGGCCCAGCACCCCGGGCTCCGGGAGTGGGCCTGGTCGCCCGCTCTCTACGATGAGACCCAGACCGAGCTGGCGGCGGCGCTGCTCGCCGCGTCGCCGCTGGTGACCCGGGCCGGGCTCGGCGCCTTCTGGCTGGACGCCGGCGGCTGGGACCGCCGGGGCGGCGAGGGGGCGTTCATCGAGGCGGCGCGCTCGGCGGCGCTGGCGGCCGGCTACCCGGAGGCGCGGATCGGCGTCGCCGACACCGCGGCAGCCGCCCGGGCGGCGACCCGGCTGCAGGGCGGCGCCGTGGTCCAGGTGCCGCCGGGCGACGACGCCAGCTTCCTGGCCGCGCTCCCCCTGGGCGTGCTCCCGCTCTCCGAGGAGTTGTCGGAGCTGCTGGAGGCGTTGGGCCTCGAGACGGTGGGCGGGTTGGCCGATCTTCCGCCGGGCGAGGTGGAGACGCGGTTGGGCGTCGAGGGGGTCCGGGTGCACGGCTGGGCCCGAGGGCTCGACGACGGTAGGGAAGGGCCGTTCGCCGGACGACCGCCCGCCGACTGGATGGCGGAGGTCGAGCTCCCCGGCCCCGTCGAGCGGCTGGAGCCGCTGCTCTTCCTGCTCAAGTCTTGCCTCGACAACCTCTCCGACGGGCTCACCGTCGAAGGGCTCTGCGTGCGGGGGCTCGAGCTCACACTCGAGACGGAAGACGGCCCCGTACGGAAGAAGGTGCGCCCGGCCCGGCCGACCCGGCAGGTGCCGCTGCTGCTCTCGCTTTGTCGGAACGCGCTCGACGGTCTGCGACTGCCCGGCCGGGCCCTGGGAATCCGCGTCGAGGTGGAAGAGGCCGTCCCGGCGATGGCGGAGCAGATAGACCTGTTCGAGGCCGCCCGGCCCGACCCCGACGCCCTGGCGACGGCGCTCAGCCGGTTACAGGGCCGCTGGGGACCGGAGTCGGTGGTGCGGCCGGCGGCCGCCGACAGCCACCGGCCGGAGAAGGCGGGTCGCTGGGAGCCGGTGGACCTCATCTCGGAGCTCACCCGCAAAGGCGTGACCCTCGATAGCAACGGCAACGGAGCCGCGTCCGAGCGCTCGCAGACCCCGACCCTCGTCCTTCGACTCTGGCCGCGGCCGCGGCCGCTGGAGGTGCGGATCGAGAACGGCCGGCCCGGCGCGGTCGCGTTGGACGGCGGCTGGCGCGCGGTACGCGAGCTCAAGGGCCCCGAACGGCTCTCCGGCGATTGGTGGGAGGATCATTACCGGCGCGAATACTACCGGGTGGGCACCGCGGCGGGCGACTTGCTATGGGTGTTCTACGATCCGCGGCGCCGCGGATGGTTCTGGCACGGCTGGTGGGATTGATAAGCAGATGATCCTTCTGTGCTAGAAATCTCCTGCTACTCTCCATCTCCGTCTCCATCTCCATCTCGCATCAATGGATTCGAAGACGAAGATGGAGATGGAGAGGGAGATGAAGAAGGAAATGGGAAAAGAGGGGAGAGTCAGGGATCGTGCTGTTTGCACACGAACGCCTCGCCGTTTACCAGAAGTCCATCGAGTTCGTTGCTTGGAGTCACCTTATGATCGAGTCGCTTCCGACAGGCGGTCCGTTGCGATCACAACTTGAGCGCGCTTCAGCGAGCATCCCTCTGAATATCGCAGAAGGCAACGCCAAGTCGTCGAGTAGGGATCGGGCTCGCTATTGGCAGATTGCCCTAGGATCGACGTTCGAATGCGCTGCGATTCTTGATGTACTGGTCGCGCGAAGAATTGGAAGTCCAGATGGTGTCTACAACGGGAAGGAGATGCTGAGCGAGATCACGGCGATGTTGATGGCGATGCTGAAGTCACTTGGCAGAAAGGTAGCCGAGCGGAGCTAGTCGGGGGCCACCCGGCGATCGCCATCTTTCCGATCACCTAGTCGTGTAGATCACGGCCTTCAGCTGCTCCAGCATGTACGGTTCGGTCACATCGAAGCCGTGGACCGAGATCGCATGCTCCGCGGCCTTCTCGATCAGTTCCTCTTCGGTTTCCGCGCGGATGACCTGACTGCACTCGATGCCAAGGTCTCGGCACCTCAGTTCCTTGGCCATTGGGTCCTGCCTTCGACAACTGGTAGGGAGGGGTACGACTCTATATCTAATACCCCGCAGGTGGGCGGATGGAGCCCGTCGCGAGCGACACTCACTATTGACGGGCGGAGAGCGGTGCGGGCGAGCTAGCCCTCTTGTGTCTCGTGCGTGACGAGATCGAGCCAGACGGTCCCGTCTGACTCTTCGTGCTTTTGGACCTTGCAGTCGCGCTCACACCTAGGGCAGGTCACGGTCTTGTCGGGATACGCGTCGAAGACCTCGAGCATCTCGCCGCAGCCCCAGGGGCAGGAGTACAGGTTCGACATTACGTCCCCTCCGTCTTCGGGCGATCGCCTAGACCTCTCTCACAAATATAGCGCTGATGGCGCGGGCGTACGTCTTCGGCGCTTGGTTCACGTGGCCGGAGTTGAAGCTCAGATAGAAGGCCTCGGCCCCGGTGTCGGCGCTCGAGTGATAACGCGCTTCCTGGTCGAAGAGCTCCGCGCTCCTTATCTCCTTCAGTTGGTCGATCGACGGCAGCTGCCAATCGGTGAACCCGCCTACCTTCAGAGTCTTCGCGTGCTTGACCGCGGCATTCCAGCTAACCTCTGTCAGAGATCGGTTAGCCACCAAGAAATCGGAAACGCGAACGTAGTCAGGCGAGCGCGGGGTCGCCGTCCCCGCGCCGGCGTCCACGGCACCCCCCGGCGCGTGAGAGGCCAAGGCGTTGGCAACGAACCTATGCAACGTCTCGAGCGACTCGGGACTATGCTCGATGCACTGGCTTTGCCTCAGCGCCCGGGGCAGGGCGGCCACGTCCACTCCTTCGACGTAGGAAAAGACGCGACCTTCCGGTTTTATCCCACTGAGGATGTCGTTGAAGAAGCTGTCCCACTCGTAGCGGACCCACTGCGACTCGAGATGTTCTCTCGAGCTGCCGACGGCTATGAGTACGTGAGCACCATCG
>JBDHHZ010000201.1:0-5849 GCA_039589115.1 Gemmatimonadota bacterium | reverse complement strand
TGTTGACCCCTTCGACGACCACACGACTCTTCCTCGGAATCACGCGCATCACGCGTCCTTCCGTCCCCTTGAAGTTGCCGGCTATGATGGCAACCTGATCACCTCTACGAACATTCATATCGCTTCCGCCTGACCGGCTCAGACGACCTCTGGTGCCAACGAGACGATCTTCATCCTCGTCGCCACAGGCTCGCCCTGCTCGTTGATTAACACCGCGGCATTGTCATCGAAGCGGATATAGGAGCCGTCCTTACGCCGCTGCTCCCGTGCCGTCCGGACGACGACAGCCTTGGTCACCTCACCTTTCTTCACCGTGCTCGTCGGGAGCGCATCTTTGATCGTGACGACTATGATGTCGCCCATCCGTGCATAGCGGCGCTTGCTGCCACCCAGCACGCGGATGCAGAGCGCCTCCTTGGCCCCCGAATTATCCGTTACGCGTACTATCGACTCCTGCTGTATCATCTTCGGACTCGCTTATAGCTGCGGGCACGCACGGCCTAATCCGGCCTGCGTACGACCTCTACCAGGCGCCAGCGCTTGCTCTTGGACAGCGGCCGCGTCTCCGCGATCCGCACAACGTCGCCGGCCTGAGCCTGATTCTCCTCGTCGTGCGCATAGTACTTCTTGTGCCGGGTGACCTGCTTCCCATACAGCGGGTGTGCATAACGCCTTTCGACGCTGACCACGATGGTCTTGTCCATGCGGTCGCTCACCACGGATCCGACCCGCGTCTTACGGCTGCTTCGAGACATGCTCGTCACTTCTCCTCAGCCTCGCGAGCCGCCTTCATTTGGCGCTCGCGTCTAATCGTCATCAGCCTTGCGATATCGCGACGGGCGTGGCGAATCCTCATCGGATTCTCCAACTCTTCGTAGGCACTCCTCATCCGCAGGTCGAAGAGCTCGTCGGTCAACTCTTCGAGCCTCTGCTCGATGTCGGTGTCTCCCAACTCCCTGATCTCTTCAGGCCGCATCACTGGCCTCCAATGCGACGGCTAATAAAACGAGTCTTCACGGGGAGCTTGGCCGCTGCCAACTCCATCGCCCGGCGAGCCACGCTCTCGGGAACGCCTTCGAGCTCGAACAAGACGCGTCCCGGCTTCACGGGAGCAACCCATGCCTCGGGGTTGCCCTTCCCCTTACCCATGCGGGTCTCAGCCGGCTTCTTGCTGATCGGCTTGTCGGGGAACAAGCGGATGAAGACTTTGCCGCCCCTCCTGATGTGGCGGGTCATAGCGATACGAGCCGCCTCGATCTGGCGGGCGGTGATCCAGGCGCGATCCAGCGACTGGAGGCCGAACTCGCCGAAGGCCACACTGTTGCCCCGGTTCGCGTTGCCTCGCATGCGACCCTTCTGCTGCTTTCGCCATTTGATGCGTTTTGGAGCCAGCATAAACGGTTCCTATCTATCACGTACCCCGGCCGCCGGCCGTGTAGGTCTGTCCCTTGCGCTCTTCCACCACTTCACCCTTGAAGACCCAGACCTTTATGCCGATCGGGCCGAAAGTCGTTTTGGCTGTCGAGCGAGCGTAGTCTACATCGGCGCGCAGAGTGTGAAGAGGCACGCGGCCTTCGTGGTATCCCTCGGTGCGGGCGATCTCGGCGCCGCCCAAGCGGCCGGATATCTGGATCTTGATGCCGCCGGCACCCATCCTGATCGCCTGTTGAACCGCGCGCTTCATGGCGCGCCGGAAGGCGATCCGCTGCACGAGCTGGAACGCCACGTTATCGGCGATCAGCTTGGCCTCGATCTCGGGGCGCTTGATCTCCTCGACGTTGATCGCCACCTCGGCCTTGGTCAGCACAGCAAGCTCGTCGCGTAGCTTGTCGACCTCGGCGCCCCGCTTGCCGATGACGACGCCGGGGCGGCCGGTATTGATCGTCACGACGATCTTACCGGGCTTACGCTCGATCTCGACCGAAGAGATCGCGGCGTGGCCGAGCCGCGCCTTCAGGTAGTTGCGAATCTTCTCATCCTGCTCGATCAGATCCGCCATGCTACCCTCGGCGTACCAGCGGGACTTCCACTGCTTGACGATTCCCAGGCGGAAGCCTAGCGGGTGCGTTTTCTGACCCATGCTACTCCTTCCGATCGACGACCACGGTGACGTGGCTCGTCCGTTTCCGGATTGGGCTCGCCCGGCCCATGGCGCGCGCGCGCCACCGCTTGTGTGTGGGCCCCTCATCGACGTATGCCATCTTGACGAAGAGCTCGTCCACGTCCAGGCGCTCTCCCTGCTCGTCCGCCTTGTGCAGCGCGTTGGCCACTGCCGACCGTAGCAATTTCTCGATCGAGACGGCGGCCTTCTTGTGACTGAACTGCAGAGTCGCGTACGCCGCGTTGACGTCCTCGCCGCGGATTAGGTCGGCGATCAGCCGCATCTTCCGCGGGGACTGACGGAGGTATCGCGCAACGGCCTTGGCTTCCATCCTAACTTACCTTCACTCGCTTGTCCGCAAGCTTGCCGCCGTGTCCTCGGAACAGACGCGTCGGTGCGAACTCACCCAGTTTGTGGCCGACCATATTCTCGGTGACGTACACCGGGATGAACTTGTTACCGTTGTGGACGGCCAGCGTGTGTCCGACGAACTCCGGCGTGATCGTAGACCGACGCGACCAAGTCTTGACCACACGCTTTTCGCCGCCCTCGTTCATCAGATGGATCTTTCGCATCAGATGATCGTCTACGAACGGTCCTTTTCTTACGCTTCTCGCCATAAGAGCTCCGGCTATCCGACCAGTCTGATAATCAGCGTACGCCTACTTGGTCGCCTTACCGCGGCGCCTGCGGCGAACGACAAGCTTGTCCGATTTCTTGTGCGGATCGCGCGTCTTGCGACCTTCCGGCTTGCCCCAAGGGCTGACCGGCGGGCGACCGCCCGACGCCTTTCCTTCACCGCCACCGAGGGGGTGGTCCACCGGGTTCATGGCCACGCCACGGACCTTGGGTCGACGACCGGCCCAGCGCGTGCGTCCGGCCTTCCCCCACGAGACGTTCTCATGATCGACGTTGCCGATCTGGCCGATAGTGGCCATGCAGCCCGCCGGTACCATACGCACTTCGGTCGACGGGAGCCGCAGGGTCACATGGGCGCCCTCTCTGGCGACCACCTGCGCCCCGCCTCCAGCCGAGCGGATCATCTTGCCACCGCGCCCCGGGACGAGCTCCACATTGTGGACGGTGGTCCCGAGGGGGATCTCCTTCAGGGGCATCGCGTTGCCGAGGCGGATCTCGCTGCCCGGTCCGGCCGCGACGGTGTCGCCCACATTCAGCCCGCGGGGGTGAAGGATGTACCGTTTCTCCCCGTCGACGTAGTGGATCAGCGCTATGTTGGCCGACCGGTTCGGATCGTACTCCACCGCAGCTACCTTGCCCGGCACACCAACCTTGTCGCGGCGAAAATCGATCCTGCGGTACCGCCGCTTGTGGCCGCCGCCACGACGGCGCATTGTGATGTGCCCGTGGTGGTTACGCCCACCCTTCTTATTCAAGGGCTCGAGCAGCGACTTCTCAGGCTTACTGCGCGTGATCTCGTCGCCGCTGACTAGCGAGCGGAAACGGCTGCCTGGCGTGGTTGGTTTGAGCTTCTTGATCGCCATGCCTAGAGCCCTTCGAAGATCTCTATCGTTTCGCCTTCGGCGAGTGTGATCATCGCCTTCTTCCAGTTGCGCTGCTTGCCGATGTGCACGCCCTTGCGACGCCACTTGCCACGCTGACGAGAAGTACGGACCTGCGTGACGTTCACGGAGAACAGCCGCTCCACCGCGTGCTTGATCTCGTGCTTGTTCGCGTCGTCCAGCACCTCGAAGGTGTACTGGTTCTGTGCCATCTGGCTCGCCGACGACTTCTCGGTGATGATCGGGCGAAGCAGGATGTCCCGCGGGTCACGCATCGCCGGCCTCCTTCGACTCGGCCTGCTCGCCACCGCTCAGAGCGCTCTCCTCGATGATCACCGAATCCGCCCACAGCACATCGTAAGCCGACTCGCTGCCGTACGGCTGCACCTCGACATTCGGAAGATTCCGCGCCGACATGTAGACGTTGGGTCGGCGCTCCGCCGTTAGAATCAGCACCTTGTCGTCTGCCACGCCCAGTTTCTCCAACAGCGTCACCAACTGCCGGGTCTTGGGGCTCTCCATGATCAGGTCTTCGAGTAGGAGAACCCGATCCTCCGCGGCGCGAGCGTTGAAAGCCGAGCGCCGGGCTAGTCGCCGCACCTTCTTGGGCAGATCCTGCCGGAAAGAACGAGGCGTCGGCGGGAAAACCACGCCACCGCCACGCCAGATCGGCGAGCGGATCGTTCCGACACGCGCACGTCCGGTGCCCTTTTGTCTCCAAGGCTTCCGGCCGCCGCCCCTGACTAAACCGCGGGTCTTGGCCGAAGCCGTGCCCTGCCGCTGGTTGGCCTGGTACGCCTTCACGGCGGCGTACATCGACTCCTCATGCACGACGCCGTCGAATGGATCCGCGGGCAAAGTGCGAGCGCTGCCCGCTTTGCCATCGGTCTTGAAGTACTTAGCAGTTAGTT
The DNA here is from genome assembly GCA_039589115.1 of Gemmatimonadota bacterium. Classification (GTDB taxonomy): domain Bacteria; phylum Gemmatimonadota; class Gemmatimonadetes; order Palauibacterales; family KS3-K002. The sequence goes on along the minus strand of JBDHHZ010000201.1, from coordinate 1,317 downwards.
GTGCCGTCATCGTTAGTCCAACGTCTATCTTGCGTCAGCTTCTCGTTACTGCTTGCCGATGAATATCCAGCCGTTCCGCGCACCGGGCACCGGGCCCCTGATGAACAGCAGGTTCCGCTCCGAGTCCACCTTCACGACCCGGAGGTTGCGGAGCGTCTTGCGCTCGGTCCCCATGTGGCCTGGCATCTTGCGGCCTTTGATGACCCGAGATGGATCGGTGCCGGGCCCGATCGAGCCCGCCATGCGGGTCGACGGGTGCCCGTGCGTTTTGGGAAACCCAGCGAAGCGGTGGCGCTTCACCACGCCCTGAAAGCCGCGGCCCTTCGTCTCGCCGGTGACCTTCACGCGCTCGCCAGGCTCGAACATCGCCACGGTGAGCACCTGCCCCACGCGTAAGCCCTGTCCCTGCGGCTCGGCGGCCGGTACCTCGCCGTCCTGTGCCCCCGCCTCCTGCGCCTCGGCGGCTTCGCCGCTCTCCGCCGCCTCCGCGACCGTCTCCCCAGCGGCTTGTGCTGCGACCGGTGTGTGCGGGTCATCGGCCAGCTCATCGGTATCGCCCAACCGGAACTCGCGCGTGATGACCGGCACGTAATCGAGGCCGGCGCGCTCCGAGTGACCGATCGCCGGCTTGCGGCTACGCTTGGGCTTCTTGCGACCGTAGCCGAGCTGGACGGCGCGATAGCCGTCCCGCTCGTCCGTCTTCACCTGAACGATCGGACAGGGACCCGCCTGGATCGCCGTGACCGGGACGGCCGTCCCGTCCTCGGCGAACACCTGGGTCATTCCGATCTTCTTGCCTATCAGCCCGATCATTAGTCTACCTTGATCTCCACGTCGACACCGGCCGGCAGGTCGAGCTTGGTCAGCGCGTCTACCGTCTGTGGTTTCGAGTCGATTATGTCGATCAATCTCTTATGTGTCTTCAACTCGAACTGCTCGCGCGACTTCTTGTCGATATGCGGGCTGCGCAGCACCGTCCACAGCTGACGGCGAGTGGGAAGCGGGATCGGTCCACGCACCGTGGCTCCCGTCTTCTGTGCCGTGCGGACGATATCGGCCGCCGTCTGGTCGATGACCGCGTGATCAAAGGCCTTGAGCCTGATTCTGATATTCCCTGACATATCGATTACCAGTGGATCGGTGGATCAGTGAGCGTCAGTGGATCAGTGACTGACCGACTGACCTACTGACCTACTTATCTCCTACTCCAGTACCTTCGTGACGACGCCCGCTCCTACCGTCCGGCCGCCCTCTCGAATCGCGAACCGCAGACCCTCTTCCATCGCGATCTGCATGATCAACGTGATCGTCATCGTC